>JBMOIG010000102.1:0-16460 GCA_049317445.1 Myxococcota bacterium | reverse complement strand
CCCCTCGTCCAAACGTTTGAACGAGCACTACCCGCCAAGCCCCGCCAGCACCGCCTGCAGCTCCACGACCGCTGCCTGCAGCTGCTCGCGCACCCGCTTCTTCTGCGCGTCATTCAGGTTCTGCAGCTGCGGATTGAGCTTGCCGGCCTGCCGCAGGGCCGTGAAGGCTTGGGCGTACGCTCGCATCGGCTTGGGCGTGACCCTTGGGCGACTGCGGTGCCCCGTCTTCAGGCTTTCCTGATGGGCGGCGATGGCTTGCGACAGTTCCCGCGCGCTCCAGCCTTCGGTCGCTGCGTCGTGGGCCAGCTTGGCGCGGACCAGCGGGTCGTGGACAGAGGACAGGCGGTGCAGGTGGGTCAGGTCCAGTTGTTCGCGCACCGGGGGCGGCAGCTCGCGCCACGTACACGCCGCCAGCAGGTAGTTGCGCAGGGTGTTGGCTGAGAGACCCAAGTCCGCCAGCGCCTCACGCCGTTCGCCGACCAGCGCCTCGAACACCGCGTGTTCCGACGACTTGCGATCGCGGTAGATGCGAATGTCGCCTTGGTACCAGACGTCCAGCAGGTGGTCCCCCACGTCCAGCGCATAGCGCAGCAAGGCGGTGTGGTTCAGCTGCCGAAGCTGCCGCAGCGTCTGGTCAAAGCGGGCGAGGTCATGCGGCGCGATGAGGGTCGCAAGAGGCGTCGATGCGGACTCGGTCATGGTCGCAAAACTCCTGTGTAGGGGGGACGATCACCCCGGCAGGAAAGTTGCGTTGGGTTGCGAGCGCCGTCAAGAAGTCGGCGGGTCGGCCGACGGACCGGCCGGGCGCGCCCCTCCCCCAGCTGCCGCACGCCACCCTCCCCATGGCGCGATCTTTCGGGACCTTGGGTCATTGCGCTGGCGCCATGGAGAGGGGGCTCCGGATCTTCCGTCGGCAACGCCCAAGCCGCGTCAGCGGGCGCGCGCCGTCCTGAATCGGCCGCCCCGGTCGAGAGAGTCCCCATCCACATTCCGCCAGCGAAATCACCAGACGCTTCGAAACTGCAACGGAATGGGGAGGGGGAGGCGCGGCAGCGCCGGGGAGGGGCGCCCGGCCCCGACAGAGTCCGAACCGACGGCGTCCGGCTCCCGCCGCAGGTAGAAGACCACGCCCACGCGTTCGATGTGCTCGCGCAGGCCTGCGTGCGTCAGCTCGGCAAAGACGGACAAGTCCACCTCCCACGGCAGCAAGAGCTCGTCCACCTCTGCGGCGATCCGCGAGCACTGGCGCCAGTCAAGGCCCTCGCCCCACAGGGTCAGATCGATGTCAGAGCCGGGGCGGAAGGTGCCCTTGGCGCGCGAACCGTACAGCACGGCCCTGTCGACCTGGGGAAAGCGCGCGAACACGCCCCGGATCCGGTCGGCGACCCCGTCGGGAAGACCCCAGTTCATCGGGTCCCGTCCTCACGTGCCAGAATGGCCGCGAATCGGTCGCGCAGGTCAAGCAACGCAGGGTGAAAGCGGTTCGCGATGTCCGTCGCGACGCCCTGCACCACGTCTTCGTTGTAGGTGTGGGACGTCAGGTTGCGCGCCTGGATCATGTCCATCCAGGCCTCACCGTCCGTGACGAGCGCATTGCGAAACGCTGCCCGCGTCGCGTCGCGTGAGCCGATCAGACCCGCGATGCCCTGATCCGTCAGGTAGTCCTTCAGCAGGTTCCATGCCAGTTCGTGGGTGAATTCAAACGTCTGAACCAGTCCCTGCCGCTCCAGGTCCTAGAGCTGGCGCTCGCGAACCAGCACCACCGCTTCGTCCAGCTTGCGAAAGGCACGCAGGTAGTTGTCGAAGCGTTGTTGCCAGCGCACGTCATCCACGACCACCTCCACCCGTGACGCTCCCCGCCCCTACCGCCCCACCACAAACCGCTCCCAAGCCTCCAGCTTCTCGACCTGCAGCCGCCCACGCTTGCGGTAGACAGCCTCGTCGGCCCAGGCCAGCTCGGCCTCGACGTCGGCCTCGTTGGTCACTTCCATCCACCACACCCGGCCCTGACTGTCCCAGCGATAGCCGCGCGCCTTCAGGATGTCCTTGGTCTCGTAGGGCGAACCGACCGCGCGCAGGCGGAAGGCTGGCAGGCGGGCGCGGGTCCACAGCTCGGGCAGCCGGGCCGACTTCTCCATCACGAACAGCAGGTTGTCCGCGTCGTCCAGCGCCCGGTGCGCCCGGAAGGCGAACCAGCCGTGCCAGATCGCCAGCACTTCTTGCGAGTACGAGGGGGTCCCGCACGTGTCCCAGTCGACCTGCTTGTAGGTGCAGCCCCACAGGTGCCGGGTGTCGCCGCCCAGCGCCGCGTCCACGAACGCCCGGTCGAACGCGGCGTTGTGCGCCATGACCAGATCGCTGTTGTCCAGCAGGCGGCGCACCTCGACCCAGTCGATGGCCTGCCCCGCCAGATCCGCGTCGGTCAGGCCCGTCAGCGCCGCAATCTCGGGCTGAAGCGGGCGGCCGGGGTCTTGCAAGGCGTTGTACCCCTGACCGATCCACACGACTTCGCCCGTCTCGGGGTCGAACTCGAACGGCCGGATGCCGATCTCGATGATGGTCTCGCGGGTGGCGTCCAGCCCCGTCGTCTCGGTGTCCAGGGCGCAGGCGGGGATGCCGCGGCGGCCGGTCGCGCGCTCTGTCAGCGCCGGGATCCGGTGCAGGGTGACGGTCTCGCCGTCGTGGCTCAGGTGCTTCATGCGAACCTCCAACGCCCGAGCATGCACGATCCTGCGACAGATGGCGTCGGTTCCCAGCGCAACGACCCAAAGGGCAGACGCAACCCCCGACACGTGCTACACTCCCGCGCCATGCCGCACCTGATCCAACACCTTCCCGATGGCCCCCTTGACCTGATTGGCGACATTCACGGCGAGATCGAGGCCCTGCTGAGCCTGCTGCACCGTCTGGGCGTCGACCCCGACAAGCGCACCGCCAAGCGCCGCCTGGTCTTTCTGGGCGACCTGATCGACCGGGGGCCGAACAGCGTCGCGGTGGTCGAGGTCGTGCAGCGGCTGGTCCACGCCGGCATCGCGCAAGTCGTGATGGGTAACCACGAATTGAACGTACTCCGAGGCTCCCGCAAAGAGGGCAACGGCTGGTTCTTCGGCGACCCCACCGACCACTCGCAGCTCAAGCGCGGTCCGGTGCGCTTCGAGTCGCGGCAGGCCACCCCGGCAGAGCGCGAAGGGATCCTGGACTTCCTGCGCGAGCTGCCGCTGGTGCTCACGCGCGACGACCTGCAGGTGGTGCACGCCTGTCCAGAGCCGTCCGCGCTACAACGCCTTCCGCAACAGGCCGCCGTCGTCGAGCTGTTTTCGCAGCACGAACACGGTGTAAAGGCAGAGCTTTTGCAGACCGGCCTGTGGGACCGCGCAGCCGCCGAGCGCGACGAGTTCGCCCAGCTGGTCCGCCGCGATGTCGTGCCCACCCGCCACCTGCCCGCCGTCGCCGCCGTCGACGAAGCCCGCCAAAGCCGCAACCCCGTGCGCGTCGTCACGTCCGGACGCGAGGTCGAGATCGCCGCCGGTGCACACCAATTCCTGGGTGGCCGCTGGCGCTTCGTGCGCCGCGACGAGTGGTGGCAGCGCTGGTCGGGCAAGCCCACGGTCGTCGGCCACTACTGGCGCCGCCGCTATCCCGCCCCGGGACGCGACCCGTTCTTCGACGTCGGACCGATCCACTGGACCCACGGCGTGTTCTGCGTCGACTACAGCGTGGGCCGCCGCTACGCAGAGCGCGCACACGACGTCAGCCAAGGTTTCCGCAACGGTCTGGCGGCTTTGCGCTGGCCGGAACGCGTCCTTGCCTTCGACGACCGCGCCGAGACTGTCCAGACCAAAGGGTTCTGACCCAGGAGTCCCCCATGAAGACCCAGCCTTGCACGTCGCATCTCTCGAGCATTCTGCTGCAGATGGCGAGTGCTTGCCTGCTCGTGACCGGTTGCAGCAAGCCGGCGCCCGAAACGCCGCCGCCTGCCGCCGCGCCCGTCGCCCCTGCCCTGCTGCAGGTGCCACTGCCCGGCGTGCCCACCGCCGTCGCCGACCTGCCGGTGGCCGTGACGCCGACCCGACCGGCGGCGGAGAAGGACGCCTTTCTTGCCCAAACACGCACCCTTCTGGACGAGGCCCGTCGCCATCTGGAGGCGAACCGACCCGGCGAAGCCTGCATTCCGCTGGACGCCCTTGCGGCCAACCTGAAGGCATGGGGCGACCCGTCGCCGCTGTCGCAGCCACTCGAGCGCGAGTACTGGGCGCAGACGTTGTGGGCTGCCGAACAGCATGTGAAGGCCGGCAAGCCCGACGAGGTGATCCAGCGCCTGACCGGTCTGCAGGTCGCCAGCTTCCAAGTCTACAGCCGCGACGACCTGCTGAAGAAGGCCGCCGACCTCAAGGCCAAGGCCGGCAAGAAGCGTTAGGCGCGACCTCGATCTCCCCGCCGCCACGCAAGAAACTGGCCCCGCCCCCCATCCGCGTTACCCTGCACGCTTGGCGCACACCCAGCGCCCGGTTGCCGCCCTTTTGGCGCACCCGTCGCCGTCCGCAGAGGTCCGCATGCCCACCCTACGCAAGTCCATCCGTGACGCCATCGCCGCCGACCACGCTGCCGGCTTCACCCACGTCGAGATCGCCGAACGCAACGGCATCCACCGCAACACCGTCCGCAAGCACCTGCCTGCAGGCAACGCCGCGGCCATCGCGCCCACCGGCACCGCGTCGCCCGTGGACCTTGCGCTGCTGGCCCGCCACATCGTCGTGCGTCCCTGCAGCGAGTGCGGCGCCGCCGTGCCGATCCTGCGCACCCAGCCCAACTTGCAGTGGCAATCCGAGCTGATCGGCTACTACCTGCGCTGCACCTGTGGCGCCGGCCTTGCGTTTGCCATGGCGGGCAAAGAGACCGAGCTCGACGCCTGGCGCCGATCCGCCGGCCCACGGGTCCGCTAGCCATGCAGCGCACGCTGGTCTGCCTGCTCGGCCTGACGCTTGCCGCCACCGCCCACGGCGCACCGCGCAAGAGCATGCGCGACGAGGCTGCGCCCCGGCTGCACCTGCCCCCGCCCGAGGTGCACCCGCCGCTGCCGTCGCTGCCCCCGCCGCCTCCCGCAAAGTCCAAGCGAAACGCTAAGGTGCGAGCGCCCACGCCGGTCGTCGCACCGGCCGGGCGACTGGCGCGGCCCCTGTCGTTCGTGGTGCTGGCGCGCGCAAGGCTGCCGTGGCCGACGCTGGATGCCTTTGGGCTGCCGGCCGCTGCGCTGGATGCCCTGCGTCAGGTGCAACAGACCCGGGACGCCCACGAAACGCTGCTGCGGCTGCGCCAGCCCGACCCCGTGCAAGTGACGGCGGCTGAGACCGCACGCGACCAAGCCGTCGACCGCGCAACGCTGGAGCTCAAGCGCCAACCGCTGCCCCCCGAGGCCTCGTTCGTTCTGGGAGAGCTGGAAGTCGAGGTGGCGCTGCGCCGCTATTACCTGAATCAGGCGGCCTACCAGGAGTCGCTGCGGGTATTTCAGGAGTGTCCGCCGCCCTGCACGCCGCCGGTCGAGCCGGTCCACGACGAGTCGGCAGCCCGGGCCGCATGGCAGGCCGCGCTGGGGTCCACCGACGCAGCCGTGCGAGGCAACGCCCGCTATGCGCTGGGGTATTCGTCCGAGGACCGCGGCGAGCTGTCCCAAGCCGACACCCTGTATAGAGAAGCGCTGCCCGACCTGCCGCCCGGCCTGCGCCCGGAGGTCGAGCTGCGGCGCGCGGATCTGGCCCTGCAGCAGGGGGAGCTTGCGGAGTCGGCCAAGCGGCTGGATGCGATGGCCCCCTGCAACTACCTGAAGATCGGCCGGATGCGACTGGTGCTGGCGTTTGCCGCACGCGATTCCTGTGAGGACGTCGCACGACAGACCGGCGCCTACTGGTCCGTCGCAGTGCCCACGCCCGAGCTGGATGCCGAGGTCGATCAGGCGCTGGCCGGGTGCATCGCCGACCCGCTCAGCGGCCTGACCTTGACCACAGCCGCCAAGCTGGACCCGACCGGCGCTGCGCGGGTGGCCGAGTCCGTGGCGAACACCCAAGCGAAGGCCGCCCCGGTCGTCGGCGCCCGTGAGGCGGCGGTGGCGTTGTTGCGTCGGTGTCTCGAGGCCGTCGCGCCGGAGTCCGCACGTCGGGGCACGCTGACCGTCAAGCTCTCGGGAACGCTGGTGAAACCGACGCTGAAGGGGCTGGACCGCAAGACTGCCCGGCTGACCGGCGCGTGCATGTCCGCAAGGGCCCGCAAGCTCGGGACGCCCAAGGGTTCGCTGGCGGGCGCGCCGGTGCAGCTGGGGCCCAGACCGTGAAGGGGGAACGCATGGTCCGACAACTCGCCATCTTCTGCGCGCTGCTGGCCACCGCCCTGGTGTCGTGCGAGACCCCGCAAGAGGCCAGCCCGGCAGCGTCAGGTCCGAACCCTGAGCGACTGCGGGTGATGACCTTCAACGTGATGTGCTCGTTTTGCATGTTTCAGGACCACCCGGAGTGGGTCCACGCGTGGGAGTCGCGCCTGCCATGGCTTCGCGACGTGATCACACGCCACGACCCGGACTTGATCGGCCTGCAAGAGCTGCAATCGCTGACGGTCCCGGCCGGCGAGCCCTCCGAGATCGACCAACTGATCCTGCCGCAAAGCCTCTACGGCGCCGTTTGGTACCGCAAGCAACCGCAGGACCCCATCCAGGCCGACTACCCCGACGCTGCCGTGCTGTACCGCAAGGACCGCTTCACCAAGCTGGACGAGGGCTTCTTCTGGCTGGGCCCGACCCCGGACCAGGGTTATGGCGCGGGCTTTGCCAACAAGGCCACCTTCCCCCGACTGGTGGCCTGGGCGCTGCTGCACGACACCGCCGGCGCGCGCGACCTGTACGTCGCCAGCACGCACTTCGACAACAACGCCCCGAATCAGCAGCTGTCGGCCCCTCTGGTGCTCGAGCGTCTGGAACCGCTGGCCGCCCAGCACCCGGTCGTGTTCGTGGGCGACTTCAACAGCAAACCGGACAGTCTGGCCTACGCGATCTTGGCCACAGGCAAGGGTGCGCAGCCCGGTCAGCCCGGCCAAGGCTTCCACTTCCAGAACGCCTTCGACCTCGCGACCAAGTGGGCGGCGGTGACGAACGGCGACCTGCCCGCGACCTACGACCCACAGCAGCGCATCGACCATTTCTGGTTGGCGGGCGCGCCCTTCCAGGTGGCCGCGTGGACGGTGGACCTGTGGACCTATGGCACGCCCGCGCAGGCGCCGTCTGACCACGACGCGATGTTGACGGACCTGGTGTGGCCGCTGCCGTAGCGTGGTGCGTGCGGGCATTCTCCCTTTGCTCCCAATGGCATCGGACCGTTTCACGGGCATGGCCATTCATCCCGGGCCAGTGTCTGAGGTTCCCTGCACGCCAATCGGACGCAATTGGTCCGATTTACACGATCACGTCCGACTGGTTTCCTCGGGGTCCACCGTTGCCCCTCTTACGGTCGACAGGGCAAAGATCGGCCCCGATCTGCGGTTCTGGACGAGCGTCGGGCCGTTCCCCCCAACCCACTTCAACCGATGGCGGATACACAGCTTTCTTCCAATGGCGGCACAGAGAGTTACGGCAGGCCCGGGTTGAATAGATGGCGAAATGTTCGGGTCGCGGTCCCCCATGGAGTTGACTAGCTGCGCAGCATGCGCAAGATTGAAGTATGAAGAACCTTCACAGGTTCAACACAAAGACTCACAACCCGACGAAGACAGCACCAAGCCTGCGACTTTCCAACACTATCCGTGAATCCACTTCGCAAGCACCCGGAAACCGGTGCGGGGGTCAAATCAGGCCCCCTCCTGACGAGAGGCAACACGGAGAGCCGGTGAAGCAGCGACGGCCGCCTTCGGCGGTGCAAAGGGGGCATCGTGAAAAGAGAAGTGTGGAACTGGAGGCGGACTTGCGCAGGACTGGCCATGGCTCTCGCAGCCGTCGGCGTCTGCGTCGGTGACCCGGCTCTTGCCGCGGTGCCCCAAGCAACAACGGTCGAAGGCGCCCTGTCCACGACAGGCGGCGGTCCGGTCGCGGACGGTGCGTACGACCTGACGTTTGCCCTGTACACGGAAGAAGTGGGTGGCGAGCCGGTATGGACGGAGGGGCCGACGCAGCTCCAGGTCACCGGCGGCCTGTTCCACCATCGGCTCGGGTCAGTCGTGGCCTTGGATGCGGCGACGGTGGCCAAGGCAGGATTCCTGACCGTGCAGGTCGGCTCCGAACCCGCGATGGCCCGCAAGCCGCTGACGGCCGTGATTCAGGCCCTTCGCGCATCCGGGGCCGCCGCCATCCACTGCTCGGGCTGCATCGCACCGGAAGCGGTGAAGGCCGACGACCTGACGATCTTCGCGAAGTCGAGCAGCCTCTCGAAGCTCGCGAAATCCGGCAAGTACGCCGACGTCGCTGGCGCCGTGGACGTGTCGATCTTCGCCAAGACGGCAGACCTTGCGGCGGTGGCGTTCTCAGGCGCGTACTCGGACGTGCAGGGTACGCCCGACCTTGGCGCGCTGGCGCTCGCGTCCGACCTTCAGAACTACGCCAAGTCGGCCGACCTTGGGGACTATGCCAAGACCGCGGACCTGCACGCTTTTGCCACGTCAGGATCGTACGCGGACCTCAGCGGAACGCCCACCCTGCCCGTCGTCGGCAAGGCCTGCGGCACCAACCTGGTCGTCGCCGGCTTCACGGCCCAGGGCGCGCTCGACTGCGTTCAAGGGACCCCGGCCAAGCTGGAGGGCGATGACCTTTCCGTCGTGTCCAACGGCGCGATGACCAACGTGTTCGTCGACACCGTCAACAGCGCCAAGGTCCCGCTCGCCATTCCGGACAACAACCCGGTGGGCGTCTACGACTCGATCGCTGTGCCGGACTTGGGCCTCGCGCAGAAGCTGACGGTCTCGATCAAGCTGGCAAACAGCGACATCAGCGGCCTGACCATCAACCTCTTCGACCCCAACAACACCCTCTACAAGCTGTATGACAAGGGTGCGAAGTCCGGCGGGGCCATCGATACCTCCTATCCCGCCCCCACGTTGCCGGTCAGCGGCGACCTGACGACTTGGGTCGGCAAGAATCCGAAGGGCAACTGGTTCCTGCAGGTGATCGACACCAAGTTCACCAACAACACGACCGACGGCGCGGTGTCGGCGTGGAGCATCCAGATTCAGACGATGTCGAACAAGAAGATCGAGGTCGCCGGCGACCTGATCATCGACGGCAAGCTCACGCTCGGGCTCGGCGGCCTCATCCCGGCCGGCGCGGTCATCTCCTACAACGGCGCGTCCTGCCCTTCCGGCTGGGTCGCGGCCGACGGCGCCAACAACAACCCGGACTTGCGCGGACGCATCCCGATCGGCGTGGGCAACCTGCCGTACGGCGGGGCGATCTCGTTGAAGGCTACCGGAGGCTCGAACATGTGGCGCATGTACGGCGGCGACGGCAGCGGCTCAGTGGGCCGTGGCTGGGGCTACCGCGACGCGCGCATCGCCGGCATGCAGTGGCAGGGTGAAGCGGAGGTCACCGTCTCGCGCGGCACTTCCTGGACCGGCTACGTCCAGCACCTGCCGCCGTACATCGGCCTGCTCTACTGCGTCAAACAATAGCGGTCGCAAGTGTCAAACCTGGTCTCGAGATCGGCGCTTGGCCAAGGCCACGCCGAAGGGTGCTGAGAAGAGCGAGGGCCGCCGACGGCGGCGCAAAGGGGGCACCGTGATGAGAGAAGTCTGGAAGTCGAAGCTGTCGCGCGCCGGTGTCGTGGCGTTGCTGACGCTTGGTCTGGCCGCCACGACCGCGCAAGCCGCCGTGCCCACCACTGCGCTGGTCGAGGGCTCGCTGGCGGCTGCTTCGGGTGGTGCGGTGACCGATGGCGAGTACGCCGTCATGTTCCTGCTCTACAAGACCGCCGTCGATGCCGGTCCGCTGTGGCAGGAAGGGGCCAACGTCCAGGTGACGGGGGGCCAGTTCAGCCACCTGCTCGGGTCTACGACTCCCCTCGACGCGGCCACCTTGGCACAGGCAGGCTTCTTCGCGATCAAGGTGGGGACCGACCCCGACCTGCCGCGCACCCCGCTTGCCAGCGCGCCGTTTGCCGTCTGGACCGCCACCGCCGCCGGCTTGGACTGCTCCGGCTGCCTGCCGCTGACGATGCTGGTGCCTGAGGAAGTCGCCGCGTACGCCAAGGCCGCCGATCTGGCCAATGCCGCGACCACCGGCAAGCTGGCCGATCTGGCGGGTGCCCCGGACTTCAGCATCTTCGCCGTCGCCGCCACGCTCGCCAAGGTCGCGTCTACAGGCGCTTATGCCGACCTGTCGGGCACGCCCGACCTCAGCCCGTTCGCCAGCGCATCTGCGTTGGCCGACCTTGCACCGGCTGCCGACCTTGCCGCGATGGCCAAGTCGGCCGACCTGTCCAAAGCCGCCGTAACCGGTGCCTACGAAGACCTGGCGGACGAGCCTGCCCTGCCTGAGCTGGGCAAGTCCTGCGGCACGGGTCTGGTGGTCGAGGCCATCAACAACGACGGCACGCTCAGCTGCGTCGAGGGCGCGGGAACCGAGCTGCTGCCCAGCGACCTCTCGGTCGTGTCCAACAACCTGCTGACCAACATCTTCACCGACAAGTTTTCGAGTTCCTCCGCGGTCAACATCCCGGACAACAACCCGACCGGAGCCAGCTCGACCATCGCCGTCGCCGACGTCGGCATCGCCCAGAAGCTGACGGTCACCGTCAAGGTCACCAACAGCGACGTCAGCACCGTGACCATCAAGCTGTACGACCCCGCCAACGCGGAGTTCGTCCTTCACAAGACCAGCGGCTCCGGTGCCACCGTGGACACGACCTACCCCGACCCGACCAAGACCGTCTCGGGCGACCTGACCAGCTGGCACGGCAAGAACCCCAAGGGCAACTGGCGCTTGCTCGTCATCGACGGCAAGTTCCTGAACAACACGACCGATGGCCAGATCGTCAGCTGGAGCGTCAACCTCACCACACTTTCCAGCAAGAAGATCAACGTCAAGGGCGAGCTGATCGTCGACGGCACCCTGACGCTCGGCGCGGGTGGCTTGGTCCCGGCTGGCTTGGTCATGCCGTTCAACGCGGCGTCCTGCCCCACCGGCTGGTCGGCTGCGGACGGCTCCAACAACCTGCCGGACTTGCGCGGCCGGATGCCCATCGGCGTCGGTTCGCTGCCCCAGGGCGGCTCCGTCACCCTTCGCCAGACCGGCGGCTCGCACAAGTGGCACATCTACGGCGGCGGCACCTCTTGGGGCCGCGGCTGGCGCGCTTGGTACTGGGGATGGTGGGGCAATCAGGACCTCATCAACCACGGCATCGGCTGGCAGGGCGAGGGCAACGCGGAAGCGGTCATCGGCAAGAGCCAAAGCTGGAGCGGCTGGTACGACCACCTTCCGCCCTACACCGGCCTGCTGTACTGCGTGAAGAACTAGAGCGCTCTGGGGTCGGACCTCTGGCGTTCGGCGTGATGAACGGGTGCTGAGAAGAAGTGACTGGCCGCCCATGGCGGCGCAAAGGGGGCACCGTGAGAAGTGGACTCTTCACGAGGATGGCAACGCAGGCGTTCCTGGCGATTGCAGTCGTGGCGGCGGGATTGGCGGTCGGCTCTGTGGCCGAAGCAGCCGTTCCTGAGACCGCGCAGCTCGAGGGCACGCTGGTCACCTCCGGCGGCGGACCGATCACCGACGGCACCTACAGCCTGACGTTCCGACTGTACGCCGAGGAAGCCTCCGCGCAGGCTGTCTGGAGCGAGGGTCCGGTCAGCGTCAAGGTCGTCAACGGCATGTTCGCGTATCGGCTGGGCACCCAAGCGCCGCTGAAGCCAAGCGACATGAAGTCCGCAGCCTGGATCGGCTATCAGGTGGGCTCCGACGCTGAGTTGCCGCGCAAGCCTCTGGCGTCGTCGCTGTTCGCCTTGCGTGCAGCGGTAGCCGAGTCATTGAACTGCTCGGGCTGTCTGCCGCTCTCTGCCCTCGACCCCTCGGTCTTCGCTGGCTTCGTAAAATCGGCGGACCTTGCCAACGTCGCGACGTCGGGGGCGTACGCGGACGTCGAAGGCGCTCCGACCGTCGACGACTTGGCCAAGTCGGCCGACCTTGCCGCCGTTGCCTCCACCGGCGCGTATGCCGACCTCTCCGGACTGCCCGACCTCGGCATCTACGCTCAAGTGGCGGACCTCGAAGCCTATGCCAAGGCAGCGGACCTCGGCGTCTATGCCAAGGCGGCCGACCTGCACGCCGCGGCGTTCTCCGGCAGCTTCAGCGATCTGGACGGCCAGCCAGTCATGGTGTCGGTCGGCCAGGCGTGCGGAACGGGCTTGGTCATCTCGGGAATCGCGGATAACGGCACCGTGCAGTGCATCGCGAGCGTGGCGGCCCCGTTGAAGCCGGACGACATCACCGTGGTCTCCAACGGCATCCTGACCAATGTCTTCACCGACGCTTTTGCCAGCACCAAAGCTCCCCTCGCCATCCCGGACAACAACCCCATCGGCGTGTCGGACGTCATCACCGTGGGCGACATCGGCATCGCCCGCAAGCTGACCATCGCAGTCAAAGTGACCAACAGCGCCATCTCCAGCGTTGTCGTCAACCTGATCGACCCCGCGGGCACCAAGCACGTGTTGCACTCCAAGACGGGCAGCGCCGGCGCGACCATCGACACCAGCTACCCGGACTTGACCAAGACCGTCAGCGGCGACCTGACCTCATGGATCGGCAAGAACCCGAAGGGCAACTGGATCTTGACGGCCATCGACGGCAAGTACCTGAACAATACGACCGACGGCCAGATTGTCAGCTGGAAGGTCTCGCTGGAGACGCTGTCGACCAAGAAGATCCAGCTCAAGGGCGACCTCAGCGTGAAGGGTTCGCTGACGCTGGGCGAGGGCGGGCTGTTCCCGGCCGGCACCGTGATGCCGTTCAACCTGGCTGCGTGCCCGACCGGCTGGGTCGCTGCCGACGGTGGCAACTCGACGCCAGACGTGCGCGGCCGCTTCCCGATGGGTGTGGGTAACCTGCCCTACGGCAACAGCGTCACGCTCGGCGCCGCGGGTGGCTCGCACACCTGGCGGCGGTACGCCTCAGGCGGCATGGGAAGAAACACGACCTGCCAATACGGCTGCTACGAGATGAGCCAGACCGGCTTCGGCTGGCAGGGCGAGTCCGATCTGGCCCCGGGCGCCAACGACGGCTGGACGGGCTGGGCGCAGCACCTTCCGCCCTTCGCTGGCCTGCTGTTCTGCCAGAAGCAGTAACCCCGACCTCGCGGCGGTCGAGTCAGCCACATTCGCCTGACTCCCGTGCGCCGTCCGTTCGAACCCCCGCCCCAACCTGACGACACGACCAAACCGCCGCTGGTGGGCGGTCCCGCCGCGCTCTGCCACATTCGCGAGGATCACGAGGCCTGCTGAGGAGTTGCCCTAGCGGGTCGGCGCTGACTTGGCCGCGTCTCGCAGGGACCGGATGGCCACCAGCGTGGCCTGCGCCTGCGCCCAGCCTGGCCGCAACGTCAGCGCCTTCTCAGCCTGCGCGGCGGCCTCGTCGTACTGGCCAAGCGCCGACAGTACCTGAGCAAACCCCAAGCGTCGGTCGGGGTCGGCGGCGTCCAGCTTCACCGCCTCGGCCAGCTGCGCGATGGCCTGCGTCGGCTGCCGCAGCTCCAGCAACAGGCGCCCGAAGTCGTCCCGCAGCCTGGCGTCGCTCGGAATCTGGACGACCGCGATGCCAAACAGCCGGGCGGCTTCTTCCGCCTCACCCACGGACCACAGCGCGTGGGCCAGATCGACACCGACGCTGGGCTGATCGGGGTTGAGCCGCAGCGACTCGCGAAAGTGGGGAATCGCCTCCGGATATCGCTCTGCGGAAGCCAGAGCGGCCGCAAGGGTGGCGTGAGCGTTGGCGTTGGTGGGGTTGATCTCGACCGCCTTCAGCAGCTTGCGAATCGCAGAAGTGTGGTCCCCCACCTCCATGTCCTGGGCACCGGCGCGCAGGTACGAGTAGTCATCGGTGAATTCGTTGCGGATGTTCTGGATCGCCAGCGGCGGCAGCGGCACCAGCTCGGGGATGTTGGCGGCGTGGTTGGGCTCGGTCAGGTGCTCCAGCAGGACGGCCGGGGCATCCTGACCTTTGGCGTCGACATGCGTCAGATACAGCTGCGTGTAGGGACCGTTCGCCTTCGACGAGAACACCAGCCAGCGACTGTTGGGCGACCAGGTGTGCCAGGAGTTCATGCGGACGGTGTTGCACGCCATCAGGCGCTCCTTGCCGCCGCTCGCAGGGACGATGAACAGTCGACTGTCCGGCTGCAAGAGCATGAAGCTGTCCGACCGGGTGAAGACGATCCACTTGCCGTCGGGCGAATACCGTCCGAAATAGTTGCTGAATCCGTTGTTCGCCGCGCCAGCCAGCGGGGCTGCCGTGCCGCCTTTGCCGCCGTTGAACGGCACCGTGTACAGGTCGAAGCGAAACTTCTTGCCCCCGGTGGTGAACTCGCTGGCGTCGGCCTCGCCCAGAATCGCCTTGTCGTGGGTCACATGCAGGTCATGGGCCTTGGCGCGCGCGAACAGGATCGTCCGGCCGTCCGGGCTCCACGACGCGTTGCTCTGCACGAAGGCCGGGTCGTCGGCCCCCGGCACGGACGCAAACTGGCGCGTCTCGCGGTCCCACACCACCAGGATGCCCTTGACCGGGAAGAAGAGCTGGCTGAACGCGAGGTCCGGACGCGGAATGAAGACGGAACGGTCCTTGACGGTCGACACGACGTAGCGCCCGTCGGGAGAGACCTGCGACAGCAGGCCAAACGTCGGTTCCTTGGCGTCGAACTTGAATTGCGACCAACTGAAGATGCGGTCGAGGCTGAGGGCCATCTGCGGCGCCGTCGGCAACAGGGCGTAAGAGCCCTTGTCGTTTGCGTAATCGATGTCCATGCCCATCGTCTTGCCGTCTGCCGAGAACGAGTGGCAGTTGCCGCACACGGGCAGACCGGTCAGGACAATCGGCGGCGGCGTGCGTGCCGACGGGGAGCCGAATCGCCACCGGAGTCGCTCCGGGTTCTTGACGGCCTGCAGGAAGGGCAGCTCGACCTCGCGGTAGAACAGCGAGGCCCCCACCGGGTCGGTTGAGACGAGCAAGGTCGTATGGCCCGACGACCGGATGTGCGTCTTGCCGTCTGACTCGTCAAACCCCAGCACCGTCAGCGCAAGCGGGCCGGACCGACCACCTGCAAGCACTTGTCGCCACTGCGCTTCCGACGGGCGCCACTCTGGCGTGCGGACGATGGCCGTGACCCGCGACGCCTCGCCCGGCAGGTCGACCGACACCAGCCAGCCGGTCCCCGCCGCACTTTTGTCGGTCCAATGCATCAACGGCGGCGCAGCATCCGGGGGAAACACGGTGCCAGGCTTGGGATACGCAACCTCGGCAACACCGACCGCCTTCGCGGGGTCGTAGGCCGCCAGCACCCGGTCCTCCAGCGAGCCGCCGCGGCAGGCCACCGCCACCGTCGTCAGCACGCACAGCAGAACCAGTCGATGGAAGCGAGGGTGACGGGTCAGCACCATGGACGTCCTCCGGCGCCCTTGCGGGAGCGGGCGGACTTTATCGCGAAACGCTGCGGCGTGCCATTGTCAATCGACTCGCACATCCTGAGAAATCGCGAGGTTGTTCAGGTCCATCCAAGCCACCGCAACCCAGCGGCCGTCATGCGACAGGGTGAGGTCCAGATGCGCGAGTCGGCTTCCTGCACGCCACACTTCAGGGGCGCCGGAGCGTGCACCGCCCTGCCCTGACGGCCGAACGATGGTCGCCGCCGTCACACCAGCTTCAGCCAGCAGCCGTGTCGCCAAACCACGCACCGCTGCAGAGGGTTTCTGGCCCAGCGCAAGCTCGTCAACCTGCCACCGAGACTGCGCAAGGAACGCTGCAGCTGCCGACGTCGCTGCCAAACAGTGGATCCAGCCGGGCTGTTCGTCCCACTGCACAGGAAATGACGCTTTGCCGCACACGACGCGGAATTCGGCCGGATGCACTTCGAACTGCGCATGGGCAAACACAAGGTCTGGTGCGGACTTGCGCGCAGCCTTGTACGCCGCTTCCTTCGCCGCCCAAAGCCGCCACAGGGCTCGGTCGGGGTCAGGGGACGCGGCGATCCAGCCTTGCTCCGAGGTCGCAAACACCCGACGGACAAAGCGCGCATCACCCGACTTGCCGACGGTGAAAGGGTCGGTCAGGTCGACGATGTCGTTGCCCAGGTGAAGCGTCATGGCGCAGGCGTTGGCTCGGGGGGACGTGGACTGTCGGGATGGGCGGCGAACCAGACGGCCTCAAGCTCCGCCAGCCGCTGCACGATCGCGCGCGAGATGTCCCGCGAGCCGCGCATGCCGGTCGCCGTCGACGTCGGGGTCAGCACGTCGCA
>JBMOIG010000101.1:0-16604 GCA_049317445.1 Myxococcota bacterium | reverse complement strand
CGACCGGTGGCCGTCGACGCCGCCGCGGGGTCGACGGCCGCCGGGCAGCCACGAGCCGCAGCACCAGCGGCGCCGGCCATGCCTCATCCCCATGTCTTCTGGATCGTGGCGGGTGAGCGACGCGGTTCACCTCACCTGCCGCCTCTCGGTCGCGTCGTCGGGTGTCGGTCAAGGCTTCCTGCAGCACGCGGTCGGGAGGAAGGTCGCGGGCACGGAGGCCCGCTCGTACCCGGAGCGGGCGCACGCGATCGACACGATCGGGCGCAGGCAACGCGCCTGATTGCGTCATGATTCCCGGGCTATGGGGCATGTGGTGCAACAGCCGGCATCGGGCATCGCGCACGACGGCGCCGGCCACAGGGAGACTCGGGGTCGCTCACGGACACGCAGGGTTGAGCACACCGGGGCTGCCATAGTCGCCGTTCGACATCGGCACCTGCGACCCACACCAACTCGCCGGATCGCTCTTCTCCGCGATCTTGTTGGGGTCGAGTGCGAAGGCGTGACCCGACGACCCGTTGACGGGCCAATCCGTCGACCACACAAGCTTGTCGATGTCGAGGTTCACTGTGCCTCCGCCGCTTGCGTATACGGCACGGAGGTAGAGGCTGTCCGCAGTGTTGCCGAACGACACGTCGTCGCCGTAGACATAGCCGGGCGTGAACCCTCCATTCTTGGTGGGGTCGCCGCTGCGGGCGAATACGAAGGCGTCACCCGGCTGAAGGAACAGATCCTTGCAGTGGTTGATGACGTGACCGTCGGCCCCCGACTTGTCCGTGATCATCAGGCCGTTCAACTGGATCTTCTTAGGCGGGTTCGAGACGTTCACCACCTCGAACCACTCGCCCACGTCGTCGGTAGACTGAGCCGGTTTGATCATGATCTCGCTGATGATCAGGTCGCCGACCAATAGGTTGACCTGAGGCTTCGGCGGCTCCAGGGGCGGTACGCAAACCGGTTCGCAGGTGACGCCGAACTCGCACTCGCACTTCGCGACGCCATTGTTGTTGATGCACAATGGGTTGAAGGGAGGACACGGGTTGGGATCGCAAGGGTCCGCCGAGACTTCCGAATCTGCGTCGCCCTGCGCGTCGACCGCCGTGATCGCGTCGGAGAGGACCGCCACGTCGCTCGCGTCCTCGACGTCGGTCGGGGTCGCGTCGTCCGCCGCATCGGTCGCCGTCGCGTCGTCCGCCGTGTCGTAGGCGTCCAGGTCCACCCAAACGTCTGGCAGCGGCGGCAGCTCGGTGCGCACGCATACGCCCGCTTGGCAGGTGGGGTTTCCCTGTGCTCCCAAGAACTTGCAAATCTCGTCGCCCACGCACGCCGCCACCGCGCAGACATCGCCCGAGCACAAGCCGGACGAGCAGCCGTCGGGGCTGCCTTCGGTGCAGGTGGCGGTGTAGTCGGCAACGATCTGGATCGTGGACTGCACGGTCGATGTCAGGCCGCGAGTGTCGGTGATGGTCAGCGCAACGGCGTAACTGCCCGCAGCTGCGAAGGTATGCGTGGTCGTCGCTTGGGCTTGTTCTACCACGGCCGAGCCATCGGCAAACGTGAAGCGAAAGCGCGTCAGCGGGTGCTCGGCCACGCCGTCCGTCAGACCGACGACGGACGCTGACGCAAACGCCACGGCATCGCCGACGCGCGCCATTTCGGGGTGGGTCAGACCGGCCAGCGGCGGCGGATCTACCTTGGGTGTCGATGAGTCGCTGCACGCGACGGCCAGCAAGCCCGCTGCAATCGCCCAGATCATCCCATGCAGGGTCGCCCGTCGTGCCGTCGCTGCGCACCGCATCATCCGACCCTCCCGCACGCGTCAAGCCATCTGACCCTTCGCAGTCTCGACGCCGACCTGCCGGGTGTCAATTCGCGTGACCGGAGGCCGCCCTACCCGACCACGTGGCCGACCAGATCGTGCTGCCCGGTCTGCGTGATCTCGACCAGACGAATCTGCCCGCGGCCGATGTCCTTCGGCGCGTCATTCACGTAGACCACGCCATCGATGTCGGGCGCCTGGCCCTGGGTGCGCCCCTGCAACAGCAGGTCGGTCTCGTCGCTCAGACCCTCGATCAAGACCGGGACCACGCGGCCCATCATTTCCTGCAGCCGCTCGGTCGAGATGCGTTCCTGCAGCTTCATCAGCTGGTTGACCCGCGCACGCCGCACCGGGGTGGGCACAGAGCCGGGCAGACGGGCGCTCAACGTGCCCTCCTCGCGACTCCAGGCAAACGCGCCGACACGGTGAAAGCGTTGCTGCTCGACGAACTCCATCAGCTCGCGAAAGTCTGCTTCAGTCTCACCGGGGTGTCCGCAAAGGAAGGTCGTGCGCAGCGTCAGGCCGGGGATGCCGTCGCGCAGCCGCTTCAGCATGGCCTCGATCTCTGCCCGGTTCGTCTTGCGCTTCATGCGCGACAGCACCGCGTCTGAGGCATGCTGCAACGGCATGTCCAAGTACTTGCAGCAGTTGTCGGTGGTGGCGATGGCGTCGATCAGATTGTCCGTGATGTTTTCCGGGTAGGCATACAGCAGGCGCACCCACTTCAACCCCTCGACCTTGCCCAGCTCGCGCACCAACCGCGCAAGGGCGTCGGGCTCGCCGATGTCCTCGCCGTAGTGCGTCAAATCCTGAGCCACCACGTTGACTTCGATGACCCCACGGGCGACCAGCTGCCGCGCCTCGGCCACGCAGTCCTCCACCGTCCGCGACCGCTGGACTCCCCGCAGCTTGGGGATGATGCAAAACGCACACGCCTGCGAGCACCCTTCGGCGATCTTCAGATAGGTCGAGAAGGATTCCGGTGCCAGATAGCGAGGTTCCAAGTGGTCGGCCAGGTACTCCGGGCGCGGCTTTCGCTCGGCCCCCAGCACCGATGCGCCCGCTCCCGGCAGCCCCAGCCCCAACCTTGCGACGATCTGGTCCAACTCTCCCGTGCCGACAAATGCGTCCACCTCGGGCATCGACTGGCTCAGGTCGGCCGCATGGCGCTGGGCCAGACAGCCTGCCACAACCAGACGCGTCCCGGGCCGCGACGCCTTGTGGTCGGCCATCTCGAGGATGACGTCGATGCTCTCGGTCTTGGAAGCCTCGATGAACGCACAGGTATTGACCACCAGCACGTCAGCTTCATTCGGATCGCCGGTCGGCTCCAAACCTGCACGCTGCAGCTGACCAAGCAGGTGCTCGCTGTCGACGCGGTTCTTGGGGCACCCCAACGAGACGAGGTGGACGCGGCGCGGTGTCTGGGGAGCTTCGGGAAGCGTCATGTGTTCCGTGGGTTGGGGCGCGGTTGGGCCGCAGAGGGTCAGAAGGGCTCGGCCTCGACGCCAGCCCAGGGAATCAGGGTGTCGACGTCGTCGATGTCGATCCGGTTGTCGGGCGCGACGTCGTAGATCTCGTTGAACCCCGTGTCCGGCATGAAGTAGTCGTTGCCGTTCTTGGCCGTGAACACGACCCCGCGACCGTGCCGGATCGCCATGTCGACGAGATCGCGGCCATCGACCAGACCGCTGAGATTCACGTCGCCGGGGGTGGTGACCGTAAACCCGCGCAGCAGGACGCGCTGGGGGTCCGCGCGCACGCGCACGGGCTGCGACGGCACCTGCACCTCTGCCAGCACCACCGTCTCTGTGGCACTGGGGGCGATCTCGACGACCCGCTCCTCCGTCTTGCCGTCGGCCAGGTCGATGGCCAGAACCAGCTGGAAACGCTTCAGGTTCTCGGCATTCTGCGTGACATGGAAGCGCACCTTCCACGTGCCATCGTCCTGCGGCACGAAGCGGGCCGCCAGATGCGCGCGGATGGCGCCCTTGCCGCTGAACCACTGCTTGAAGAACCAGCCCAAGTCTTGGCCAGACGTCTCTTCCAGCACGGCCCGCAGCTGCTCTACCTTCGCGTAATCCCTGTGGTACTTCTGCGCGTAGGCGGACAGACCCTTCAGCATCACCTCGTCCCCCAGCTCCCGACGCAGCATGTCGAACACCACGGCGCCCTTGTGGTAGATGATTTGGATGTAGGCCGCTGAGTAGTAGACCGTGGACGAGGTCATCGGTCGGTCCGACGCGTCGGGGACCGTGAACATGTAGCTGAGGTTGTCCCCCAGGATCTGCGAGCGGTTGTCCAGCGCCGTTTCGGTGTAGAGACAGCTCGCGAACTCCGCCAACGACTCGGACAGACAGACGTTGCCCGCCCCCAGCGGTGCCACCAGATTGCCCCACCACTGGTGAGCGATCTCATGCGCGATCAGCTCGACGGTCGACTGCCACTGGCCGTAGTCCTGGTCGGAGGGCTCCATCCCGAACACTTCGCCGTACAGGAAGGCCGCACCCAGAGGGGCATAGCCGCCGCCGAAGTTGTTCGCGAGCTGAATCATGTTCAGCCCCTTCCACGGGAACTTCACGAACCAGCCGCCATAGGCTGCGATGATCTGCTGCCCCAAGTCGGCCATCGTCTGCGCGTTGTCGGCAGAAGGCTGGATGGCGTAGACGCGCACAGTTGGCAGGTCGCCCTTCGCATCGACCACCAGCGGCTCGTACTCGGCAATGCTGAAGCCCGCGTTGTCCGTGATCTCTTCCTGCGCGAAGGACCAAATCAGCTTGCCACTCTCCAGCTTGACCGGACCGCTGGGCACGCCCGGGGCGGCTGCGACCTCGTCTGCCGCCGTGATGACATGCAGGTCGCTGGTGAAAGGCGAGTACGACGAAACCGCCGACCACAGGTAATACCGCACAAGGACAACGGACTTGAAGCTCGAGTCGAACGAGCAGGACATCAGCCCCTCGTCGCCGTTGCAGTCCAGTACGGCCTGCGAGGTCACCTCGAACGTCTGGTCCTGATCGACCGTCAGCGGCGCTGGCAGCGTGATCGACAGCATCCCGTAGCCCTGCCCCGCGGACTCCGTCGTGGCCGTCAGCTTGTTGCCGTCCGCGTCCAGCACGGTCGCATCGCTGACTTCGAGGCTGACGAAATCCAGCTTCTGGATCCCGGACTTGTTCGCCCGTACGGTCACTTTCACGGTCGTGGACAGAGTCTTTGTCGCGGCCACGACCTCAGCCGTAATGTCCTGGTGAACGATCGTCCACTTCTGCGCCGGCAGGCCCGCGAAGTCCTGGGCGGCCCAAGCAGCGGGCGTGTACTGGGGCAACCGACTCAGCTGTTCGTGCGCCTCACGTTGCTGCGCCTGAACTTTGCGAGCGAACGCGGTACCTGGCAGCGGTGGCAGATCAACCGACGCGGCGGGCTGCACGGGAACTGCAAGTGCGGCCCCGGCGGCAAGGACGGCGGTGACAGCGGCAACGGCAAGAAGCTTCAGGTGGGTGTTCATTTCACACCTCCCTGCTTCCAAACGATTTGGCCGGAACCCCAGGTGGCCGAAACCTCCTCGTTGCCATCGTTGCGCGCTGTCGTGCTGGCCGGGTCGAAGGCGATCGTATGGGTACCGGGCTGCAGCACTTCGAAGTCCAGAGTAGCCCACAGCTCGCGGTCCACCACGGCGCCCTCAGGGCCGACGTAAGGATTGGGCTTCTTGCGAAAGCGCGCTCCGCCCAGCAGCACACGGCCCGCCGGACTCTCCTTGGCCATGGTGCGGGCCTCCCAAGTCAGCGTGTCCTTCGACGGCCCCAACGGCACCGGAGCGCCCGTCAGCGCGGTGAGCTTGAGCGCCGTCGGATCGAAGCGCAGGTGCCCAGCAAGACCCAAGAGGTTGGCGAAACCAGCGACGTAGAGGCGAACGCGAACGTGCTTGCTGGCGTCGTCCCAGCCGCCCTCGAGGTCCACCCGGGCGCCCGTCGCCGGGGTGCTGGCCTGAAACGCGGGCAGTGCACCGTTGCTGGTCGAACCGTCGTCAGCGCCGACCGTCGCGTCGGTCTCGGTCCCCGAACCGCCGTCGGTCTGGTTGTTAGAACAGGACCAGAGCAGCGGTGTCACGACGATCGTGGCGGCGGCGAGCCAGAAAAGGGCGGGACAAGACCGCCGCGGGATCGAAAGCATGTCGACTCCGTGCTAACTCACTTGGAATTACGGGATGTTCACAACCAGACCGCCGCGAACGCGGGCGGTGAGTATACTGCTGGACCCACTTGTACGCCATCGAAATGCAAGCAAGGGTGGGGCTGGAAAGTGCGCGCAACGCCGTCGATGAACCTTTCTTGACCGGCCGGCAACCCAACGTTCAGTAGTGTGCGGGAGTCCGGACGATGATCAGCGCGGTACAAGACCTCGACGACGACAAGACACAGGCGGACGCCGTCGACGTGGCGCTCGTTCAGGCCTACCAGCGTGGCAACGGCAACGCGTTGACAGAGCTCTACCGGCGGCACGGACGCCGGGTCGAGTCCATCGCGCGGAACATCGTCGGCCCCTCGAGCGAGCTGGAAGACATCGTGCAGGACGTGTTCATCGAGTTGCAGCGTGCGCTCTATCGGTTCCGCGGCGACGCCCGGTTCACGACCTGGCTGCACCGCATTGCGGTGAACGTGGCCCTGCAGTACCTGCGCCGTGGCCGCCGCAAGGGGTTCCTGCGCTGGGTCGGCATCGAGAAGGCAGAGACGTCGCCGTTGCACGCGGGCGAGTCCCGCCTCGAAGCACGCGACACGTGCCGGCAGCTCTATGACATCTTGGGCAAACTGCCTGAGAAGAAGCTGACCGTGTTTGCCCTGTACGAGCTGGAGGGCATGAGTCTGGACGAGATCGCGGCGGCGCTGGGCATCGGCGTCAACACCGTGAAGTCCCGGCTGTTCCATGCCCGCAAGGATGTGTTCGAGACGGCGCGGCTGCGGGGCGTTCTGCCCCCCCACGCGCTGCAGGTGGTGCGATGAGCCAGCAGACTTCACAACTTCCGGGCTGTCCCGGCCGCGACGAGTGGCTCCAGCTGCTCGGCGACGCCCATGGAACGACCGACGCGCTGACCGGACGCCCCGACCTGACCGCACACCTCGAAGGGTGTGGTGCGTGTCAGGACACGGTCGACGACGTGCGGCGTTACTATGGCTTCCTGCAACGCGGTCGCGCACCTGGCCTGACCCAAGAGCAGCGGCAGTCGCTCGACGAGCGGGTGCGCATGCTCGCCGGTCAGTGGCGGGCGCCCCCACGCGTGCCTGCGCGCGTTGGCTGGGCCGTATCCTTCGCTGCGGCGACGGCTCTCGTCTTTCTGTTCGTGGCGCCATTGTTCCGATCGGCCACAGACGCGGACAAGCAGACCTTCGCGCAAGCCGTGTCGGCGGCGCAGAAGGGTGTGCAGACCGCTGAGGTGGAAGGCGACCTGCAGTTCGCGGGCGTCGATGGCCATTGGAGACTGCTGCGGGCCGGTGACGCGCTGCGAACGGGTGACAAGCTGCGCTCAGTGAAGCTGGCAGGCACGCCGTCACGCGTGGTCGTTCCCGGTCGTTTCGAGCTGACCCTGACAGCAGGCGCTGAGCTGGAATTGCTGACCGTGAACCCGAGCCTCAGCTTTCTGCGCGTGCGGCAGGGCGAGGTGGAGTGTCAGGTCGACAAGCTGCGGCCTGGGCAGAAATTTAGTGTGATGTTCGCTGGTTTCCGGGCATCCGTTCTGGGCACCCGCTTCACTGTGACCAACCGCGAGGAAGCCGGCGTCGCGGTGCAGGTCACCGACGGTGCGGTCCGCATCGATGCCGCGGACGACCCTCAGGCGCCTCCCAGCGAGACCCTCACCACCGTGCGTGCCGGGCATCTGTGGAACTTTGCGGCTGGTCGCATGTCGCTCGAACCAACTCCCGTGCCGACCGTGCAAACCGAGGCTGCTCCGACGGCATCTTCGCCCCCGTCCGGTTCCGACGCCGAGTCGGCGGATCGTCCGGTCAAGCCCAAGCGCTCGGTCCAGAAGGAATTCGTGATTGAGGTACCGCCGCAGTCGATGCTGATGGACGACACCGCAGCGCCGCTACCCAGGGCGGCAACGCCTGCCAAGCGCTAGTCCGCTTCCCTAGAGATCCAGCCCGATTCCCGCGCCGCGGTACCACACCCAAGCGACGCCGAAGGTCCAGCGCAGGGGAGCACCGGCCGCGAGCTCGGACTCTGCCCCCCCTCGGAACACCAAGCCCCAGTCGCGGGCGGGTCGATAGCCCAAGGCCACTTCAGCACGCCCCAGCCACGCCAGTCCGTCGGCCCTCCATGCGGGACCGGCCGCGACGCCCAGCGAGGGAACCCAGGTCAGGGCGTCCAGCACCATGCGCGCATCCACGGTCGCCGCAGTGACACCGGAAGGGGCATCCCACAGAAAACGCCGGTCACGCACAGAGCCGCCCAACGCCCAGAAATCGCTCAGGTTGTATAATCCGCCGACGTCAACACCTGCGAAAAGGCCTGCCGACTCCGTGCCGGCCATCACGCCCGCGGTCCACTCGGTCTCGGCCGCCGTGGCTTGGGCGGGGGTTGGGAGCGCCAGCAGGGCTAGAAGGAGGAGGGCGGGAAAGGGGGCAAGGGCGAGCGAGCGGGGCCCCCGGACTGAAGTCCGTGGGCTACCGTTCGAGAAGTCCCTTCGGGACTGGGAGTTGCTGGCGGTCATGGTCCCTCCATCGGGTCGCCGATCAGGGCCCAGAACTCGCGTTCGGTCAGGATGCGCAGGCGCCCTGTCGCCTCCAACTTGCGCGCGGCCTTGAGTTTGCTTGACTCTGGCCCTGCCGTCGGGTTGGCCACGAGGATGGTCGTTTCGGCCGTTACGCCAGAGCCGGCAACGCCGCCGAGTGTGCGAACACGGGTCTCTGCCTCCAGGCGCGTCACCCGGCGCAACTTGCCTGACGCGCCCTCTGACTTCGTTCGTTCGAGTCCGCCGGTGAACACGACGACCTGGCCGACCAGCAGGCCTTGGCGCTCGGACCGGACGATGCTGACGTGTTCCAGGAGGCGATCCAGGAGGCCTGACTGAGCTTCCAGACCGCGAACCACCGACCGGGCCTTCCGCCTGCTCTCTTCATCCCAGACCTTCGCCCTGTCCGGCTTCTTTGGTCGCTCACCACCGCCAAACCCGGGGATCTCGGCAACCACTTCAAGCGTAAGTTCACGTATTTCCTTAAGAGTCCAGCGATCGGCCAAATCCGCTGCAGAGCGGTCGCCCAGACCGTCGATCCCAAGGGCCACAAGGAATCGCGCGAGTTCAACTCGCCGCGCCTTCTCGACTTCAGCGAGCAGGTTGGCAGCCGAGAGCTCGCCCATCCCCGGCAGCGCTGCGATGTCACCGGCCGTAAGTCGGTACAAGTCAACAGGGTCGGTCACCAAGCCGCTCTCGTGGAGCATCTCGACGACCTTGTCGCCAAAGCCACGCATGTCCAGGGCCGCGCAGTAATGAACCAACTGTCGCCGCACTGCGGTCACGCACGCGTCGGGCGCCGTGCACAGAAGCACTTGCGTGCGAACTTCCTCCCCGCCCGGGCGCTTCTGAACGCTCTCCCTTTCCCGAGTCGGGCTGCCGCACGACGGACACCGCGTCGGAGGTTCGACCAGGTCTGCGCCGCCGCCCCAAGTGGACTCGAGGTGCGGAATGACCCCACCGCGCCGGACCAGGTCGACCGTGTCGCCAATGCGCAGTCCCAAGCGCCTGAGATTCGAGAGGTTATGCAGCGTCGCCCGGGTCACGGTCGCGCCAGACAGTTGCACCGGCTCGACGATCGCGACCGGGGTAATCGTCCCGGTGCGCGACACGCTCCACTCCACCTCGACCAGCTTGGTCTTCTCGAGTCCTGCCGGGAACTTCCAGGCGATGGCGCCCTTGGGATGGTGGGCAGTGGACCGGAGGTGGCTGGTCGCCTCGGTGTCGTTGAGCTTGAAGACCACGCCGTCGAGTTCGAAGTCCAACGACTCGCGAAGGCGCATGAACTCGAAGTAGGTCTTCTCGCCGTCCGCCGCTGACCCCACGCGCAGCTCGGGCACGACAAACCCCAACCCCTTGAGCGCTTTTGCTTTCTCCTCCTCGGTGGTCAACCCCAACCCCAGCACGTCGTAGGCCAGGAAGCCGAGGTCGCCGAGCGAGACGCCCGCATTCTCCTTCGACTTCAGCGCGCCAGCTGCGAGGTTGCGCGGGTTCGCAAACTTGTCCGAAACGAGTTGAAAGCGGGAGAGCGCCATGTAGACCTCTCCGCGCACCTCGACCTCGCCAGGCACGGCGAGGCGGCCGGGGATCGAAGGGATCCGGCGCGCATTCTCCGTGACGTTCTCGCCGACCGAACCGTCGCCGCGGGTGGCACCAAGCCGCAGGAGTCCGCCAGCGTCATAGATGAGCGAGCAAGCCAGTCCGTCGATCTTCGGAGTCGCCACGAGAACCGTCGCCCCTCGCCACTCCGACGCTTGGGCCGTCACCCAACCGTCATACTTCGCCCGCTGCTCGCGCCGCCGTTCCAGGAAGGGCTGAATTCGGGCCTTGCGGGCCGCGTCTGATTCTCCGTTCCGCTTCTGGGGGACGCTGATTGCGTCCGGCGGGGTCTCACCGGTAAGGGAACTCCAGACCGCCACGGTGCCGCCTGTGAGGTCCCGCCAAAGCCCTTGGAGCCAGAATTCGAACTCCTCCGAGTTGGTACACTTGTCCAACGACAACATCGGCACGCGATGCTCGACCTTGTCCGTGGTGGCGTCCTCGACTGCCGCGCCCACCTTGTGCAGGACCGGGTGCTCAGGAGCCCGCCGCTTCAGGGTGGCCACCAGGCGGTCGAACTCAGCGTCCGAGATCTCAGGACTCGCTTCGGCGAAGTAGAGGCGGTTGTGTCGCTCGATCTCGGCCGCAAGGGCGGCGTCGGACATCGCAGCGAGCTCGATGGGCGTCAGCGGTGCAGCCGGGCTGGAGGGCGACATGGTCCTCTCGCAACAAGCGGTATTTGGCGGAGGACTCTTTCCGGGGAAACCTTGTCGGATCGGCCCCCTGCTGCTAACGTGCCGCAGCAACTCCGGCGGCGCGCTCGAGGTCCCCGTAGCTCAGAAGGATAGAGCGTTCGCCTCCTAAGCGAAAGGCCACAGGTTCGATTCCTGTCGGGGACGCCAGCCGGAGCCGCGATGCCGGCCAGCCCGTCCGCTGCCAACCCAAGGTGACCATGACCCTGCCCGACAATCTGGAAGCGGACTACGGTTCCGATCCCGACGATTCCAACGACAAGCCCCGCAGCTACGTCCCGAGCACCAACGTGCCGTTCACGGACCTGCCAATCCCCGAACCGGTGCTGCGCGCGATCGCGGACCTGGGCTTCGAGCGGTGCACGCCGATCCAGGCCAAGTGCCTGCCCGAGAGCCTGCACGGCTATGACGTCGCGGGACAGGCGCAGACGGGCACCGGCAAGACTGCGGCGTTCCTGATCACGATCTTCAAGGAGCTGCTGGAGACCGAACGGCAGCACTCCAACGCCCCGCGCGCCGCCATCATCGCCCCCACCCGCGAGCTTGCCCTGCAGATCGCCAGCGACGCCGAAGACCTGGGGCGCTATCTGGACTTCCGCACGGTCGCCGTGTTCGGTGGCATGGACTGGGAGAAGCAGGCGCGGCAGATCGAAGGCGTCGTCGACATCGTGGTGGGCACACCCGGCCGGATGATGGACTACATGCGGCGCAAGCTGCTGGACCTGCGCTATGTGCAGATCGTGGTCATCGACGAGGCCGACCGCATGTTCGACATGGGGTTCGTCGACGACATCCGCTTCATCCTGTCGCACTGTTCCAGCGACCGGCAGACGATGCTGTTCTCTGCCACGCTCTCGTTCGACGTGATGCGGCTGGCGCAGAAGTACATGCACGAGCCCGTCGAGATCCGCATCGAGCCGGAGCAGGTCACCGCCGCCAACGTCGAGCAGGTGCTGTACCACGTGTCTGAGCGCGACAAGCTGCCGCTGCTGCTGTGGGTGCTGGAAGAAGAGAAGCCCAAGAAGGCCCTGATCTTCATCAACACCAAGCGCGCGGGAGAGTGGCTGCAGTTCAAGCTGTACCACAACGGCTGGGAGTCCGAGTACATGTCGGGTGACATCGCGCAAGCCAAGCGCCTGCGCCTGGTCAAGGACTTCAAGGCTGGCAAGATCGAGGTTCTGGTCGCCACCGACGTCGCGGCCCGCGGCCTGCACGTGGACGACGTGGATCTGGTGGTGAACTTCGATCTGCCCATGGATCCTGAGGATTACGTGCACCGCATCGGCCGTACCGGGCGCGCGGGCAAGAAGGGCAAGGCGGTCGCGCTGGCCGACGAGGGGCTGGTCGTTCACCTGCCGCCGATCGAGAAGTACATCGGCGTCAAGGTTCCATCGTCCATTCCGACTGCGGACATGTACCTGGAAGACCTGAGCCCTTCGTTCCGCGACACGGTGCTGCTGAAGCGAAAGAAGCCGGTTCGCAAGGGGCGCCGCTAGCCGCGGCCCGAGAATTCGCGCCACCGGGTGCGATTTCGGGGACGACTGACCTTGACAACCCACCCGTCCAAGGGCATTGTAACGCCGCTCTCGCAGCCCGCGCGGCCAGCCGAGAGCACCCGGGCACACCAGCCAATTCCCTCAAGAGATTCAACCCTCTCGAGAGCAGCGGCAAGGCGCCCGGAGACCGATGCGAAAGTGGCGAAATTGGTAGACGCGCTAGATTCAGGTTCTAGTGGGTGCAAGCCCTTGCGGGTTCAAGTCCCGCCTTTCGCACCAAGCCCTTCCCTGGGCTGGACAGCCACGCGACACAGACAAGCGCCACCGAGACTCGTGCTCGCGTGGCGCTTCTGGTTTTTGCGCACTTCCATGAACGATCTGCACCACCAACCCTGCTCCCGTTTGCTGCACTTGCTGCGGCGCTGTGCAGCGTTTGTGCCGACCGCGGTGCTTGCGCTGACCCTGTTTGGATGCGCCAAGTCCCCCGCGGACCAGCTGGTAGAGCGCAGCGCCCGGCGGGTCGAAGACGGCGTCGCGCTGATGCTGCAGGCCAAGGGGGACGAGTCCAAGCTCGTGCGTCTGGCCATGCGATACCGCGCCGACCACTACGCCGAGATCGTGCAGCTGCGCAAGGACGGCGACGCGCTGGGGGCCAAGCTGTCCGAAGTCGAGCGGCGTGCGCTGGAACAACAGCTGCAGGCGCGTATCCAGCCGTTGCTTGCCAAGCTGCAGGGCGAGTCGATGCGCTTCCCGCGGCCGGCCAAGGCGCTGCTGTTCCTTCGGCCGATCGTCCAGGTCGTCACACCGCGCCCTCGGCCCGACGGCAAGCTGCCGTGGCTGCCTGAGGTTCCGCCGCTGCCGCCTGAGCTCGGGGGGACTCCCGTGTTCCCGCCCGGCGAGCCGACGCCCGGCAGTGACCCGCACGGCCACGGTTCCGACGGCCACGAGCACGACCAGCCATGATGCCTTCCGTCCTCGTCCGCGCCGCCGCCGTCACGCTTGCTGCGACCACCGGCGTTGCGGTGTTCTTGGCCTATCCGGACTGGAACCACCATTATCTCGCATGGTTCGCGTATGTACCGCTGCTGATTGCGGCCAGCGGCACCACGCCGCGCCAAGGCTTCTGGTTCGGTCTGCTGGCCGGCACGATCACCAATCTGGGCGGCTTCCACTGGATCACGGAGATGCTCGGCGAGTTCGGGCACATGTCCGCCGTGCCCGCTTGGGCCATCCTGTCCGTGCAAGCCGTCACACAAGGGCTATCGGTCGCCATCGGCCTGTTCGCTTGGCGGTGGCTGGTGGCGCGCGGGGCTCCGGTCGCGCTGTCCGCGTTTCTGTGCCTGTGGGTGGGAGAGGCCGTCACGCCCATGCTGTTCCCGTGGTTCCTGGGCAACGCGATCACTCCGGAATTGCAGATGATCCAGATCGCCGAACTCGGGGGGGTACACCTCGTGTCGGCGATGCTCTACGCGGCAAACGCTGCGCTGACAGAGCCGTTTCTGGCGCTGCTGCAGCGACGGCGCCCTGCGTGGCGCTTCCTGGCCGTCACGGCGGCGGGCGTGGCTCTTGCCGCGGGCTGGGGTGCCCTGCGCATCCCGCAGGTCGACGCGGCGCAGAAGACCGCGCCGAAGATGAAGATCGGCATGGTCGAGGGCGACATCGGCATTTGGGAGAAGGAGGCGCGCTACCTCAGCGGCCCGGCCCGCGCGCAGACGCTTCGCCACAACCTGCTGAAACACCAACAGATGACCCGCAGTCTGGAGGCCAAGGGCGCCGAGCTTGTGGTCTGGCCCGAGAGCGCCTACCAGCCGTTCAGCGACAACCCCGTGCTGCATACCACAGACCACTTCCTGCTGGTCGGGGCTGGCGGCGCAATCCTGAGGCACGACGGCACGAAGCTGACGTCGGAGCCGCCGGACCGGCTGGGGCTACCGCGCGATCTGGGGCTGCTGAGCGCCCTTTCCTCGCCGCGTGGCGACCTGTGGCGGGCCATCGACGGCGGTCGACGTGTCGTGACGGTCACACCGGAAGGCGCATGGCGCGTCGACTTGCCGCAAGGCGAAACGGGCGTCGCCACCGTGTCGCCCAACGTGGACGGAGACGGCAAGCTCGCTCCCGGACTGGTGGTTTCCCGCAGCGGCCGGGTGTGGAAGCTGGACTTCGAAGTGCCGGCCGCGCCCGTCGTCGATAAGGGTGCGCCAGTGCAAGTGCCCGGCCAGGGCGCGCCGCGACCGCAGCTGCTGCCGCTGGCGCACGCGGGCAGTGCGGGACCGGTCGATGTGACCTCTGCCGCGCGCAACTCCTTGGGAACCGTCGTGTTGGTCGGTCGCTCTGGCGCCCTGCTGAAGGTCCAAGGTGACCTTCTGGTGCGGATGCCTGCGCCCGCGCTGGCCGACCTGTGGAGCATCTCGGGCGACCCCAGAGACGTGACCTTTCTGGCAGCGGGCGACGGTGGCACCGTCGTGATGGGAGAAGGCGACCGCTGGTTCGCGCAGCGCGTGGGCGTCGAGACGTTCTATGCGACCTGGTTCGGCCCGGACGGCTCCATGTACGTCGCGGGCAAACACGGCGCCTGGTACACCAGAACCCCGCGTGGCAAATGGCAAACGCCGACTCGCCCGGCGGACGTGGACCTGCTGGCAGGCGCCACCGACGCTGAGGGGCGCGTGCTGCTGGTTGGCCGCGGCGGACGGGTGTTTCTGACCGACGACAATGGGGTGCCGCGCGAGGTCAACGCGGGCAGCCGAGGCGAGATCACGGCCGCAGTCGGCTTCCAGGCCCAGCCCGCGTGGGTGCTGCCGCGCGGCGTGAAGCGGATCCTGCCAGCTGACCGGCCGCTGCCCGACGCCGCGCTGACCTTCCCCGCCGACGTTCAAGCCGATCTGTCGCAAGGGCTGCAGCAATCGTCTTCTCCCATCCGCGGTTTCCACGTGCCGCTGTTGTTCGGTGCGATGACCCAAGGGGGACGTCCGGAGCACACCGACTCCACTTGCACCGAGTGCAACTACAACAGCGCCCTGCTGCTGGATGGCAAGGGCAACGTGCTGGGGATGCACGACAAGGCGTTTCTGCTGATGTTCGGTGAGTACCTGCCGTTCGGTGAGCGCTTTCCGTGGCTGTACGACCTGTCGCCCGAGACGTCACGCTTCCAGCCCGGCACCCGTACGGCACCGTTGGAGCTGGGCAAGGCGCGCATGGGGATGCTGATCTGTTACGAGGACCTGGTGCCGCGCTATGCCCGGCGCATCGCCGCACACAACCCCAACGTCTTCGTAAACCTGACCAATGACGCGTGGTTCGGCAAGACGGAGGAGCCCTACCACCACCTCAACCTCGCGCTGATGCGGACGGTGGAGTATCGCCGGTGGCTGCTGCGGTCGACCAACACAGGCGTCAGCGTTTTCATCGACGCCGTGGGGCGGCGGGTGGCCGAGACGTCGCTCGAGGGCGCCGAAACGCTACTGCAAGACGTGCCGTTGCTGGAGGACAGGACCGTCTACGCGAGCATTGGCGATTGGCCCCTGCTGGTGCTGGCGGCATGGCTGTTGCTGCTGTGGGGACGTGCGCTGCGAGGACCGGGCCCCGCAGGCAAGGCGAAGAAGACCCCGAAGCCCCGCAAGGCCGCGCCGAAGAAGAAGTCGGCCAGTCCGGAGGCCCCCGAGATCATGGAACCCGCCAAGCTGAAGTAGGTCGGGTCAGGTCGGAGCGTCCGTGGACTTGCGGCGCTGCTCGCTCTTGTGGATACGCCGCTTGAGTGCGCGCATCCCCATGTACTTGCGGACCATTTGCAGGCCAACGACTCCCATGGCGACCGCGCCCAGCCACTGCCCGATGCCCACCCCGTTGCCCATCGCCATCGCCATCCCCCCGGAGCCGCGTCTTTTGCCAGCCTCGTGGTGTCAGAGCCCGCGACCTGTGCAAAGGATTCCCGACGTCGGTTACTTGCGAACCCGCAGCGTGGCCAGCGTGGTGACCGTCTTGCCGTCCGGCGGGTTTGTCTGGGTGGGCAGGAACTGATTCGAATTGCCGTTGCCGTCCTTGGACACCAGCGCTGCAAAGAACTGCAGGTCGGCGCCGCCCGCAGGCACTCCATTGGGAAACAGCGTCGCGATCGGGATCGAGGCCTCGATCACCTTGTTGGCGAAGTGCGCCTTGACCGGAAAGGCAAGCCACGAGAAGTCCTCGAGGTTGCCCAGCCCGCGCCAGCCCGCGCCGGTCGACTGTCCCGCATCGCCACCGTCGAAGCCCGCCATGCCGATGGTGGCAAACGCGAA
>JBMOIG010000100.1:0-16898 GCA_049317445.1 Myxococcota bacterium | reverse complement strand
GATCAGCGGCACCAACCACCCCCTTGCCACCTACCTGCAGCAGGGCGTGCCGGTGGCGCTGTCGACCGACGATCAGGGCGTGTCGCGCTCCAGCCCGCTGGGCGAGCACATGCGGGCCGTGCAGGACCAGAAGCTCGACTATCTCGCGCTGAAGAAACTGGCCCGCACGAGTCTGGAGAAGTCGTTCCTGCCCGGCGCGAGCCTGTGGACGTCGCTCAGCCCGCTGCAGCCCGTGCCTGAGTGCGCCGTCACCGAGAGCCACTATCCCGGCGATACGCCCGTGCCCGCGGACTGCCAGAAGTGGCTGGACGGCAACGCGAAAGCGAAGATGCAGTGGGAGCTTGAGCATCGCTTCCGGGTGTTTGAGGCAGCGCAAGGGTAAGGTGCCGCGTCCCGACCGCCCTGCCACTGGAGTTTCCCCCCCCATGCCCATCGAATTCTCTCAGGAAGTCCGCGGTGCGCTTGAGCACGGCCGTGCCGTCGTTGCGCTCGAGTCCACCTTGATCTGCCACGGCTTTCCGCGGCCTGAAAACCTTGCCGTTGGCCAGGCCCTCGAAGCCGCCGTGCGCGCCGCCGGTGCCGTGCCAGCGACCATCGCGATTCTCAAGGGCAAGGTGCGCGTGGGGCTCGGGCAACTGGCGATGGGGGCGCTTGCGGGTGAGGAGGGCGTGGCCAAGTGTACGGTGCGGGACCTGCCGGCGGTGCTCGCGTCCGGCAAGTCCGGGGCGACCACGGTGGCGGCGACCATGCACATCGCGACTCTGGCTGGCATCCGTGTGTTTGCGACGGGAGGGATCGGCGGCGTGCACCGCGGCGGCGAGGCGAGCCTGGACGTGTCGGCGGACCTGCCGCAGCTCGCGCGCTCTCCCGTCGTTGTCGTGTGCGCCGGCGCCAAGTCGGTGCTGGACCTGCCGCGCACAATGGAAGTGCTTGAGACGCAAGGCGTTCCTGTCATCGGCTACCGCACTTCAGAGCTGCCGTCCTTCTACTCGCCCCACAGCGGGCTGCGCCTGCAACACCGGGCGGACGACGTGGCGCAGCTGGCCGCCATCGCGCGGGCCCATCACGACCTGCGGCTGCCGGGGGGCATGCTGGTGTGTCAGGCAGTGGCGGCGGAATTTGCCCTGGACGGTGCGGTCGTCGATGACTGGATCCGGGCAGCGCTTGCCGAAGCCGAGCTCGAGGGCGTCCGCGGTCCCGCCGTGACCCCGTTCCTGCTGCGTCGGCTCGAGAAGCTGTCGGGGGGCCGCACGCTGCGCGCGAACCGGGCGCTGGCCATCGCGAATGCCAAGCTGGCCGGTGAGCTGGCGGTGGCGCTGGCGGCGTCGGGCAGCTAAGGCGGACCTCTGTCGGCGCGGAAATGTCCGACCGTCGCGCATGGACCTGCGAAAACCTCCCCCCGTGAAGTTGCCGAAATGCGCATCTCCGCGTAGGTTGGTCCTCAGCAGTGTCACCGCCGCGATTCGGTCGCCAAGGAGGCTTTTCCATGCGCATGTCGCCTGTCGTGTCACACATTGTGGCCTTGGTCTGTCTGGTTGCTCTCTCCCTCCTCATCGGCTGCGGCAGCTCGGCTGGAACGGGCGGCTATTCCGGCGGCACCGGCTGGACCGGCGGCAATACGGTCCCCGCCACCGTCGACAAGCCCTTCGGCAGCGAGAGCACCCGCACGAAGTACGCGTATCGCGGCAACTATCCGTTCATCACCGCCACGCGCTTCTTCGTCGGCCTCATCGGTACCAAGACGATCGGCGGCAAGACGTACGACATCGCCAAGGCCGGCTACGACATCACGAATACCGACGACTTGGGCAAGCCTGAGACCAAGGGGGCGGTGGCCTACGTCATCCGCACGGCGTCGACGCTGACCTTTGCCGGCATGGACGACCCGGGCTGGACCCAGGTCACGCTGGACACGCCCGTCACGGTCGACCTCAACGCCCCCATCGGCGAGCCGCGGACCTATCAGGGGGCCGGCACCTTCCGCTTGGGACCCGACCAGCCGGAGTCGCAGGCGTCGGCCACGCTCGTGCTGACCGTGGTCGATGACGCTGAGACCGTTGACACCAAGACCGGCACCTACCACGACACCAAGCACTTCAAGGGCGACCTGACGATGGTGGGAGAGGCGATTCCCGACGGCCTTGCGACCAACCCGATCTCCGGGGAAGTGTGGCTGCACCCGGAGTTGGGCGTCGTGGGCATCAAGGTGCCGCTGCTGGGCATCGAGAACGGACTGGAGGGCGAGACGGACTACGGCCCCGCGACGACCGGGATGAACGCTTGCAAGAAGGTGGCGGTGCTGGACGACCAGAACCCCTCGTTCGAGCTGAACACGTTCGACCGCAAGAAGGTGCTGGACGCCGACAAGATGACCCACGCCAAGATGTTGCTGGAAGTGCGGTATGCCAACGACGCCGACGCCAAGGCGCAGACCTCGCTGCAAGGCGTGCAGATCCAGTTCGCCACCGAGTCCGGCTTCTACAACCACAGCTTGGTCGAGTCGCCGATCTCATTCTTCCACCTTGAGGAGCTGGGCAAGGGCTATCGGTACTGGAATGCGTTTGTCGACCAGGCGGCCAAGAACCAGCCGGGGCAGAACGGCATCGCCTACAAGATCACGGTCAACAAGACCCCGGGCTCGCCCCCCGTGCGCGTGACCGCGCGGATCCTGTATAAGTTGGTTCCGTAGCGTCGGCTTCTGCGCCGGCCGGAGAATCGAGATGCGCCACTTCCACGCCGCGTGCCTGCTAACCGTCCTGTGTGCCCTGACCGTCGGCTGCGAAAACTCGGACGGCGGCACTGCGGCTGATGCCTCGCTGAACGACACCACAGGCCAAGAGCTCGGCGCGGCAGAGGACACCGACACGACCACCACCGACGTGCAGGCCGACACCGTGGGTCAGGACGTCCCCGGTGGCACCGACACCGTCGAGGACCAGACGACCGGCACCGACGCCATCGAGCCCGTCGACACGACCGATCCCACCGATGCCGGCATCCCCTACGGCAAGTGCACGGCCGAAGCCGACTGCACCGGCAACGGCGAATTCTGCTTGGCCCCCGGCGCGTTCGGTGGCTGTGGCATCTGCATGAAGCCCGACGATGTCTGCGCGACCGACGCGGAGTGCCAGGCCGTCGACCCCACCTACGTGTGCATCTGGCGGTCGGATTCCTGCGTGTGCGGCGGCGAGACCACCTGCCAGCCCGGCTGCCAGGCCAATAGCGACTGCAAGACCGGCCAGACCTGCAACGACAAGCTGCGCTGCGTGCCAACCGCCTGCGAGGCGAACGACGGTTGCCCCGCGCAATTCGCTTGTGTGACGGGAGCTTGCGCGCGCCGCATCTGCACGGCGTCCAGCGAGTGCGGGTCCGGCTATTGCGTCAACGGCGCCTGCCACGGCGAGCCCGGCACGTGCGAGATGGCCAAGCCCTGACGCGCCGACCCGTTAAGTCGCGACAGCTGACCGGCGCCTTTGAAGTTCCCTTGCCCCAGCCTCGACCTCGGTCTACCGTTCGCGCCTCTGCCGGGACGGTGCCCGGTCAAGGCTGTCGCGCATGTTTTCTCCGCCCGTCGATCCGACCCTGCCCCTGGACACCCGCGCTTCCCTGAAGCGATGCGACCTGTTTGCCGAGCTGTCGGATGCCGCTCTGGATCGTCTGGTGGCCGCCACCCTCCGCAGTGAGCGCGCCCCTGGCGACGTGCTGTTTCGACAGGGAGAGCCTCGCGCCGCCTGCTGGGCCATCGCCCAAGGTCAGGTCGAGATCCGCAAGGACACCGGCAACGGCCCGGAACGCCTGATTCTGCTTGGGCCCGGCGACACCGCGGGCGAGGGCGCGCTCTTGCACGCCGCCGACCACACGACGTCGGCGCTGGTCCGTTCGCGCTGCCTCCTGCTGGAGTTGCCTCGTCAAGCCGTGCTGGACGAGCTGGCCAAGGACGGCGCGGCAGCGATCGAGGTCCTGTCGCGGGTGGCGCGGGTGATCCAGCGGCGGCTGCTCTACGCCTCGTCGGGTCGCCACGGCCGCGCCCAGGCCTACGCCTCGGGCACGGTGCGCCGCGAGCGCGACCTGCTGGGAGAGGCGGATGTGCCGGCCGACGCCCTGTTCGGCATCCAGACGCTGCGGGCGATCGAGAACTTTCCGATCACCGGCATCCCGCTGTCGCACTTTCCCGCGATGGTCCGCACCCTTGCGATGGTCAAGCTGGCCGCCGCGCGCGCCAACGAGCAGCTCGGACTGATCGAGCCCGACATCGCCCGCGCCATCGCCCATGCCAGCCAGGAGATCATCGACGGTCACTGGAACGGCCACTTCCTGGTCGACATGGTCCAAGGCGGCGCGGGCACGTCGACCAACATGAACGCCAACGAGGTCATCGCCAACCGCGCGTTGGAGGTCTTGGGTCACCCGCGTGGCGCCTATGCGTTCTGCCACCCGAACGACCACGTGAACCTGGGCCAGAGCACCAACGACGTCTACCCGACGGCCATGCGTCTGGCGTCCGTGTTCCTGCTGCAAGGGCTGCTGCAGGCGCTGCGGCGGTTGGAGGTGGCGCTGCGTGAGAAGGGCAAGGAATTCAACGACGTGATCAAGATGGGCCGCACCCAACTGCAGGATGCGGTGCCGATGACGCTGGGCCAGGAGTTCGAGGCGTACGCGGTGACGACCGGGGAGGACATCGACCGCCTGACCGAGACCGCGCGCCTGTTCCTGGAAGTGAACATGGGCGGCACGGCCATCGGTACTGGCATCTGCGCCGACCCGCGCTATCCTCAGGTGGTCGTGGATGAGCTGCGCAGGGTCTCGGGCCTCGACGTCGTGCTGGCAGGCAACCTGATCGAGGCCACACCCGACACCGGGGCCTTTGTGATGTTTAGCGGCGTGGTCAAGCGCACGGCCGTCAAATTGTCGAAGATGTGTAACGACTTGCGCTTGCTGTCCAGCGGTCCGCGCACCGGGTTCGGCGAGATCAACCTGCCGCCGATGCAGCCCGGCAGCTCGATCATGCCGGGCAAGGTCAACCCCGTGATTCCCGAGGTCGTCAATCAGGTTGCCTATCAGGTGATCGGCAACGACCTGACCGTGACCCTTGCCGCCGAAGCCGGGCAGCTGCAGCTCAACGTCATGGAGCCGATCCTCGCCTTCAACCTGTTCCAGAGCTTGCAGATGCTGACGGCAGCGGTCGACGTGCTGACCACGCGCTGCATTCAGGGCATCACCGCCAATCGTGAGCACTGTCGCGACTTGGTAGAGCGCTCCATCGGCATCGTCACGGCGCTGGTCCCGGTGCTGGGCTACAAGAAGTGCAGCGAGGTGGCGGCAGAGGCGCTAGCGACCGGGCGGCCGGTGCGCGAGATCGTCAGGTCGCGCGGGTGGTTGAGCGATGCCGAGCTGGAAGAGTGGCTGAGCCCGGAGGCGATGACGCGGCCGCGGGCGTGGGGCCGCTGACCGCTCGCTGCGAATTCCCCTGCTTGCCCGAGACCCCTTGTGCGACGTAGCCTTGCGCCAATGGATTGCGGGTCATCGTCCCCGGCCCGCCGCAAGAGGCGACATGGGCAAGCGTGTTCTGGGCATCTCCGTCGGCGCGTGGGCCCTGCTGGGCGGCGGCCTTGTGTTTTGGCTGGTGGTGGGGCTGGTCGTGGTGCCTCTGGTGCGCGACAGGCTGGGCCCTCCGCCGCCCGTGCACGCGACGCTGCTGGCTGATGCGCCGCTGCCGCCGGCTCCGGCCAACGCGCTGCTGCACACCAAGCTGCTGCCCGACGCCAAGGACCGCATGCTGGATGCCGGTGGTCAGGCCAAGGTGCTGATTCCGGGAGGTCTTTTGGACTCGCCCGCGATTCTGACCGTGACGCCAGGCGACAAGCCCGCGCCCGCCGACGCAGACGAGGCGTTGGCGCAGGTGGTCGACGTCAAGCTGCTGGGGCCGAAGTGGCAGGGGCTGTTGGGCATCGAGCTGAGTCGTGAGGTTGCCCCCGACGCCGCCCGCCGAACCGCTGCGGTGACGTTTGACCCCGTGCAGAAGCGCTGGATGCCCGCCGACTTCACGTATGACCCGGCGACGCGCAAGGTCACGGTGTGGACGCCGCACCTGTCGCTGTTTGCCGAGCTGAACGTGCCGCAGCCCAAGCCCGACCCGATGCTGCGGATTCCTGAGTCCAAGGTAGCGTTTCCTGGGTTCGTGCCGTTTGCCAACCCTGGGGAAGCGCAGCGAATCCTCGAAGCGGCCAACCGCAACGACAAGCCGACGGTCCAGCTTGCCGGCTGGCAGGCCTTCAACGACTGGTTCAACCTGTCGGGGGGCGTGACGACCGTGGGCGAGCTGGCGCTGGAAGTCGAGTCGCTGGGCGAGATCAACAAGTGGGCGGGCTATGCCGGCGTGGGCTTTGGCCTGCTGCAAATCGCCATCGACTTGAAGACCGGCGACAACCGCGACGCGGCCCTGAACGCCTACAAGAACTCGTTCAACTCGGCAGTGGGTCTGTTCGGCTGGTCGGCGCTGCAGCTGGCCTGCGTGTCGGTGACGGTGATCGACTACTCGCTGAACAAGTTCGCCACCACCGCCATCGGGGGGCGCAACGACCTGATCGAGCGCGTGTACCGCCGTTACTACGAGAAGGTGACGCCGCGCTCGCCCAAGGACTGGTACAAGGTCCTGCGCGCGGTGACCAAGAACGTCAACGCGGCCACGGAAGGTCGCGGTGCCATCGACGCTGAGCTCGATGCCTACGTCAAGCTCGCGTGGAACGACGTCGACAAGTTCGCCGAGCTGTGGTCCGAGATCGCGCGACAGCCGGCGACCGCGATGGGCGGCACGGGCGAGGACCTTGAAAAGGCGATCAGCGCCAACCACAAGGCTGAACTCGTCAACGGCTACCTCGTGTCCGTCCTGCAGCAGCTGCAGCGCGATCTGGAAGCCGAGGCACGCGCCAAGCAGTGGAACCTCCTGAAACAGATGGCGAACGACATGAACCAGAGCCGCAAGGTCCACGTCGTGGTCAAGCGGCCGCCGTCGCCCACGGGCGAGGAGTCGACGCAGAGCCTGGCCGGGCTGCCGCTGCGCATCGCGGTGTCGGCGGGCGAGCAAATGAAGTGGCGCGGCGAGACCGACAAGAACGGCGAATGGACCATGGAATTCACGGGTTTTGGCTGGTGGTCGACGGGGCGGCCCAAGGAAGTGCGCCTGACGCTGGGGACCGGCAAGGACGTGCGAGACGTCGTGAAGAAGTTCAAGTGCCCGGCAGCAGGGGGCAAGGCCGAGGTCGATTTCGTACTGCAGGACAAGATCGAGGGCGTGTGGGAGATCTACGCGACCGTCCAGAAGGCCAAGCTTGACGCCAGCTTGCAGGGCATCGAGGCCATGGCGCCCGCGTATGGTGCCGACCCCGCCGAAGTCGCGGCGGGCAAGCGCGAGGTCGAGCAGAGCGCCGTGGGCAAGAAGACGCGGATGCCCGATCTGGACATGTCGTTTACTTACGCCGGCATGTCGTGGAAGCAGGCGCCAGAGGGCGAGTTCATCAAGATCTGGTCGCCGCTGGCTGAGCGCCCCAACTCGCTGGGCTACACCACGTACTGGGTCAAGCTGACGGACGAGAAGCACTTCGTCGGCAAGGCGCTGTCGGTGGGTCGGTTTGGTGGCAAGGAGAACCGGATGGAGTTCACGGTCACCGGCACCCGGATTCGCTAGCCGGCGAGCCTACTGAATGCCCATGCAGGCGGCGGTCTGCGTCATGCAGGTACCGGTGGGGCAGCTATCCTTGCAGGCCTTGTCGTTCTGGCAGGCGTTCTGACACGGCACGACGCACTCCATCATGTCCGCGAACTTCTTGCCCTCTGTGGCCGTCGCGGCGTGGGCGCAGGTCAACGGGCAGCCAGGGCCGTCGGAATTGGCGCAGGTGTCGTCGATGCAGGTCACGGTCTCGGCACAGGTCTTGGTGCCGGACGGCGCGGCGCAGGCCACGAACTTCGTCATGCAGGCGGCCGACATCTCCTGATCGAGGCAGGGCACCAGATCCGCGAACAACTGCTGGCCGGCCTCGGTGCCGCTCGACACGCACGCCGTCACACACTCGGGGCCGGCGTCCTTGCCGCACGCCTCCATGCACGTCAGCACTTCGTAGCACGCCTTGGGGCCTTTCTTGCCGTCGGCCATGCACGAAATGGCTTCGATGCCGCACGCCTGCATGGGATCGGTGACGCCATCGACCTTGTCCGTGCACTTGACCAGCGTCTCGAGCTTGCCCTGCGCGGCCTTGGTCGAGGCGTTCCAGCACTTGTCCCAGCAGCCAAACGGGTCGGCCACGAACTTGCACTCGCTGAAGCACGAGATCGACGCGCCGCAGTCAGTGGTGCCGGGCGTGCCAGAGTCGACGCACGCGGAGAGCTCGATCGCGCAGTGCTGACCGGCGCAGTCGTCCATGCAGCCGTCGCCGTACTCCTTGCCCAAGCACACGGTGTCCTTGCACTCGTCGTTCAGGCACTTCCAGACGCTCTCAAATTTCGCCTTGTCAGCCGGGTCGAGCTTGGTGACGCAGGTCAGGCCGCAGCCCGCGCCGCCGTTGCTGGCGATGCAGTCCGCGATGGCACAGTCGCTGGTCTGGCCGCAGCTCAGCAGGCCCGGCTGGCTGTCGGGGACCGTGTCGCCCGGCGTCGTGTCGCCCGGTGTCGTGTCGCCTGTGACGTCACCCGTGGTGTCAGCGGTCGTGTCCCCGGTCACGTCGGTCTGGGTGGCTGCCGGGGTGCCGGTGCTGGACTCGCAGCCGGCGGTGGCCATGGCCAACCCACTGGCCAACATCAGGATCCAAGTCGTGGTACAGAAGCGCATCGGGTCCTCCTGGGGGGGGCGGCGGCCGGAAAAGAAATGGGGGTGCCGTCGTGCTGAAGCAAAGATTGTTCTCCAACCCGGTCTGCGATGCAAAACCCGAGGTCGAGAATCTGCAAATACTCTGAAATTCGGATCTGACGGGCGGCCGAAGGGGGCGCGGTCAGGGGGCTGCGGCAGGGACGACAGCAGCAGCCTTGGGCGTGGGCAGCACCTTGCCGTAAGCATCCAGATCCACGATGGTTCCACCCGCCATCGGGCCGTCGGCAGCGACCAGCGCCTCGACTTGCGGCCGCAACTTGGCGCCGTCGCCCACCACCAGCGCCTGCGCTTCGGTCGGCAGGATGTACTTGCGGGCTGCGGCCAAGGCCTTGGCGGCATCGACGGCCTGCACGTCCTGAATGTAGCGCGTGTAGGTATCCAGCGGCAGGCCGTAATACACGAGCATCTGGAAGGTTCCCAGCACCGAACGGCCAGTAGCCCAGCGCGCCGGCAGGCCCAGGATGGCGCCCTCCTTCTCGCGGGTCAGCTCAGCGACCGTCACCTCAGCGTCACGCACCCCATTCATCTCGTTCAGGATCTCTCGGACTGAGGCGCCCGCCGCGTCGTTGCGCACCGAAGCCTGCGCCATGAAGGCGCTGCCGGCACGCTGGTAGTCGAAGCCCCCGCGCGCGCCGTACGCATAGCCGTGCTTCTCGCGGATGTTCATGTTGATGCGGCTGGAGAAACCTCCCCCCAGAATGGTCGTCAGCAGCGCGGTGTCGTAGTAGTCGGCGGCCTTGCGGTCGGGGCCCGGGTGCATGACGGCCACGACGGCCTGCTCGGCGCCCGCAACGTCGACGAAGAACACTTTGCCCTTGCGCGGAGTGGCCTTGCCGATCCTCACGGCCTTGGGCGCCGCGCCCTTCCAGCCCTGAAAGCGCGCGTCCAGCTTGGCCGTCAACTGGGCCTGCGTGATGTCGCCCACCACGAACAGTTGCGCACCGCCCGGAAGAAAGCGCTTGCTGGCCCATGACTTGCAGTCATCGATCTTCAGCGCGGCGAACGTCGTCTCGGTCGACAGGCGCCCGTACGGATGCTCGGGCCCCCACACGACGGAGCCCGCCAGCCGACCCGCCAGCGCCGACGCATTGCCCTTGATCTGCAGCAGGGTGGCCTGGCGCTGCTTGATCAGGCGGTCGAATTCCTCTGTGCGCAGCCCGGGCGTGCGAATCGTTGCAGCCCACAGGTCCAGGGTCGCATCCAGATGCTTGGTCAGGGTCGCCATCGACACCGACAGCGACTCGCGCCCGGCCCCACTCGACACCGAGGACGCCAGGTCGGCCTGAGCTTCCTCGAACGCCAGCTTGTCCAAGGCTTGGGTGCCTTCGGACAGCAGCTCGGTGCATACGCCCGCAAGCCCCTCCTTGCCCTTGGGGTCATCGACGGAGCCGCCCGGGAAGTCGAGCTCCAGCGACACGGTCGGCAGGTCGTGGCGCTCGACCAGATAGACCTGGATGCCGTTGGCCAGCGAGAAGATCGTCGGTCTGGGCAGGTCGGCCTGACGCGGGGCCTCGCCCGCGGGCTGGGTCGCGCGAAAGGCCTCTTGCGGAAAGACAAGTTCAGGCGCAGCAGCGGGCGGCGGCGGGGCCTGCACCACGGGCGCGGGCGCCTCGCGGGTCTCTGGCGCTCCGCAAGCGGCGGCGGCAAGGGGCAGGGCCATCAGGGCGATCAGGGACTTGCAGCGCTTCACAGGGCACCTCGCTCGACGGGCAGGGTCACGACTTCGACGCGATGCTGGCGGGTCAGGGTCTTCTCGGCCCACTGGCGCACGGACTCAGCCGTGGCCTCGTGGTACCGCGCGAGATCCTTGGCCATCCAGTCGGGCGTTCCCAGATGGTGGTCGTACGCTTGCAGGACTTCTGCCCGGGCCAGCAGGTCTTCCAGACCCCACACGAACGACGCCTCGACGCTGGTGACAGCGCGCGCCAGCTCACGGTCGGAGATGGGCTCCTTGGCGACGCGGTCCAGCTCAGTGTCGAAGACCTTCTCCACCTCAGCCAAGTCGGCGTCCGGGCGAAGGTCGCAGACTACGTTGAAGGTACTGGAGAATCCGGCGCTTGCCTGATACACGGAAACGCTCTGGCAGGTCTGCTTCTCGTGCACCAGCAGCTTGTACAGCCGACCGGTTCCGCCCGCGCCCAGCGCGTACGACAGCACGTCCAGATCTGCGTCGCCCGGCGCGTAGAGGCCGGGAGAATTCCACGCATAGCGAACGCGACGCAGCTTGGCGAACGGGTCCTGGACCTCCGAGCGCTTCGGCCCCGCCACCTCGGGCAGCGCTGGCGCAGGCCGCTCGGGCCGCACCGACTTGGGGAACGAGCCAAACCACTTGTCGATCAGAGCCTTGGCCTTGTCGACCTCAAAGTCCCCTGCAACGATCAAGGTGGCATTCGCCGGGGCATACCACTTCTGGAAAAACGCGCGCACGTCCTGCACCGACGCCGCCTGCAGGTCCTCGTGCCGACCGATGGTCATGTAGCGGTACGGATGGCCTTCGGGGTACAGCAGCAGGCTGGTCTCAAACCTTTCCTTGCCGTACGGCACGTTGTCATAGCTCTGGCGGCGCTCGTTGCGCACGACCTCGCGCTGGTTGTCCAGGCTCTGCTGGGTCAACAGCGGCAACAGGTACCCCATGCGGTCGCTCTCCAGCCACAGACCGGCTTCTAGCTGATGCGACGGCAGGACCTCGTAGTAGTTGGTGCGGTCGGTGCTGGTCGTGCCGTTCACGTTGGACGAGCCCAGCTGCTTGAGGATGTCGAAGTGCCGGTCCTCGCCCACGTGCTGCGAACCCTGGAACATCATGTGCTCGAACAGGTGGGCAAAGCCCGACCGTCCCGGCGCCTCGTTGCCCGAGCCCACGTGGTACCACACGTCGACGGCGACCAGCGGCACGCGGCGATCCGGGTGCAGGATGACCGTCAAGCCGTTGGGCAGCGCGTACTTCTCGTGCGCGAGCTGTGGGATTTCGCTGGGAGCGGCAGCGGGAAGGGCAGTGGCGGGCTGCTCCGGGGCGGGCTGGGTAGCCTGAGCCGGAACACCAGTCGCAGCGACACCCGCAGCCAGCAGCCACGCGCAAAGCAAGGGAACTCGGTTCGTCATGGGGTCTCTCCGATGGGGGCGAATGGGGCGCGGCTGAGTCTGCTGGAAAGCCGATCGAGCGGCAAGGTTTCTAGTCCCCGACGCGCACGGGCAGCCGCCGTGACCCCCAAACCCCGGGCAGCGCTTCGAAATGCCCGGCGACACGCACGCCACACGTCCGGCACGCGCCATCGTTGTCCAGTGCCCAGCCGGTCACGGCATACGACTCGCGCTGGATGACGACCCCGCCGCAGCCAGGGCAGTGCGTAGCCTCGCCGTCGGGGTCCCACAGGTTGCCCAAGTAGACGTGCCGCAGTCCGGCCTCGCGGGCGATCTCTCTGGCCCGGTACAGCGTCGCTGCGGGCGTTCGCGGGCGGTCCAGCAGCTTGTGGTCGGGGTGGAAGGCCGAGAAGTGCAGCGGCACGTCGGGATCCAGCTGGTCATGCACGAACGCCGTCAGCTCGCGGAGCTCGGGGTCGCCGTCGTTCAAGCCGGGAATCAGCAGCGTAGTCACCTCGGTCCACACGTTGGTTTCGCGGGCCAGGTAACGCAGCGTGTCCAGGACGGGCTGCAAGTGGCCACCGGTCTGCTGCCGGTAGAACGACTCGGTGAAGGCCTTCAAGTCCACGTTGGCGGCGTCGAAGCACGCGAAGAACTCGGCCCGTGCGGCATCGGACACGTAACCCGCCGTCACGGCAACGGTCTTCAGGCCCCGCGCACGGCAGGCGGCGGCCACGTCACGGGCGTACTCGAAGAAGATGACCGGGTCGTTGTAGGTGAAGGCCACCGACCGGCAGCCCAAGTCCAGCGCCGCTTGCGCGATGCCGTCTGGCGATCCTGTGCGGGCCAGCGTGTCGTCGCTTCTCGACTTGGAGATGTCCCAGTTCTGGCAGAACGAGCACGCCAAATTGCAGCCCGCAGTGCCGAACGACAGCACTGGCGTGCCGGGCAGGAAGTGAGAAAGTGGTTTCTTCTCAATGGGATCCACGCAGAAGCCGCTTGACCGGCCGTAGGTCGTCAGCACCAACGTGTCGCCGATGCGCCCGCGCACGAAGCACAGGCCGCGCTGTCCGTCCTGCAGCTTGCACGCTCGTGGACACAGGTCGCAGCGCAGCCGTCCATCGCCCAGAGGCGTCGAGAAGCCCACACGGACGACGGAAGGGTCGGTCAGCAGCAGTCCGGGGTCGAGGGCCACGTCAGCCATAGTGCGCAAACCCCTTGCCTGAAGCGGCGCATCGGGTGTCCGCAGAGGCTCGCCCGCCACCCTCGGAATGTCCAGCGGCGAAAGGTGGTTGCACGGGCACCGCATGCATTCGTTGACCTGCGGCGTGCAGGGCGGTAGCGTCGAAGTCGTTCGCCTTCATCGGCGGATGTTCCGACCGTCGCTCGGGGTTTCCAATCTGGCTGTCCCATGACCAGCCCGACCCAGGACGAACGATGGCCGGAGCGCGCGGAGTCCCCGGGCCGCGCGAGCGACTCCCTGGTTCGCAGTTTCCCTGCCTTGCCGCCGTTCCTGGTGGCTGAGAGGCGACCGCATGATCTTCACCGAGACGCGCGAAGGCCGCCGGTTCATCGGAGAGGTTCCTCCCGGCGTGCTGGTCATTGCCACGCTGCGCACGCTCTGCGCGAACTACCGGATCGGCTCCGGCTGGGTCGATGCCAGCGGCCTGGTCCGCGACCCCATCGTCAAACCTCTGACGAGTGAAGCGGAATTCGGCGACCCTGTACAGCACTCCGGCGTTGCGCTGGTGGCCTCGATGCGGGTCGCGGTGTCTGAGCAGGCGGGGCAGACCGACCTCGTGGTGCGCGTGCATCTGGTGTTCCCCGACGGCCGCAGCGTCGCGGGGTTGCTGGTCGAGGCCGAGTCGGCGTCGCTGGAGCTGCTGGCCCAGACCTTTGACGACGTGACGCTGCGCCGCTTTCCGGACCCCAAGTCGGGCTTCGCTCGCTGGCTTGACGTGTCGGTGAACGAGGTTGCGGGAGAGCCAGAGCCGGTTCGCAGCGGTCGGATCGCGATGGAGGCCATGCCCTCGCGCCTGCTGGAAGAACAGCCGCTGCCCCAGCTGCGGGTCGGCGACGCGTTGGCCCATCCGCGCTTGGGAACCTGTGTGATTACGCAGGTCGTGGACCAGGACCGGGTGGCGATTCAGATGGAATCGGGCAAGATCGCCCAGCTGCACCTGGGGTTGCTGACGCTCACGCGCACCGGCAGCCGTTCGGGTCGGCCCCTCTACGACGTCCAGGTCCGCCGCCGCGGTTGAGAAGCGCCACCCCCATGCACGTCGATGACGCCATCCGTTCTCGCAGGACGATCAAGCAGTTCGATGGCACGCCGGTCGACGACGCGACGGTGCGCGACCTGATCGCGTTGGCCGTGTGGGCCCCCAACCACAAGCGCACCGAGCCGTGGCGCTTTTCCGTCGTCACCCACGGGCAGCTGCCCCAGCTGGCCGCCGCTGCAGAGCTCGCACTCGAGACTCTGGCCAAGCCGCCGACCGACGCGAGCCTGGGGACCAAGCAGGCCAAGATCCGCGAGCTGCTGATGGGGGCGGGCGCCGTCGTGGTCGTCAGCTACGTGCGCAGCCCCGACGATGCCACCCGCGACCGAGAGGACTTCGCCGCCACCTGTGCCGCCATCCAGAATCTGCTGCTCGGCGCCACCGCGCGTGGGCTCGGCTCGCTGTGGAGCACCAGCAAGGCCCTGATCGGTCAGCCGATGCGTGCATTCTGGGCCCTGCCGGAGGACGAGGAGCCGGTCGGCGCCCTCGTGCTCGGCCACTCAGCCCTCGGGATGCCCGCGGTCCGTCACCGCTCGAACGACGAGCTGACGCGCTGGCGCTGACGCCCCCCCCTTTTTTTGCCCCTCTACACCCCCAGCAGGTCCATGTATCGCTTCCAGATCGACCACGTCTGCGCCCGCTCTGGAGCCCGCGCGGCGACCATCACCACCCGCTCTGGCGTCATCCAGACCCCCATCTTCATGCCGGTGGGCACGCAGGCGACCGTCAAGGGCGTGCTGTTTCGCGACATCGAGGAGCTGGGTGCCCAGATCATCCTCAGCAACACCTATCACCTGATGCTGCGGCCGGGCGCAGAGCGGATCCAGCAGGCCGGTGGGTTGCATCGCTTCATGGGCTGGAAGGGACCGATCCTGACGGATTCCGGCGGGTTCCAGATCTACTCGCTGACGGCCATCCGCAAGGTCACCGACCAAGGCGCCGTGTTTCAGAGCCACCTGGACGGCTCGCGCCACGTGCTGGACCCCGAGCGGGCGGTGGCACTGCAAGAGGCGTTCGGCTCCGACATCCTGATGGCGTTTGACCAATGCCCGCCGGCGCAGGCCGACGCGCGCACGATCCAGACGGCGATGCGGCGCACGACCGCGTGGCTGACCCGGTGCATCGCTGCGCGGCGCCGGCAGGACGACTGTGCGCTCTACGGCATCGTGCAGGGCGGCGTGGATCTGGACCTGCGCACCCAGCACGTCGAGGAGATCTGTGCCCAGGACGCGTGCGAAGGCTTTGCGATCGGCGGGTTGTCGGTGGGAGAGACGATCGACCTGACCTATCAGGCGTGCGAGCACACCGCCCGCCAGATGCCAGCGGACAAGGCGCGCTACCTGATGGGCGTCGGCACGCCAGAGGACCTGATCCACTGCATCGGCTACGGCATCGACCAGTTCGACTGCGTCATGCCCAGCCGCAACGCGCGCCACGGCATGGTCTTTACCCACGACGGCAAGCTCTCGATCAAGAACCGCAAGTTCTTCGACGACGACGGCCCCTTGGACCCCGACTGCACATGCACGGTCTGCCGGACCACCAGTCGCTCGTACTTGCGGCACCTGTTCATCGCGGGCGAGCCGACGGCTGGGACGCTGCTGACGATCCACAACCTCGCGTTCTACCTGCAGTTGGTGCGGGCAGCGCGAGAGGCCATTCTGGCGGACCGCTATGACCTATGGGCGGCGGAGATGCTGGCCCGGCTGGCCTCGAAGCGCTGGTCGGCAGGCGGAGCCAAGCAAGACGCAGCGGGTTGACCCGAGACCCGGCAGCAAGTGCCGTTCGCGTCCGTCAGAACCCTGACATGCAAGGAAGAGATGCCGGCAGTTCAGGCGCCCGAGTCGTTTCGCGGGCGCCGGAACTGCGGCGAGTCTGCTACTGCTCCCAGCCGCCGATTGCCGTGTCGAAGTCGTCGACGAACGCCAAGCCGGCCGACAGGTTCAGGCTGTTGTTGCCAAACGCCATCGCGCACGTCTTCCACATCCACCAGCTCGGCGCGGTGGCGGGACTCGAGCCATTGGTGCAGATGAAGGTGCTGGTCCGGTTGGCTGGAATCGCCATGGTAATGTCGTTGCTGCAGCTGCCGGGATAGCAGGTGCCACTGGTGCTGAACACGTTGGTTCCGTTCAGGGCGCAGCCCGCGTATTCACCCCAGCCGCCGTACGACGTGTAGAAGTACCGCACCGTCCAGTTGATGTTGCTGGCCGTCGAGTTCTTGATGCGGAACAGTGCGCCCACGGTTCGGCCGTCGGTCGAGCTGTTCCAGGTGATGAAGTTCTGTGCGTAGACCATCGCCATCTGGCCGGCCCACGCCTTCTGGTTGAACAGCGTGCGCAGCAGGTTCTTGTCCGCAGACAGGTTGACTGCAGTAGAGCCGCCATCCGACCAGCCGGACGGGTTGATGCCGCCGGTGAACGACGTGTCGTTGCTCCAGTACCAGTTGCCCCACTGGTAGTCGTAGTTGTTCCACACGTTCCAGCGGTAGAACGAGGTGCCGGCCGGGGCGATGTAGTAGTTACCGCCCGAGCCGCTGGTGATCTTGCCCGTGACCTTCAGGTCGCCGCCGATGGTGGTCGCGCCATCCACGATCAGGTCGCCCTTGATCTGGATCTTCTTGCTCGACAGGGTCTGCAGGTTGACCGACCAGGCGACGACCTGGCCGTCGGTGGTGTTGTTGA
>JBMOIG010000099.1:0-16964 GCA_049317445.1 Myxococcota bacterium | reverse complement strand
GCGCGATGGTGTCGGGTTTCGGCTGATGCTGCCCCAGTACGACCGCAACTCAGAGAGCATCCTGACCCGCGAGTCGACCATGCGCGCCACGCTGTCCGCCCTGCATCAGGTGGCGGCGCGTTACGGCGAGCATCCGGTTGCCGCAGATAGCGTCCGCGTTGCGACAGGTTGCGCCCAGGTCATCGAGCATCGACTGGGCTTGGGACTGTTTCAGCCGATTCCGGACCCCTAGCCTCCGAACCTGCCGCCGCCAGCCGGCTCGTTGCGGTCAGCGGAGCTCTCCAGCGCGTCTGTTGCCGACCCGCCGGTTTCGGCTGAAGGCAGGTCGAGCCAGAACACCGCCCCGCGCGGTTCGTTTCCCGCCACACCGACACGGCCGCCCATCGCCTCGGCCAGATGCTTGACGATCGACAGACCCAGGCCCGTCCCGCCCAGCTGCCGGGAACGCCCCGCGTCGATGCGATAGAACCGCTCGAAGATCCGCTCACGTTGATGCAAGGGGATGCCGGGGCCGTCGTCCGCCACCCGCACCAGCAGCCGGTCGCCGGTCGTCAGCTTGGCCGTCAGCTCCAGCCGAGACCCTTCCGGCGTATACTTGCTGGCATTGTCCAACAGATTGAACAGGATCTGGTCGATGGCCGCCGCGCTGCCCCGGGCCGCCGGTCGCCCATCCACGGTGACGGTGACCTTCTGCCGACGGGCGAGCGTGGTCTCCTCGAGCAGCCGCGCCGCGTGGGCCAGACGCTCGGCGACCGGCACGGACACGAGGTCCAGCTCGTAGGCGCCAGCCTCGATGCGCGACAGGTCCAGCATGTCCGACAGCAGGCGCGACAGTCGCTCGGCGTGACGCAGCACGGTCTCGGTCAGGTCGCGGGCGACCTCGGGTTCCTCCAGCGCTCCGTACAGCATGGTCTCCGCCGCGGCGCGGATGGTAGCGACGGGCGTTCGCAGCTCGTGCGACACGTTGCTGACAAAGTCGCGGCGCATCGTCTCGAGCTTGCGTAGGCCGGTGACGTCGCGCAGCACGATCAGGTTGCCCAGGCCGGCGCGCCCCAAGACCTGCACGCTGGCCTGCACCAACCGCCCGTCCGCCATGGCCAATTCCACGTCGCCCGCTGCTGGGGTGGCCAATCCGTCCGGACCGGAGCCCGCGCCGACCAGCAGCCGTTCATGCAGCGCCGGCACCCGCAGCAGGGACACCAGAGGCTCGCCGATCGGCGATGCGGTCCAGCCCAGCAGTGTCATCGCGGGGCGGTTGCACAACAGGATTTCGCCAGACGGCGACAGCGCGATCAGACCCTCACGCATGCCCTCCAGCACCGATGCGAAACGCTCTCGCTCGGCTGCCAGATCGCTGCGACCTTCGCCGTGGGCCGCCGCCAGATCCTCCAGCGCCGCCGCGACCGCGGCCTCCGCTCCGTCGGCGAAGCCGCTTTCTCTAGGCACGATGCCCAGTTCGCGAGCCCGATGCGCCAGTTGGTTCCACGGGCGCTCGACCAGCACGATGAGGCCCGTCCCCACCAGCGCCGCGAGCCCCAGCGCCACGGCAAACGCCCACCCTGGCACCGCAGCGTCGCTGACGGCAGCGACGCCCACGCCCAAGGCCGTGCAACCGAGTGCAGTACCCGCAATCAGGGCGCGCCGGGCGGTCGACGTCACGACGGGGCTCCCTCCGCTTGGTCCACAAACCGATAGCCCACACCGCGAAGGGTCTCGACGAAGGCCCCCGCGTGTCCCAGCTTCTCGCGCAATCGCTTGACGGTGGCATCGACGGTGCGTTCGCCGATGTCGCTCTCGCTGCCCCACACCGTGTCGACCAGCATGGCACGGGTCTGCACCCTGCCTCGGCGGGCCATCAGGCGACCCAGCAGCTTGAACTCGACTGCCGTCAGCGGCACCACCTCGCCGTCCAGCCAGCAGCGGTGGCCGTCCAGATCCAAGCGCAGCGGCCCCCAAGCCAGCTTGCCCTCGGTCGGAGTGGCGGCCTGCACACGTCGCAACAGCGCGCGGATCCTCAGGATTAGCTCTCGCACGCTGAACGGCTTGACCAGGTAGTCGTCCGTGCCCACCTCGAAACCGACCACGCGGTCGATCTCCTCGCCGCGCGCCGTCAGCATCAACACCAGGACGTCACGGGTGCGCGGGTCGGCACGCAGCTGTCGGCACACCTCAGTGCCCGGCATGTCGGGCAGCATCAGGTCGAGCAACACGAGATCGAACGCCGGCTCGCCCTGCGCAAGGTCCAACCCTCCCTGACCCGTGACCGAGTGGGCAGCCTGAAACCCTTCACGGTTTAGGGCGTAGACCAGCGTGCGGGCAAGGTCGGTCTCGTCCTCGACGATCAGGATGCGGCCTGGCATGGCGGACTCCCGGTCGAACTGTTGGCTTCTAAACCCCGAAGGCCTTGGGGTCGTCGCCGATACCGGGCAGGGCGGTAGGCGGATCGTGTCGCAGGCGGCGCGCGACATAGGTGGGCAGGGCAAATGCCGCACGGATCAGGTCACGGTTCGCATAACGCAGCTGGGGTTCCAGCTTCGCGATGCGCTCCAGAGCGTTTGGCGCGGCCGCCTTGACGTCGACGGTCTGGCTGGCTGCCGTGTAGGCCCAGAAGCCGCCGGGATAGCCGACGACCTGACCCAAGTACAGAGAAGTCTTGGCGAATACCGTCGAAAGCGTGCCGTACACGTGCTCGACCCGGTCCAGATAGAACACGGGCGAGTCGCTCTGCGGCACCAAGATCCCCGTGTCGCCCAGCAGCTGCGCGCACTGGCGGTAGAAGGGTTCGGTGAACAGGCCCACAGCGGCGTCCACGGGGTCGGTCGAGTCGATCAGGATCACGTCGAACCGCTCACCCCGTGCCGCTGCCTGCGCCACGTAGTCCAGCCCGTCGCCGACGATCACCTCTGCCCGCGGATGGTCCAGGGCCGAGGCGCACTGCGGAAAGTACTGGCGCGACACGCGAATCACCTCGCCGTCGATGTCGCACAGCACGGCGCGCTCGACCTCGGGGTGGCGCAACACCTCGCGCAGCGTCCCGCCGTCGCCCCCGCCAATGATCAGGACCTGCTTGGGGTTCGGGTGGGCCAGCAGCGGCACGTGGGCCAGCATCTCGTGGTAGCCGCTCTCGTCACGGTCGGTGACGTTGGTGACGCCGCCCAAGGTCAGCACGGTCCCGAAGTCCTCCGTCTCGAAGACCTCGATCGTCTGGTACGGCGTCTCGAAGGACTCGAGGCGCTTGGTGACCGTGTAGGTCAGGAACGTGTGCTTGGTCCAAGGGTCGAAGTAGCGGTCGCTCATGGGAGTGCCTCGGCGTCGGGGGTCGGGCGGCCTTATAGGCCAGCGCGACGGCGAGAGGCAACCCCGGCACCGGGGCCGGACAGCAGCGTGGCGAGCTGCAGCGGGTCAGTCGATCGGCATGTCCTGCGTCCGCAGAGAGACGTGCGGAAAGCCGACGCCCTCGACCTCAGCCAGCACAGATCGCACGCGGTTGAACTTGACGTGCTCGGCGCTCCGCACGACGACGCGCCGGTCGGGCTCCTGCTGGCGCAGCACCTTGAGGTGTCCGACCAGATCGTTGCGGGTGACCGGCAGGTTGTCGACCAGCACCAGGCTGTCATCGGTCAGCACGACCTCGATTGGGCGAGCCTGACTCGTCCCGTGTGGGGTCGACAGCCACGCGGGAATGAAAATCGCGGCGACGATGAGCACCACCAGCGCGATGTCGAGTTTCGACGGCTGCCAGAGGGTGCGGTGGGGCGTAGAGAGCGTCGTGTCCATGGGGCGACTCCTTTCTTGGGTCGAGTGCCGTTCTTGTTGTGATGGCCAGAACATACGCGCGTTAGGTGGCGACCATGGGGCGGTTCTGTGACAAGTTGGAGACGTGAGAAGTTCCGCATGGTTATGGGCGATGAACCAGCTTCGGCTGGCCACGTCGGCGTCGGTCGTTCCACCGACCGAGTTGATATGCATTTGATTTGATTGGCGTTTTTGACGACAGCCTCGCCTGTCCGCGCGGGGCTTGCCACGATCGCCTGCCGCCGCTTGCCGCGATCGACTGCCGTGTTAGCTTGGCCAACCGAATCGCCGCCAGATCCGCTCCCGAAGGCGTCGGTCCCGCATCTCAGTGGTCCAGGAGGTTTTGATGGCGTTCGAATTCAAGTTGCCGGACATCGGTGAAGGCGTCGTCGAGGGCGAGCTGGTGCGCTGGCTGGTGGACGAGGGGCAGCAGCTTGAGGAAGACGCACCGATGTTCGAGATCCTGACCGACAAGGTCAGCGCCGTGATTCCGTCGCCGCGCAAGGGGGTCGTCGCTCGCCGTCACTTCAAGGAGGGCGACATGGTTCCCGTCGGGGCCGTGGTCGTCACGCTTGCCGACAGTGAGCCGACGTCCGCCGCACCCGTGCAGCTCGACCCGGCGAAAGTGCCCGTGGCGGTGGTCGTCGACATACCCAAGCCGGCACCGATTCCCGCTGCTCCACAAGTTGCTGTCGCCAAAGATGAAACGGACGAAGGTGCCGCTGGCCAGGTCCGCGCCGCCCCCGCCACGCGCAAGCTCGCTCGCGACTTGGGTGTCGACCTCGCCCACCTCAAGCCGACCGGCGACAACGGTCGCGTCACGCGTCAGGACGTCGAGCTCGCCGCGGCAAAGCCGCCTGCCGCCCCCGCCACACGCTCGGCACCCACGCCGACCACGATCGACCGTGGCCCGGACGAGGAACGCATCGCCTTGCGTGGCCTGCGCCGCAAGATCCTGCAGAAGATGCGCGAGTCCAAGGACCACGCGGCGCACTTCACCTACGTCGACGAGGTCGACTTCACCGCCGTCAACGCCCTGCGCGGCCAGTTGGAGGAGCGTGGCTTGAAGACGACGTTGCTGCCGTTTGTCGTCAAGGCCGCAGTGCAGGCGCTGCGGGACCCGGAATTCCGGCTTCTGAATGCGTCGATCGACGAGGCGGCGGGCGAGATCGTCGTGAAGCGCCGCTACCACGTGGGTATCGCGGTGGCCACCGAACCGGGGCTGGTCGTGCCTGTGGTGCGCGACGTCGACCGCAAGACCCTGCGCGAGCTCGCGGCTGAGGTGAAGCGCATCGGCGACGGCGCGCGCGCGGGCACGCTGAAGCTGGACGAGATGTCGGGCTCGACCTTCACCATCACCAGTTTGGGCAAGCTGGGCGGCATGTTCGCCACACCGATCATCAACTACCCGGAGGTGGCGATCCTGGGCCTGCACAAGGTCGAGAAGCGCCCGGTGGTCATTGACGACCAGATCGTCATTCGCGAGCGCATGTACATGACGTGCTCGTTCGACCACCGCCTGATCGACGGCCACGTCGGAGCCGCGTTCGTGCAGCGGATCAAGGACCTGCTGGAGAATCCGGGTCTGCTGCTCGCCGACCTCGCCTGACCTCGCGCGCCATCCTTGCGCTGCGATTGACAGAGCAGGTGCAAGGCCGCATGTTCGCACACCTGTTGCCCGGTTGCCGCGGCTTCGCCCCGAGCCCATCGCCTCGAGCGGCACGCCGATTTCCCGGTCGGGGACAGGTGAATCTTCCGCGGCGTGGTGCGTTGCCAAGCCATGGACCGGAGTTGGCGTGACGGACGAGCGCGAACAACAACTGGTCTCGGCTGCCCTGACGGGTGACAAGGCGGCGTTCGGCGAGTTGGTCGACCGGCTGAAGCGGCCGGTGTTCAACCTCTGCATGGCGCACCTGAGGGACGAGGCGGACGCGATGGACGTCGTTCAGGACACCTTCCTGAAGGCCTACACGAAGCTCGAGCTTTTCCGGCCCGACTCGAATTTCCGCGCTTGGGTCTACCGCATTGCTGCGAACGGCTGCATCGACCGCATCCGCCGCCGTCGCATCCGGCGTGCCAGTGAGCTGGACGACCACCTGAGCGTAGAAGCGCTGGAGGAAGGCGACCTTCCGGCCGTCGGTACTTGGGGCCGCGCGTCGCCGTTTACCCAGCAGGCGCGATCGCAGCTGGGCGAGCGACTGAGCGCGGCACTCGATACGCTGCCCGAGACGATGCGCCAGTGCGTGCTGCTGTGCGACGTGCACGGCTACTCGTATCAGGAGATCGCGGAAGAGATGGGCATTCCCAAGGGCACCGTCATGAGCCGACTGTTCTATGCGCGCCGCCGTTTGCAGGAACAGCTGGAAGATTACCGCGAGGAGGCGTCCCATGGCTGACGATCGTCAGGTGGTCCCTCCGGGTTCGCCTGGAGAACTGAACGAGACCGAGCTCGAGCTCGTGCTGTTGTACGTCGACGGCGAGCTGCAGGGCGAGCCCGAGCCGTTGGCCCGAGCGCAGGCGCTGCTGGCGACGTCGCCGGTGGCTCGCGCGGTTGCGGACGACTGGTCGAGCGCCAAGGTCGCGTTGCGCGAGAGGATTCTCGAAGCTCCGGTCAAGGCCGACTTGGGCATGGTGCGCGGTCGGGTCATGATGAAGCTGCCCGCCGACGCCCCCGCGTCAGCCGTGCCGTCAGACGAGCCGCGAGGCGTCATCGCGTGGCTGCGCGGGTTCGGCTTCGGAAAGGTCAGTCTTGTCGCGGGCATGGCGGCGGCGGCGGCGATCTGGATCGTGGCGTCTTCGACCTCTCGGCTCAGCGAGGAAGCGACCCAGCCGGCAGATCGGGCGGTGGCGGTGGTTCCTCCCACGGTAGCGAATGGCGACCCGTCGGAGCCGTCGGTCATCATCGAGGACATGGAGATCGAGTCGGGCACCGTCATGGTCAGCCCGACCGAGCAGGGCGGAGCGACCATCATCTGGCACTTCCAGCCTGAAGAGCAGGGGGCAGGATGAGCAAGCGGCTGTGGATGCTGGTCTGCGCGGTGGGTGTCCTGTGGGCGGCCCAAGCGTTTGCGCAGGCTGAGAACGCGCCCCTGCCCGACAGAGCGGCGTTTGCTGTGCGGGTGGTCGAGGCGACGCGCGCGGCCACCCCCAAAATGGACCCGAGGTTGGGTGATCTGGAGAGAGAACTTCGTGTTTTCCAAAAGGATTACAACAGCTTTGTGTTGGTGCGCGACCAGACCCTGATCCTGCCGGTGGGCGGTCGCGGCAGCTTGCGCCTTCCCGATGGGGCTGAGTTCGCCATCCAACTGCTGGGTTTCACTCCTGGAAAGGTCCTGCGCGCCCGCCATGTGGTCGAGATGCCGCGCATGAAGATGACCCGCGCCGTTGCGCCCGGCGGACGCACCCTGGACGTCCTGCCTGGTCAAGACCGCATGACGATCGTTTCGACGACCGTCCAACGCGCCCCCTGACATCGCCATTTCGGGGTTTCTGCTTCCTGTTTCGCTGTCATTCGCTGCCGTTGCGTGGCGCGGATCGGTTTGCCTCACTCCCGGTCGCATGGTACCCTGCATCGATTCTCCTGACGCTGCCGAAGGATTGCGCGCGAGCCCACCCGACCATGCCCAAGTACCTGCCCAGACTCACAGCCTTGTGCCTCGCGATGGCCGTGGCCCTGCCCGCCGTTGCCGAGGAAGTTCCCCCGCCGCCGCCCACCGTGGCAGACGACCCCGCCGCCATGGCCGCCGAGGCTGAACGCGTGGGAGAGTTGGGTCGTGTCGCCTACCGAGAGGGGCGCTACGCAGAGGCCTACGTCGCCTTCGAGCAGGCGTTTGCCCTCGATCAGAAGCCGGCGTGGCTTTACAACATGGCGAAGATCAAGGAGAAACTGGCAGACTACACGGCCGCCGTCGAGCTTCTGGACCGCTACGTTGCGGCCTACCGCAAGCAGAACAACGGCGCCGATCCGCCCAACGCGACCGACGTCGCGAACATGCGCCGGGACTTCGAGCAGCGCGCGTACACAGCCCTGCCGGAAGTGACGATCGTCTCGACGCCCTCCGGGGCGCAGATCTTGCTGGGTGCCAACGGGCCCACGCTGGGTTCCACGCCGCTGACGACTCACATGAAACCGGGGCGCTATCCACTGGTGCTGCGACTGGCGGACCACGACGACCTGCAGACTGAGCTTGTGGTGCCGCTCAGCGGCACGGTGCGGGTCGTGTTGTCGCTGAACGCCAAGGTGCGGCGCGCGGCGCTGACTGTGTGGGCCAATGTGCGCGGTGCCCAGATCGCGGTGGATGGGAAGGTCGTCGCGGTCACGCCGTTTGTCCGCAACATCGACGTCGAGCCGGGGCGGCATCAGGTCACGCTGCAGCGCGCGGGTTATCACCCGGTCGAGGACGTGTTCGAAATTCCGCAGGACCGTTTGCTGAGTGCGCGGTTCGTGCTCAAGCGGATCGACAGTCCGACGACGTGGCGGACTTGGCTGGGGTGGCCGCTGTTGGTGAGCGGTGGCGCGCTGATCGGTGGCGGTGCAGTGGCTTCCTACTACGCGGACAAGGAGTTTGCCGGCAGCCCGTGGTTCAACAAGCTGGAACAATGGCAGAATCTTGGCTACCGCGGCGGTGGATCGGCCGTGGGTCTGGGTCTGGTGCTGTTGGTCTGGGACGGCGTGCGCGAGGCCATTCCCTCCGAGGAGCTCGTCGATGGCGTCCAGTTGAAGGCGGGCAGCGAGCTGACGGTGCTGGACGCGACGGACCTCCGGCGATGAAGGGGCGAGCGATGAAGGTGGTCCAGGCAGGGCATCGAGCGGGATGGGTCCTTGCAGCTGCTTTGGCAGTGCTGGCGGCGGGCTGCGCAACCGGCAAGCCCTCGCCCGCAAGCACAGCGATGGCCAAGGTGACGACGGGCCTGCAGTTCCAATTCGGCATGGGAGAATTCGGCTGCGGCATCCCGCGCGACGACGTGGCCTGCAACCAGAAGCAGACCTTCGACCCCGGCGAGCCCGAGGTGCAGGTGACGCTGAAGCCGTTCGAGCTCGACGTGCATGAAGTGACCGTCGAGCAGTACAACTATTGCGTAGAGATGGGGATCTGTTCGCGTCCCGCCGGCGACAACGGCCTTGGGTACGAGGACTACTACCGCAACGCCAAGTTCACGAAGCATCCTGCGGTGTTGGTGACCTGGATGCAGGCGTCCGAGTATTGCGGCTTCGTCAGCAAGCGCTTGCCCACGGAGTTCGAGTGGGAGCGGGTGGCGGGCGGTCCCGCTGCGGATGCCCTGACCAAGCGCCTGTTCACGTTCCTGCCCGAGCCGGGGCCCGATGAGGTCATCCCCGCCAAGTGCGAACGGATGGTGAACGGTCACATGCAGTCGATCGACGTCAACTTGGCCGTGTGCACGCCCGGCACGTATCTGGCGCGCGAGGCGATGGCGTCCAAGGACGACGTGGTCTGTGTCGGCGGCACGGAGGCGGTCGGCATCGACGGTCACCCTACCTGCGCCGGCGGCACCCAAGTGTTCGATCTCGCGGGCAATGTCGCTGAGTGGACGTCGAGCGATGCGGGCGACAACAACCCCAAGTTCCCCTACAAGGTCACGTGCGACGCCACCCAGACCTACGAGTGCGAGAAGTGCACCCAGTGCCTGGTGCAGTTCGGCCCTGCCAACAAGGACTGCAAGCTGCTGTGCCCCGCGTGCAAGTGTGGTCCCGGCAACGACAAGGCCGGGTGCTATACGCCCTGCGACAACCCCGTGTGCCCGACATTCCCCGCCGACCACACTTTTGACGGCAGCTACGTCGCCAAGAACTACTCCGTCCGCCGCGTGGTCCGGGGCGGCAGCGCTGAAGCCAGCAGTGCTGGTGACGTCTGCAAGGGCCGGTCGGACGACCGCCGCTTCACCCTCGAGGCCGGCGCGGCGCCGCTGACGTTCGTCGGGTTCCGCTGCGCCCGCACGCTGTAACAAGCTTCAAAAACAAGCCGTTGTGCGGACTGCGGCCCCAACCTGCCGGAGAGGCGCTGGCCGCTGCTACAGGATATCGTCCAGCAGGGCGGGGTCCTTGGGCTTGGGCTTCTCTTTGGGGGGCTCAGGCTTGACGGGCTCAGGCTTCGGGGGCTCTGGCTTGGCAGCCTCGATCGGCTTGATGACGGGCTCTGGCGTGGCGGGCGCAGTGGGCGGCGCGGGCGGTGCCACCTGAGGGGTGCCGGCGATTTTCGGGCGCGGCTTGGCGACGGGGGCCGGCAGCGGGCTTGCGGCAAGGGGCGGTGCAGTCGGTGCCACCAGCGGCTCGAGCGAAAACGTCAGGATGCGCGAATCAGCGAACGAAACGGTGATGTTCCGCGTTTGGAAGTCCTTCAGCACCAGCTTCCACGTCTCGGCTGGAGCGCCCTTGGGGCGGTCGATCGTCAGGTTCGTCGTGCCCAAGGCATCTTCGCCGCGCATCACCGTCGCCCCGGCGGGAGTCGAGACCAGCGTGATTCTCGCCATGTCCGGTGCCAGCGGCGGCAGCGGCGCGGCGATGGCCGGGCCCAGCGCGGATTGCGGCGGCGGCTCGACCCGCTGCAGCCAAATCCACGCCGCCCCGGCCAGAGCGGCCACCAGGAAGACGGCCACGGCAATGGCCAGCTTTCCTGCACCCTTGGAGGGTATCGGGACCGTCTGGCCCTGCACCAAAGTGGGCAAGCTGCCATGGGCCCCCAGCTCGCGTCGGGTCGGCACCTGCAGGGTGTGCTCGCTGGGCAGCCGCACGCCCAGACGCTCGGCATCGGCGGTACTGACGCGCGCGTCGAAGTCGGCCGGCAGGGCGTCGGCGATCTCATGGCACAGCCGTGACAGCTCCTCGGCGCGTTGCAGGCGGTCCTGCGGGGCCTTCTCCAGCAGGGCGAGCACCAGCTCTTCGACCTCGGCGGGAACCGCATGGTCCGGGCACTCGGCGCTGGGTGGAGGCGGCGGGTCGTTCACGTGCGCAAGCAGCAGCGACAGCGGCTGATCCGAAAGGAACGGTGCGTGCCCGACGATCATCTCGTAGAGCATGACACCCAAAGAATACAGGTCGCTGCGTCCGTCGACTGGCAGGGCTGAGCACTGTTCCGGGCTCATGTAGCGCGGTGTGCCGAAGATGCTGCCGGCTTGGGTCAGGGTGCCCTGGTTCTCGTCGTTGTTGTCGCGCAGCTTGGCGACGCCGAAGTCCAGCACCTTGACGAAGTCCGGGTTGCCGTCGACGCGGGTCAGGAAGATGTTTTCGGGCTTCAGATCGCGGTGGACGATGTCCTTGCCATGCGCTTCGGCCAGCGATGCGGCAACGGCGCCCATGATGCGCAGGGCGCGACGGATCGGCAGCGGCCGCTCGTTGCGCAGCAGCTCGTGCAGCGTCTGCCCCTCAAGAAACTCCATGGCGATGTAGGGGTTGCCCTGCGCCGTCTGTCCGTAGTCGAAGATCTGGATCGTGTTGGGGTGGCGCAGTCGCGAGACGGCGAGCGCCTCCAGCGTGAAGCGCCGCAGCACGGTCTCGTTGTCGACCAGCTCGCCCAGCAGCACCTTGACCGCCACGTCGCGATCCATGCCCTCTTGCCGCGCCCGGTACACCGCGCCCATGCCGCCCGCGCCGATCTTGCCGGTGACCAGGAAGCGGCCACCCACTCGCTCACCAATCAGGGGATCGCCTTTCTTCTTGGGACCTTCGGCCAGGTGCGCGCGGATCTTCTCGTCGAGGGAAGCCTCTTGTCGCGTCAGCAGCTCGTCGTCCTGTCGGGTCGGCTGTGCCTCGGCGGCGACGAACACTTGGGGCGCCAACTGCCGGGAATCGGGAAGCGTACGGTCGTTCACCTCGTCCGCTGCGGGCTTGGGCGCGTCCGACGCAACGGGCGGGTCCAGCGGCGGCGCAACATAGAGTTGCGTCGGCACGTGGACGTCGTCGGCTGAGGGGCGTGACTTGTCGGGACCCTGCGTCATGCGAGTTCGTCCTGCGGGCGAGCAGCGGAAGTCGGCGTCTGCGTTGCGTGTTTGGCGAGCACTTGGGTCACCACCTGCAGCACATCATACGCGATCGCCTCGCGACTGCGCTGGGCGTCCAGCACCACGGTGCGACCCAGCTGGGGCGGCGGCGCGGCGAATACCGCCCGATACCTGGATCGGACGCGCTGAAGGGTGTCTTCGATCTCATAGCGCTCGCGGGGCTTGCCGCGGGCGACGATGCGGTGGAGGGCTTGGTCGACCGGCAGGTCCATCAGGATGGTCGCGTCGGGCACCAGCGCCCCGCGGTTGATGCACATCACCCACTCCGCATCGATGGCGCCGTCGCCGTCCACCACCTGAAACGCAAGCGAGGACCCCAGGTAGCGATCGCAGATGACCACCTCTCCGCGGGCAAGCGCCGGGGCGATCACCTGCCGACAGTGGTCCACGCGGTCAGCGGCGAACAGCAGCGCCACCGTGGCGGGATCCAAGCGGTGGACCGTCTCACCACGCAGCGCCGCGCGGATCAGCTGGCCGACCTGGCCGTCCGACGGCTGGGCGGTGCGCGAGACGGTGCGCCCCTGGCGTTGGAGCTCGGCCGCCAACAGGTTGCCCTGGGTCGTCGTGCCCGAGCCATCGGTGCCCTCGAAGCAGATGAAGAGCGAAGTGTTCACGGTGGGTTGGACTCTCCACGCGGGGCCACGGGCCCGCAGGGCAGGTCGACCGTCCGCATCCCTTCCGGGCAGGTCACGGCGAACACGTCGTCGGCGATGGTGGTCCCGACCTCGACCTCTCGCAGGGTCACCGACACGTCGAGCTCCCCACGGGTGTCCTTGAAGCGCAGGGTGCGTGGCGGACCGTCGACGCCAACCTCACCGTCGTACTGGATCGACGCCACGCGGGTCGCGCCTTGGTGCAGCACCGTTCCGACAAAGCGGAAGGTGCCCGGCTGCACATAAACCTGTTGCCACAGGCCGTCTTGCGGACCCTGATCGATGCGGTACAGCTTGCGTTCGTCGTCCCAGTGTAGCGTCTGTGGCGTGGTGTCGAGCAGAGGCGGCCGGCCCAACAGGGCGGCGACGAATTGTTCCGGCGGCAGGGCAATCGGGATGATTCTCGCGAGGTTGTGGGCACACGCATCGCCAACGTAACACTCCGTGCCGCCCCGCTCGAACGACGTGAAGCGCTTGCCGTCGGTGTTCATCACCGCCAGCAGGTCCAGCGTCGGCGACAGCACCTGCATCTGCACGGCGTCCGGTCGGCGGGCGGCGATCAGCAAGTCAGCCTTGCGGGCCTCGCCCTTGACGTAGGTGTCCAGCCGAGCCAACCCTTGGACGGACTTGGGCATTTCTCGTGCAAGTGCGCGAGCCAGGACGTCCTCGGAGGTGGTCGGGCCTCCCTGCGGCAAGCCGATGCGATCGCCGCACGCCGACGAGGTCAGCGCGAGCGCGAGGACAAGACCCAGCACTGTCACGCTGCGGCTGGCGGTCGCCATGGTCCTCCTTCGACGAATGCGCGGTGCAGGGCGACCACAGCGGCATCGGCTTGGGCCGGCTGCAGCAGCGACGACAGGCACAGGCCGTGTGCCATCACCCAAGCGGGCGGCGCGCCGACCGACTGGGTCACGACGGAGCGAAACTGGGCAAGCAAGGCGGGTTCGCGACCGACCGCGGGACCGACGATGCTGACGAGAGTGCCCTGATGCTCGCCGCGCAGACGGTCGCCCAAGAGATCGCGCAACTTCTGGACCAGTCGCTCGAAAGCGGGGTCCACCGCGTCGGCGACATCGCGGCCCAGCAGCAGCGTGAGCGGACCGCAGCCCGCAGCGCCAGCACCGGCGACCAGCAGCAAGGGCGCGACCGCGGCGTTGGCAAGCTCGGTCTCGACCTGCGCCTGACCGTCCGCGTCGTATTGCAGCACGGCGCAGTGTGCGCGCGAGGAAACCCCGGAGATGTGCGGTCGGTCAGTCGGTTCGTCGCGCCGCACCAAGGTCTCGCCGCCGCCGTGGGTGCCGCGGGCGTACAGCGCGATGCCGTGCATCCGGGCATAGGCCACTGCATCGCTACCCAGCACCTTGGCCCCGCAGCGCGCCATCGCCAGCATCTCGTCGTGGCTCATCGCATCCAGCCGTCGCGCATCGGGAACCACGCGCGGGTCGGCCGTGTAGACGCCGTCGACGTCGCTGTAGATCTCGCACGCTTCGGCGTCCAGCGCCGCTGCCAGCGCGACCGCCGTCGTGTCGCTGCCGCCGCGGCCCAGCGTGGTGACTTCGCGCCGGTAGCTGACGCCCTGGAAGCCGGCGACGATGACGATCTGCCCTTGATCCAAAGCGTCCTGCACCCGGAAGGGCCGAATCTCGACGATGCGCGCGCCGCCCGGGGCGTCGTTGGTCAGGATCCCGCACTGGCTGCCGGTCAGCGAGGTCGCCGGCATTCCGCGCGCCCGGATCGCCATGGCCAGCAGCGCCATCGAGATGCGCTCGCCGGCCGTCAGCAGCATGTCCAGCTCGCGGCGATCGGGGGTGTCCGTGATCTCGTGGGCCAGCTTGACCAAGTCATCGGTGGTCTTGCCCATGGCCGAGACCACCGCGACCACGCGCTTGCCCGCGCGCCGCGTCGCGACGATGCGATCCGCCACTTGCTGGATGCGATCGACATCCGCAACGGACGAGCCGCCGTACTTCTGCACGACGATCGGTTCGCCGGCCCCCATCTTCGTACCCCCCGTGGGTCGCGTGGCTTGCACGCGGTCTAGCCGGCCAGCAGTTGATCGAGCTCGCCGTTGGCTTCCAGAGCCGCCACATCGCTGTAACCACCGACAAAGCGTTCGCCGATGAAGATCTGCGGCACCGTGCGGAACTGCGTGCGCTCTTGCAGCGCCGCCCGTTCTTCCGCCTTGCCGTCCAGGTAGATCTCCGAGAAGACAACGCCACGCCGCTCGAACAGGCGCGCTGCCATCGAGCAGTAGGGGCAGGTCTGGGTGCGGTAGATCGTGACGGGCGGGTGCGCCATGCAGGCTTCCTGAAGTGCGGGTGGACGGGTCGCGCCAAAGGCCGGGGCGCATGATACCCTGCGGCCGCCGTCGCGCAAACGAAGCGACCGCCACCTACGTTCACCATTCGCTTTTCCCAAGGAGCATCCTGCGATGACCGACCCCGCCGCCATGGCCGCCGAACGCTGCACCGGGCGCGTGGTGGCCTTGGACGTCGGTCGCGCGCGCATCGGCGTGGCGGTCAGCGATGTGGCGACGGGCATGGCTTTGCCGCACGCGGTGCTCGAGCGCCAAGGCACCCGCGTGGACCTCACGCGTCTTCAGCAGCTGTTCGCGCCACTGCGGCCTGACGTGTTGGTGGTGGGTTTGCCGCCTCAGGACGACAATGCGCCTCAGGGTCAGGGCGCTGCCAGTGCGGGCCTGTGTCGCCGGTTTGCACAGGCGCTTGCGGCCGCTGTTCCGCTGCCCGTGTGGCTGGTAGACGAGGCTGACACGACGACGGAAGCGCACAACGAGCTGCGGGCGCTGGGCATGCGCGCCGCCCGTCGTCGCCGCCAGGTCGACAAGGTCGCCGCTGCACGCATCCTCGATCGGTTTCTGGCGGGGGCGGTGGCAGAGCGCATCGAACCCTTGGCCGGGGGCGGCGAACCTGAGTATCCTGCCCGCTGAATCGTCCGTCGCACGTCAAGGGGCCGGAAGACTGGGAGGGCGCAACCATGGACGGCACGCTGGGCAGAGTCGGTGGGCGGCGAAAGGCAATGTTGGGCGAATTGGCCAAGGTGGACCTCGCAAGTCCGGCCAAGGCGCAGGTCAAAGCGCTGTCGTACGCCTCGTCCAAGCAGGTGCTGGAGCCCAGCGCACTGCGGCCGCCGACAGACGACCGACACTTGGTCCTGCAGAAGTGGGTGCAGGCGGCGCTCAACGTGGCGCTGGGGATGCACCTCAAGATCAACGGCATCCTGCAGGGCGACACGCGCGCGGCGTTGATGCGGTTTCAGAAGGACCAAGGGCTGACCGCTCACGGCTTTCTGGACGAGAAGACGCTGATGGCGCTGGAGCTTTGCGTCGGCGTTCCCGCGCCCCGCGACGGCACCCACGAGGGCGTGCGGCGGTTGCTCAAGACCGACTCGGATCGGATGCCCGTCAAGCCTGCGCCACCTCCCCGCGACGAAAGGGGCGTCGGCGAGCAACCCGCCAAGAAGTCTCCCGAAGTGGAGCCCGCCGACCCAGAAGCCGCGCTTCGTCTCCATGCGCACGCCTTCTTGCAGCGTGAGGCACTGGAAGCCGTGGCCCGTGTCGCCTTTGAGCGGCCTTTCGTCGAGCAGCAGCTGGCCCGTCTGGGTCGCGCCGGAGCCCCCGCGCTGCACGCGGAAATGATCGCGTGGTACGGGCGCGCACAGTCCGTGAGCGAGCCTCCCACGTGGCTGTCACGCCTGCGCGACTCCGCCCGTGAGCGCCCTCAGGAAGCCGCTGAGACCGTGCGGCACGCTTGGATTCGCGAGCACGGCTGACTTGCAATGCTCCCTTCCCCTTACGCACTGGAAATGCACGTATGACGAACTTTTTGCGCGCCGCTCGTCGGCTTCGGTCCTTGCTGCTCCCGTTCTTCATGCTGTCGGTGACGTTGGCGCTCGGGACCGCCTGTTCCCGTCAGGCGTCGGATGCCGTCGAGCCTGTCGAGCTGGACGCCGCCGTAGAACCCCAACCCGACGTGATCGCGCCACCTGCCGATGTCGTCGTCCAACCCGGTGCAGACACAACGGGAACTGTTCCCGCGTTGGGAGGGCTGTGGGTCGTCGATGCGCAAGGTCAGCCCGTCGGCGTGCTGGTGCAGCGCGGTCACCCCTCGGTTTCAACCGGCGGACAGGTCGACCTGCTGCGTGACGGCGCGGTCGTCTACTCGCCAAAGGCCGGCGTCTTCTTCGGGCTGCAGATGTCGACGGGGCAGGTGATCGCGCCACGGCTGGGCGTCTCGGACTCAGCGTGCGACCAGCCCTTGGTCGCGGGCTACTACACCGACGAGGCCTTCGTCAGCGGCTTCGGCTACGCCTTCGTCTACCGCAACGCCTGGTACCAGGTTCAGGGCGGTCAGCCGGTCCAGCTGGTGTCCTGTGCGGGAACTGTGGCCGACGGTGTAGGCGCCAAGTGCGCGCCCCACAGCGGATCCTGCCGCGGCTTTCCGGTGGACGCGTGGGGCAACAAACCCGCACTGCCGACGTCGT
>JBMOIG010000098.1:0-17175 GCA_049317445.1 Myxococcota bacterium | reverse complement strand
AGATCTGCTCGGACAAATCCGCAGCAGGATACAGCACTTGCCCGATCTTGACGTTAAAGTCCGGCACGAACACGACGCGCAGCCGGTCGCGGGCCCGGGGCTCCTGCGCGATGGCCTCGGCGATGCCATGGGCCAGCCGGATGATCAGCTTGGCCGTACGGTACCCCGGCGCCGCTTTGCCGCCCAGCAGCACGGTGCGGGTCGGCAGGTCCTGATCCAGCCCCTGGCGCAAGCGGTCGAACGCCACGATGGTGCGCAGCAGGTTCAGGTGCTGGCGCTTGTACTCGTGAATGCGCTTGGTTTGGCAGTCCAGCAGCGCGTCGGGGTCGAAGCTCAAGGCCACGTGCGACTGCAGATAGTCGTTCAGCCGCACCTTGTTGGCCCGCTTGATGCCCCGCCACTGGTGACGGAACGCCGCGTCGTCGGCCAGAGGCTCCAGCCCGCGAAGTCGCTCGAGGTCCGTCTCCCACCCCGGTCCGATGGCTTCGGTGATCAGCTTGGAAAGCGAGGGGTTGGCTTGCCGGACGAACCGCCGCGGCGTGACGCCGTTGGTCACGTTGGTGAAGCGGTCGGGATACAGGTCAGCGAAGTCGCGCAGCACCGTCTGCCGCAACAGCTGAGAGTGCAAGGCCGCGACGCCATTGACCTTATGACTGCCCACCACCGCCAGATGCGCCATCCGCACGCGCTTGTCGCCGCCCTCGTCGATCAGCGACACCCGCTGCACCAAGGCCTCGTCTCCCGGTCGCCGCTCGCGCACTTCATCCAGGAAGCGGCGGTTGATCTCGAACAGGATCTGCACGTGCCGGGGCAGCAGGCGTTGCATCAGGGGCAGCGGCCAGGTCTCCAGCGCCTCGGGCAGCAGCGTGTGGTTGGTGTAGGCGCAAGTGTCGGTCGTGACCTGCCACGCCTCGTCCCAAGGCATCGCGTTTTCGTCGACCAGCAGGCGCATCAGCTCGGTGATGGCAAGCGCCGGGTGCGTGTCGTTCAGCTGGACCGCATACTTGCGCGACAGGCCGTGCAGGTCGCCGTTGCGCTGCTTGTAGATGCGGATCATGTCCTGCAGGGAGCAAGTCACGAACAGGTACTGCTGCTCCAGCCGCAGCTGCTTGCCCGCCAGCGAGTCGTCGTTGGGATACAGCACCTTGGTCAGGTTCTCGCAGCCGACCTTCTCGTGCACCGCGCCCACGTAGTCACCCGTGTTGAACGCCTGAAAGTCGAACTCCTCAACCGCCAACGCCGTCCAGAGACGCAGGAAATTCGCGTTGTCGGTGCCGAAGCCCAACACGGGCGTGTCGTGCGCCACGCCACGGACCCGCCGCTCTGGCGTCCACTTGGTCCAGTAGCGGCCGGCTTCGTCCCGCCCCGACTCGACACGGCCGCCGAAACCGACGATGTGCTCGATCTGGTAGCGAGGGATCTCCCACGGATTGCCCAGCTGCAGCCACGTGTCGGTGGCCTCGACCTGCCAGCCGTCCACGATGCGCTGGTCAAAGATGCCGTACTCGTAGCGAATTCCATAGCCGATCGCCGGCATTCCCAGCGTCGCCAGCGAGTCCATGTAGCACGCCGCCAGCCGCCCCAGACCGCCGTTGCCCAGCCCCGGCTCTTCCTCGTGGTCGATCAGCAGCTCCAGATCGATGCCCAAGGGCTGCAACGCCTCCGCAGCCGCCTCCCGCATCCCCAGGCACAGCAGGTTGTGCTCCAGCTGCGGCCCCATCAGGTACTCGGCCGACAGGTACACGACGGTCCGGCTCTCCCGGGTGCGGAAGGTGCGCGACGACTCGATCCAGCGCTGCAACAGCCGGTCGCGGACGGTGCCGGCCAGCGCCAGGTAGTGGTCGTTGCGAGTGGCCACCTCGGCGAACTTCGCCTGCCGTGTGAACAGGTTCTGCAGGAAGTCGCGGCGAATCGACGCGGGATCCATGCCCAACGGCGGAACCGCGCGCAGGTCTTCCGGCGGAATGACGGGCGGACGGGGAGCCTTGCGGGTAGCCATGGAAACCTCCGAGGGGGGAGCAGCGGTCATCCTTGGGGCACCCGAGATGTCAGCGTCGGCGCATGGCGACGGCCAACACGCCCAACGCGGCGAACACGGCGGCGCCTAGCGGGAAGACTGTGCCGGCACCGACCACCTGACAGCCACAGCTGGGAACCGGCGCCACATCGGCCAACACCGGCGTCGCCCACAACAGACCAAGGATCACGAGGCAGAAAGCGCGCTTCATCAGGGCTCCTTTTTTTACGGCGGAAGGGCAATTGCCCGAGCAACTGTAGCGCAGTCACCGTCCCGTGTAGAGCAATAGCCCCAGCACGACCACCAATGCGCCGCACACACCGACCATCACGGCCGTCGTCGCGCAGAACCATGGAGCGATCATGAGCGTCAGGCCCCCGACGACGTGCAGCAGCCGCGCCTGCGAGCGGGCCCAGGTGAACAGGGCGAGACCCAGCGTGCCGAACGCGAAGCTGACCAGCAGGTAGGTGGGGTCGAAGTTCACGAGACGCTCTCCCCTGTGCAGCGGGACCGGCGCCCGTTGCTTCGCAACCCCGGATGGTTTGTGGATGTTCCGTGACTGGTTCCGGGACATTGAACCGACGTCGCGGCTCCCCCTCAGACGAGTCTCAGGTTGGCGAGCGACGCAGCCGCGACACAACCTTGCGAAGCACCAGACGAGTGGCGACATCGAGTTCCTTGTCCACCCGCAGCATCAGGAAGGGGTAGGGAACCATCGCGAGCAGAACCGCGCAGACGCTGACGACGACAGGAAGGCCCCATACATGACGGGTCAACACACCAGCCGCAATGGCTGGCGCCAGGAAGGAAAGGTGCAGGGCGATGTGGCGCAACACAGGAACCACGCTGGCTCCAGCGGCCTTGAGCAAGTGCGATAGGCGCCACAAGATCGCCAGCGACGATGTGACGCTGTAGAGCAGGAGCGTAGACTTGACGTCGCCCCAGACCAGCGCGCCGACAACAATCGTTCCGACAAACGCGAGGAACAGCAGCACCTCGCTGATCAGGTTGAAGCGGTGCAGCTCCAGAACCGGGAAGAGGACGGTGATAGGCGAAGAGAAGAACATCGCGAAGACCTGCGGCGCCAGCAGCATCGTGTAGGAGCCGGCCTCGGCCCATTTCGCCCCGAAGACGACCTCGAAGACCAGAGGACCAATCAGCGCGATGGCCACGATAGGCATCAACCCGACCGCCACCAAGCGCTTGCACACGGACAGGACCAAAGGTCCCAGATCGCCCCCCTCGGACCGCGATGCGGCAGCCCGCTCGAACAGCACCTCGCTGATCGCCCCCGCGACAAACGTGCCGGGAATGTAGAGAAGCCGACGCGACAGTGCGTAGTAACCCGCCACCGCCGGACCGAAGTAGCCGGCCAAGACAAGACCGGGCGCCTCACGCCCCAGGATGTCGAGCAGCGAGGCCAGCGTGTTCAAGCGCGGAAACCCGCGATAGCGGATGGCAACCGCCCGGAGCCGCTGCCAGGTGCAGTTGCGCACGATGTAGCGAAGGTCCGAGGACCAGCCCAGCGCGAGCATCAAGAGCGGCGCCAAAAGGAAGCCGCTGAAGACACGTGCGTAGATCAGGTGAATGCCCAATCCCAGCCCTGCCGCGCCGGTTGCGAGCGTGCCAATCGTGTTCGCCAACGAAGACGTGATGCGAACGCCGGTCAGTCGATCGAAGTTGCGCAACCGTTGGTTCCACGCGGTCAGCGGCAGCGCTGCGACCATCAGGAACTGGCCCAGCGGAATGATCCACGCGTCGGCAAACAGCGAGTCTGCGTGCATCGTCGCAAGCAGCGGACGGCCCCCGAACCAGCACACCACGCCGACCAACACGGTCATCGCCACGGCGATGAGGCTGCTCAATCCGACCAGGCTCGCCGCGTCCTCGTCTTCGCGAGGCAACAGGATGGCCGCGTCGTACCGCAGGCAGCCAACCATCGCAGCAATGCCCGTGATCGACCCGAAGATTCCCGCGATACCAAAGGCTTCCGGCGAAAACAGACGCGAGACCAGCGGTGTCGAGACGACGCCGATGACCTGAACGGCCAACGCCGCGGTGCCGACGGAGGCCGCGTGGCGCATGAAGCCACCTGCGGCCCGCTCCATCCGCGCGGGTGGCGGAACGGCCGCCTCGCTTGCGAGCGCATCGGCAGGCAAGCCCGGCTCAGCAGCGGTGGTTCCAGGGCCTTCGCTCACGCTCTTCTCGACTCCTGTACCAGAACACTTGCCAACATTCGCGAGGCGGCGGGCGCCAAGACCATGCGAGCGCCCGCAGCGTCCGCAAAAAGACGAGTCCGGACCTTGCCTCTAGCGGGACCCTTGGTCAAGTCCACCGAATCAACCGCCAAAGTGAGCCTGCTGCGTGGACTTCTACGGAGCCCCTAGGGCTGCCCAGCCGCCCCACCCACACACGCAGGGTGCAAAAGCTCTGGCCGGAACTCGAAGTGCATGGTGTCGTAGTGGTACCAGCGCCCGCCCCAAACGAAACCGTGCTTCTCGAACACCCGCACAACCTCGATGGGCATCCGGTTGCGGAACGGCAACTTGCCTTGGGCGTCAGGCGCGTGCCACTGCCAGTAGTCGCTGACCGGCACCCCGACGTCGATGGCCATCGCGTACGCGTGCGCGCTGCGGCGTGTCGTGCCGCGAATGGTGCGCCAGACCAGCGTACCCTCGGTCTGGAATGCGGGTGCGGCCACTTTGGCCGGCAGGTTGCGCAGCTCGTCTCGCACAGCCGCAAGGCGCTGGTCGATGCCGAAACGCGTAGTCACGCGCAGGGTCTTGCCATCCAGCCACGTCAGTCGCGTTGTGTGCGCCAGAACTTCCGCCTGGGTTCGGCCGTACAGCTTGGCAAAGAAGGCTTGGTTGCGGATGCGTCCGGGCTCTTGGTCCACGGCGGGCTGCGTCGCCGGGACGAACGGCGTGTAGACCTGCCGCATCTGGTCCGCCAGATCGCCGTTGGCCAGACGCTCGGCGTGGGCGGTCCGCTGCGAACCCGTGCGATACGGCATCCGCGTCCCGTCGCACCACACCAGCTCCGTTGCCGTGGCGCTGCACAGCGCGCCCGGATAGCTCTCGACCAGACACTTGAGCTGCGGCGGCACCTCTGTCGGCGGGGCGACGGGCAACAGGGCGAGCAGCAGGGGCAGCAAGGCGGTCATCGTCGGCTACCTCGCCCGCTTCGGCTGGGACGCCGGAAACCGCCGCACGTCGGCGCGATGGAACGCGGGCCACTCAGGCGTCTGCAGGCCCAGCCCACCGTCGATGGCTATCGCGCGGTACCAGGGAGACAAACCAACATCCAGCGGATTCCTGAGCACTTGGAACTGCTGCGCCGGCATGTAACTTTGGCCGATCAGCACGACGCGATGCCCTTGGGCGTCCTCGGCAGCGTCCAGCACCAAGACGGCGTGGCCTGGCGACCCACCGCGGACGAGCACATCGCCCGGCTCCAGCACCGCATCGGCGGGCGGCTTGGGAATGCGCTTGGACACCGACAGCGTGCCGGCGTAGATGAACACGCCCCGCAGGTAACGGGCAAAGGCCGCGCGGTCCCCCCCCTTCCACTGCAGGAACTTGCCGTCGGTGCGGTGAAAGCCGATCTCGGTCTTGCGGCCGACCGCCCACAGGTACTCGGCGCGCAACCGGATCACGGCGTCTGCGCACTGCTGCAGGTCCTGCTTGCCCACGTCCAAGTCCACGACCGCCGTATGCGCCAGCTGGTTGAGCTTCAGTCGCCCGTCATACAGGTGCACCAAGGTCCCCGCCGGCAGCAGCGGCAGACCACGCAGCCATGCGCCGAACCCTTTGCCGTCCAAGGCGATCCGCTTGTAGCCCGCCGGGGGCGCCAGCGCCGACTCGATCGTGCGTGTCGGCTTGGCGCCGGCCAGCCACGGATAGTCCGCCGCGTGCGCCACCGCCGGGGTCGCCAGCAGGACCAGTACCATCGCGCGAGTCGCCCAAATCGCCGCGCCCATGTTCCCCCGCAGCCCGCTCGTCGGCCAAGGCATCTTGTGGCGTGTAACCTTCAGACGGGGAGTGGTCAACGCTTTGCTGCGCCGATGCCGGGCGGAATCATGCGCCGGTTGAAGTGGCCACGGCGCTGGCCTATCCTGCCGAGGCGGTACCCAAGTATCTGGGGGACGGCGACGATTCGGGGATCGGTCGCCGGTGACGTAACAGCACGACGGCCGACCCGCGGCCTCTCATGCGTGGCGCAACGGCGCCGCGGAAGGTGACCCATGCTTCGCACGAGGCCATTCAAGCTCTCTTTCGGCGTGTTCCTGACGGTGGTCTTTGGTCTGGGCGCGGTGACGTCGTCTGCCTGGGCGCTGAAGCCGGGCGACGCGGTGTCGAACGTCAAGGTCCGCGATGCGGAAGACGAGCCGGCGTCGATTCCGGATCTGGGCAGCAAGGTGCTGGCGCTCTTTTACACGGACCCGGACGTCAAGGAGCTGAACGAGCCCTTCCGCGACGCGCTGAAGGCCGCCAACCTGGACAAGACGGTCTATCGCGGCCTCGGCATCGTCAACATGAAGGACACGTGGAAGCCCGACTTCGCGATCCGCAAGGTCATTCGCGACAAGATCAAGAAGTTCAAGTCCGTGATCCTGACGGACCCCGACTACATCCTGCGCGACGCGTGGAAGCTGGGCGATTGCGACGAGCGCGATGTCGTCATCATCGTCGGCAAGGACAGCCGGGTGAAGTACCTGAAGATGGGTCGGGTCGGCGCGGCGGAATACGCGACCGTGATTGCCCTGATCCAGGAAGAGATGAAGAAGTAGTCGCGTCAGCGCTTCAGCACGTCAGGGTCGACCAGATCGCGCAAAAGCTGCTGCGTTTTCGGCGCACATCCCGAGACCAGCTTGCGCACGATGCCGCGGTTGCAGGCGCGTGACAGGTGCGTCTGGTCGTAGAAGTCGTTGTCCTGACAGCCGATTTCCCTTGCCTGCAGCGTCAGGTCGCAGTAGTCGACCCCCAAGCGGTTGGCGACCTGCGCCGCCGCCCTGCCCGCCCCCGCCATCTGCAACGACAGCCCGGGCGTCAGCGCACGCGGGTCGATCGGGGGCGAGTACAGGACGACCGTGGTGCCGGTCGCGGCCATGCGGCGCACGAACGCCTCCAACATCGCCGCGCGCTGCGGGTTCAGCTTGCGCTCGCCCTGAGCGTCCTCGATCCGCACACTGCCTCGGGTCGACAGCACGCCATCCAGCTCGCCCGGATACACCCGACTGCCATCGGCCAGCCAGCGGTGGACCTTGGAGGTCACGTGGCGGTCGACCACCCGAAACGACGCGCCGGTGTCCTTGTCCAGATCGGCCACCGTCTCACGGACCTGACGCTCGTCCTGCCACGTTTGCAGTGTCAGCTCGGTCTGTTGCAGGCTGAGCAGGCTGTCGAGGTCCCGGTACCAGGGCGGCTGCGGCTGCGCCTTGTGGCGGAACGGCGCACCGGCCCACCAGATCGGGTCCTGCGGGGGGGTGTCGTAGCCGGGCTCGTCGCCTTCCTTGACCAGCGTCAGGCAGCGGGCGTCGTACAGGACCAGCCGAGGCACGCCGCCCGCGCGCACGATGTCATCGAAGACCTCGAAATGATACGCAAAGAACGAATTCGACAGGAAGCCGTTGTAGAACCGCACGCCCTTGCGGAAGAACGTCTGCGACATGTGGTCGGCGTCGCTTTGACCAAGCACCAGCACGTCGACCTTGCCGACCAAGGGGGCGTTGACGTGGCGCAGCTGCCGCTCGTTCACGGGACCCGGGTTCATCGTCAGGCTGGCGCGGTCGGGCAGGTGCGCCAGCCGCTGCAACGCCTCGCGCAGCTGCGCGCTGCCGGACGAGGTCTGCGCCGCCGACTGGTCGCGGGTTGTGCGGTTGGCGTGCCAGATCGCGGCAAGCAACGCCACGACCAGCGTGACGAAGACGACGAGCTTGCGGATTTGCGACGCGGTTTGGGCAGGCATGGGCAGTTCAGAACGCAAAGTAGATGAATTTGGACGACAAGTTGAGATGCAGGATGGCGACGACCACCAAAAGCGCGAGGGCAAGCGTGGTAGGCCAGCCCAGCGCTCCCCAGCGGATGTCGTTGGAGTTCCTTGGCAACGCGCTGAGTCCGGCGCCCAGCAGCACGTAGCCCCATAGCTGCGGCGGCGCGGTGGGCATGTGCGGCGCAAGCGTAGCGTGCAGGGCGAATGCCCCGAGATCGTGCATCGTGTGCATCCGGAACGGGATCCACGACACCAGCAGGACGAACAGCATCACCGCGTGCTGGACCCCTCGCGGCAGGGTGGACCACGGCTTCTCGATGCGGTGGTAGACCAGCAACAGCAAGCCGTGGAACGAGCCCCACACGATGAAGTTCACGCCCGCCCCGTGCCACAGGCCGCCCAGAAACATCGTGATGAACAGGTTCAACCCCGTGCGCCCCCTGCCCTTTCGGTTGCCGCCCAGCGGAATGTACAGGTAGTCGCGCAGCCAGCTGGACAGGCTGACGTGCCATCGCTTCCAGAAGTCGCTGGGGTTGCGGGCGTGGTACGGCGAGTCGAAGTTGATCGAGAACTCCAAGCCCAGCAGACGCGCCAGACCCCGGGCCATGTCGGTGTAGCCACTGAAATCAAAGTAGATCTGCAGGGCGAAGGCCACCATCGCCAGCCACAGGTCGACGCTGCCGTACGTGCCGGGCGAGTTGAGGATCGGGTCGGCGTACCAGGCCAGCCGGTCCGCCACCAGCACCTTCTTGCACAGACCTGCGGCGAACAGCATCGCGCCCGACGTCACGCGCGCGTTGTCGACCGGACCTAGCGCGGCCAGCTGCGGCAGCAGCAGCTTGGGCCGCACGATGGGACCGGCAATGAGCTGCGGGAACAGGCTGACGAAGGAGGCGAATTCGATAAATGATTTCGCTGGCTTGATGTCACGCCGGTAGACGTCGATCGAGTAGCCCATCGACTGGAAGGTGTAGAAGCTGATGCCCGCCGGCAGCGCCACCCCCGCAACCGCTTGCAGCGCCGGGTATCCGGCCAAGGTGTTGACGCTGTCGACGACAAATCCGTAGTACTTGAAGAACGACAGCAGCCCCAGGTTGAACACCAGCGACAGGCACAGGATGAGCTTGCGGCGGCCGGGACGCTGCTCGGCATCCAGCAGAAGCCCGACCGCGAAGTCGACTGAGGTGCTGACGACCATCAGCAGCGCGTACCAGCCGGCGGCCAGCGCGTAGAACAGGTAGCTGGCGCCAATCATGAAGGCCAGCGCGTGCTGGCGACGACGAAACAGCCGCCACAGCACCAGCACCACGGGCAGGAACAGGAAGATGAACTGCAGGCTGTTGAAGGGCATCGGGCTATCCGGGGCGGGAATCCGATCCCATCGCGCAACGACCGGGCCTCAAGTGGCCAGCCAGATCGGCACCATGCCCTTGGGACTTGGGAGGGTCAAGGCCAGCGGGGTCACTCCCTGTGTGCAGGACGCGGCGAACCGAAGCCCGAGTGGCCCGGGATCCGCGACTCGTCCACCGCGTCGATCTGGCCCGGGTCCAGAAACTGCTCTGCATAGCGGCGATACACCTTGGCGCGCAGGAAGACCTCGAACAGGTCAGGGTCGATGTGGCCGTCTGCGCTCATCTTTCCCAGAACCTCGAGCGCCTGCGCCAACGACATGCCCTTCTTGTACGGCCGGTCCTTGGCCGTCAGCGCCTCGAAGATGTCCGCGATGCCCATGGCGCGGGCTTGCACCGACATCTGCTCTCGCTTCAAGCCCTTGGGATAGCCGGAACCGTCTACGCGCTCGTGGTGCCCTCCGGCGAACTCCGGGACGCGCTCCAGGTGCTTGGGCCACGGCAGCGGCTCAAGCATCTTCAGGGTGGCGATGATGTGGTGGTTGACGATCTCCCGTTCCTCGCGGGTCAGCGTTCCGGCGCGCACCGTCAGGTTCTCAACCTCGTCGGGACTCAGGAAGTCGGCTTCGCGCCCCGAGGTGTCCGTCCAGCGCAAGCCCGCGATTTCCCTGACGCGTTCCTGATCCGACGCCGCCATCCCCTCGCTGCCCACGTTGCAAGCTCGCAGGAAGTCGCCCGCCTCGTCCAGGCGCCGCACGCGGTCGTGATGGTGCTGGTCGATGGCGGCCAACGCTGCGGCCGATGACCCGGTTGCGACCGCCAGCGCCCGCTCCTCCAGCTGCTGGATCTTCGCGTCGCGCTTCAGGACTTCAAAGCGCGTGTCGATCAAGTGGATGCGGTCCCAGATCGTCTCGAGCTTGGTCGCCTTCGAGACGACGTGCACGGGCGTGGTCACCTTGCCGCAGTCGTGCAGCAGCGCGGCGATCTTCAGCTCGTAGCGGTCGCGGTCGGTCATGGCAAAGGCGGCGAGCGGCCCCTCACGCACTTCCGTCGCGGCCTCTGCAAGCAGCATCGTCAGCACAGGCACGCGCTGGCAGTGTCCACCTGTATCTGGCGACTTCTGGTCGATGGCCGAGCTGATCACGGTGATGAACGACTCGAACAGCTGCTCGAGCTGGATGACCAGCGTGCGGTTGGTCAGTGCAACCGCAGCCTGAGACGCAAGCGACTCTGCAAGACGCTGATGCGACAGGGTAAAGGGGACGATCTCGGTACGGTCCGCGTTGGTCGCGTTGATCAACTGCAGGACACCGATGACCTCGTTCTCGTGGTTCTTCATCGGCACCGTCAGGAACGACTGCGACCGATAGCCCGTTTGCTGGTCCACCGCCCGCGTGCCTGAAAAGTCGTAGCCCTCAGCGGTGTAGGCGTCCGGGAGATTGACGGTCTCGCCGGTCAACGCGACGTGCGCGGCCACCATGCTGTGGTTGGGCTTGCCGTCGGCATCGACCAGCTGGATCGGGTAGAAAGGTACGGGATTGCCGGAAGTTCCGCCCAGATAGTAGGCAAGCGAGGTCGTGCGCACGATCTCGAAATGCAGCGTACCGTCGCCACCGACGCGGTACAGGGTGCCGCCGTCCGCGCGCGTGATGGCCTTGGCTGCCGTCAGGATGCTTTCGAGCAGTCGATGGATGTTGCGTTCGGCAGAGAGCGATGCGCCGATCGCGTTGAGCTGCTCCAGACCCGACATGAGGTCCGCGTCGATGTCGGTCGCATTGGCTACGACTCGCTGACCTGCCCCCAGCATGTCCTGTCCCCCCCGCACCAACGCCGCGCGACCCGTTCCCCAGCCGTGTCCCTGTACCGGGCCGACGTCGGGGCGTGGCGAGTCCGCTGTGTACGCTGCGGTGCCCCCCGCGTCAAAAACGCGGAAAAGGGGGCGCGGAGCTATGGGCGAGCGACCCTGTCGCCCGACGTCAAACCGACACCAAGCAGCAGGGGCAGCTGAAACGCGTCGGCCCTGCTGATGACACGACCGCCCAGCACCTCATTCACCTTGCGTTTCAGGTCAGTCGGCGCGATCGGCTTGGCGATGAAGTGCGTGCTGAGCTCACGGGTGAAGCTTGAGGCCGGCATGGCGTCTGCGTACCCCGACATGAAGATGATCTTGCACGCCGGCCGGTCGACCGAGAACCGGTCGGCCAGCACCCTGCCGTTCATTTCCGGCATGACCACGTCGGTCAGCAGCAGGTGGATGTCGCCCACGTGCGAACCGCAGATGGCCGCCCCATGCATTCCGTCTTCGGCCACCAGCACCCTGTAACCGACCGATTCGAGCACCTTCTTGAAGGCCACACGCAGTGGAGCTTCGTCCTCGACCAGCAGGATGGTGAAGTCCGCGGCGTGGCGTGCCGCGACCGACAGAACGGTCGGCCCGTCCGCCGCCTGCGAAACATCGGACAAGTCTTGGGGAAAGTGCAGCCTGAACTCCGACCCCTGCCCCGGCTCGCTGGTGACCGAGAGGAGGCCGCCGCTCTGTCTGACAATGCCGTCGACGACCGACAGCCCCAGGCCGGAACCCGGCCCGCCGTCCTTGGTCGAGAAGAACGGGTCCAAGGCCCGGTCCAACGTGAACCGGTCCATCCCGGTTCCCGAGTCGCGGACGCGGAACACGACGCACGGTCCCGGATTGGTGCCTGGCTGCCGCTCCGCGTCTGCCGCGTCGATCACCCCGTTGACGGCGGCAAGGGTCAACGTGCCGCCTTCCGGCATGGCATCCCGAGCGTTGACGGCCAGATTGACCACCACCTCTTCGAACTGGATCGGGTCGACCTTGATGCGGCCGAGGTCGGGCGCAACGTCGTGCACCACCAGCACGTGCTCGCCGACCAGCTGGCGCAGCGTCGGCAACAACTCGGCAAGTGCGGCACCGACGTCAAGCGCCAACGGCTGCAGCGTCCGAGGGCGACCGAAGGCTTGCAGGTGCCGGGTCAGCGCAGTCGCCCGCTTTCCCGCGTAGCCAATCTGCTCCAGATGCTCTCTGGCGGGGTGACCGTCGTGCAAGTACTCAAGGCCCAGTGCCGTGTGGTTCAGGATCACCGACAACAGGTTGTTGAAGTCGTGGGCGACACCGCCCGCCAGACGCCCCATGCCCTCCATCCGGTCGGACTGGAACAACCGAGCCGCCATCTTCAGCTCGTCGGTCACATCGCGCTTGATCGCTACAAACTCTGAGATGACACCCGCCTCGTCTTGCACCGGAGCGATGGTCGATTCCTCCGTGTACAGCGTGCCGTCCTTGCGCCGGTTGATCATCCGGCCATGCCATGTCCTGCCATCGAGGATCGTGTCCCACAGCGTGCGATAGAAGGCTTCACCCTGCACCCCGCTCTTCAGCAGGCTCAAGGTCCGACCGGTCACCTCTTGGCGCGAGTAACCCGTCGTACGTGCGAAGGCGGGGTTGGCGTAGGTGATGACGCCCTTGCCATCGGTGATGACGACCATCTCGGCTGCGTGTTCGATCGCCGTCGCCAGCTGCTCTCGCTCAGCTTCCACCAGCTTGTTCGCGGTGATGTCACTGACAACCCCGTGCAACCCCTGCACCTGCCCGTCGCGGGTCAAGAACCGATTCGACGCCCGCGCCCAGCGAACCCGACCGTCCTTCGTGACGAAGCGAAACTCCATCACCAGCCGGCCATCGCCCCGTTGCGTCTGAAAGAGGTTCGTCACTCGTTGGACATCGTCGGGATGCAACAGGGCGGACATGCTGCGGCCGACCAGCTCGGCGGGCGTGAATCCGGTTTGCTCGAACACCGATGGACTGATGTACGTGAAGATGCCGTGGGGGCCGGTGGTGAACACTGCCTCGTTGATGTTCTCGGTCAGGTTCTTGTACTTCTGTTCGCTGGCGAGCGCCGCCAGTTCGGCCGCTCGACGCACCTCCAGCTCGATCTCCAGCTCCTGGGTGCGGGCCACGACCAGTGCGGCAAATCTGTCTCTTTCGTTCACGATTCGGCGCGTGGCGCACTTGACCATGGCCATGGTGCGGATCAGGGCCGTCAACTCAATCGGGTCAAACGGCTTCGACAGAAACCCCTCCGCCCCGGCGTCTACGGCCTTGGCGCGGGCCTCGCGGTTCTCTTGCAGGGACGTGAGGAACACCACAGGAATGGCGCACATGCGGTCGTCGGCCTTCAGCGCACGGCAGACGGTAAACCCGTCCACGTCAGGCATCAGGATATCCAGCAGAATCACGTGCGGGTCGTGGTCGCGCGCCAAGGCAAGACCGACATGGCCGTCCGTCGCCGTCCACAACACGCCATCGGGAAGGGCATCCGCCAGCACCGCTCGCAGCGACGTCAGGTTGTCAGCGTTGTCGTCAATGGCCAGAATCGTCAGTCCGCGCTCACACACAACGCCTCCTCTCCACACGTCCCCGACTTTGGACGCCGGCGTCCCCGCGGGTCTTTCCTCGTCTCGATCGACGAGCTTCGCGACGGTTGCTACACGTCCTGTGCCAAGTCACCGCGAGCCCCCCGGCAATAGCCATAACCAACCAATCATACACGTCATTTTTTCGACGTGCGGCCGCGAGCGTGCACTTGGCACCTTGGACACAGCACCGACCTCGGGCGCAAACTCCCGCACTGCGGAAGCCATTCCCGTGTCCTTTGCCCCCCCCCTCCCTGTCGTCGTGCACTGCAGACACGGACGCCCCCAACGCCGCGAACCGCCGTACCTGGTCAGCGGTCGAAAGGCGGGTCGGAACCCGGCGACCAAGCACTTGCCGCCGCCACCTGCGAAGCCAGATCCCGAGCGCGATGGGCCGTGACCTGAACCTCCAAGAGCTTCGTGAACAGGACAGTGTCCGGTTCGACCCGGTCCAAGGCGGCGGCAACCAACCCCAAGACCTCTTGTTGTGCGTCGTCGAGGGCTTGCTGCCGCTGGTACGCCGTCGCCGATGTCCGAGACGCTCGCGTCGGCTGCAGCTGGTCGCACAAGCGGGCATTCTCGACTGCAAGCCGCCTGCGTTCGGTGGCATCCAGCAAGACGAGGTAGGCAGCCGGGGCCCCGTCGTAAACCATCGGCGAGCCGTGAATCTCGACGTCGACGGCCGCTCCCGACAGGCGAAGGACTCGGCCGAACAGCGGGCGACCGTTACTGCCAGGTCCAGAGGACGTCCTGGCCATGCCGAGCACCTGCAGACGAATGTCACTTGGCAACCGGTCTGCCAGCGGCAACCCCACCAGATCCTGTTCTGAAGCCGCCCCGAACAACCGCACGGCCGAAGGACTCGCATAGACGATTTGTCCATAACGATGCACGACCAGCGCGACGGGAGTCCACTCCACCAGCGCGCGAAACCGGTCCTCACTTTCGCGCAAGGCCATTTCCCGTCGACTCGACTCGGTCAGGTCGGTCATCGCGATACGAAACACCGGGGCCCCATTTGAGTCGTGGGCGACGTCAACGGTCAGCTGCGCCCAAAGCCGCTCGCCCCCCGCGCGCACCACCTCCAGCTCCCAAGCCAGAGGCCCACCTATCTCCAGGAGTTTTCTGTGGTTCCGGTGATGGAGCACGTGCTGCTCTTTCGCAAGGTAGTCGACAAATCGCCGCCCGAGCAGCGCCTGCCGGGTCTCGCCCAGCAGCGAAGCGGCCGCAAGATTGGCCCGCTGGATGATGCCGGCGGGATCGACCGTGAAGTAGGCGATCGGCGCAACCTCGTAGATCTCGAAATACTCCCGCAAGGACTCTTCCAGTTCCGTCCGCACACGGCGCAGTTCCTCGTTCTGCATCTCGAGTTCGATTTGGTGTACGCGTAGCTCGTGGACGACTCGCTCCAAGGTTTCGCCAGACCGTTGGCGGGGCGGCTCGGCGGGTGCGAGCTGGGCGTCCCTCTCCACCCGCGCCTCCGCTCGCCCGCGCAGCGACGTGCTGGCCGACATCGAGCTCTTTGGAGTCTCGCCACCTGAGGTTCCACCCGTCGGACTTGGCGTAACGGAGGCCACCTTCGGTCGCTCAGTGTTTTGCGTCATGACGCTCCGAATCGGCGAGCACGCTCCGCGCTCGCAGTTGCAGAGATGTGCCCGTTCACTCGGCCCCCCTGCGCTCGGTAATGTCCTGGACCGCGCAGTGCAAGGACACCGTTCGGCCGCTCTCGACACGGGGGTGACAGATGAGGCGGACCCACTTGGCGCGGTCCTTGGCGGCGACCAGGGGAACCTCGATGTCCCAGCGAGCGCCTGTTTCCAACGAAGCTTGCGCCGCCACCGCAACGGATTGCCTGAATTCAGGCGCAATCAAGACCAGCAGCCCGTCGAGATCGAGGGGCCCGACCGGATCGGTGCCGAAGCTCCGCAGCGCCTCGGCAGAGCACGACATGCGCCCGGTCGAGGCGTCGAACTCCCAGCCTCCCACCCTTGCGATGCACGCGGCCTCTTCCTGCGCCGCAACGGCGAGCGCCAGGGTCCGTCGGGTGTTGACGCTTTCCGTGACCTCGACGAACGACAGCGCCACCCCGTCTACCTGCCCCGACTTTCGCTGGCTGGGGTGAATGCGCATCAGGTAGGACTTGCCGGACTGCGACGACACCTCCCTCTCCAGCGGCACCAGCGATTCCAATACGTCGCGCAGCTCGTCAACCAGACCCTCGCAGTCCCGCAAGTAGTTGGCAAAGTGCGCCAGCGGTCTTCCCAAGTCGGTTTGCACCACGCAGATGAGTTCCTCAACGCCAGGGGTCACCCGGCGAATGCGCAGCTGGGTGTCGAGAAACAGACTGGCAATGCCTGTACCCGACAACAAGTTGGCCATGTCGTCATTGACGCGGGCAAGGTCGACCAAGCTGTTGCGCGCCCTGACGTTGGCAAGCTCGATCGTTTCTGCCGAGAGCTGCGAGGCCCGCCCCGAGGCCGACAGCTCGTCGTTGGTCGAGCGCAGCTCCTCATTGATCGACAACAGCTCCTGGTTCACGCATCGCAGGTCGTCGCAAACGCGCTGCAGCTTGCCGATGGTCGAGTCCAGATAGTCGTCCCCGGTGACCCGCGGCTCCGTGGTGTGCAGCTGCGTCTGGATCGCCTCGACCGCGGGAACTGCTCCCCGGGCCGGAGGCGTCGCGTGGGCGGCTGCCTGCAAGGGAACAAAGGCCAGATCGGCCGCGAGCGGGGCCACTGCAGCGGCGGTCGGACAGCCAAACAGCCTGGACTTGGCATCGATCGTGCGGAAGTCCGCAGTCAGCTCGCCCAGCCCTTCCGCCGAGCCGAGGAACAGCGCGCCGTCTGGCTTCAACGCGGACCTGAAGGTGCCAAGAACCTTCTGCTGCTGGTCGAGGCCCAGATAGATCAGCAGGTTGCGGCAGACGATCAGGTCCATCTTGTTGAACGAGGGGTCCTTCGTCACGTCATGCTCGCAGAACACCACCATGTCCCGAATGCTTCTGTGAATCTTGTAGGCATCGCCTCCAGACGCGACGGTGAAGTAGCGACAAAGCCGCTCGGGTGAGACATCGGCGGCGATGCTGGCCGGGTAGATTCCGGCACGTGCGATGCGCACTGCGCGGCCGTCGATGTCTGAGGCGAACATCATCACGGTTCGGCTGTAACGGCTGGTCTCCAGCTGCTCGTGCAGCAGGATGGCAAGGGAGTACGCCTCTTCTCCCGTGGAGCACCCGGCGGACCAGACGCGAATGATGCGGTCCTGTCTGGAGCGGGCCACAAGGCGGGACAGCACCGACTCGGCAAGCTCTTGAAAGTGGTCAGGATCTCTGAAGAAGGAGGTGACCCCAATCAGGCTGTCGCAGAACAGCGCCTCCGGTTCGCCGGG
>JBMOIG010000097.1:0-17347 GCA_049317445.1 Myxococcota bacterium | reverse complement strand
AGCGCTGGGGAGGGGCGCGCGAAGGTGTCCAGTGCCAAGTCCCGACACCGCCGACGACACAAACGGCTGCGAGACCGCGGGCGGAAACTCCCCCACCATCCCCGCCCTACATGTCCTTGGCGTTGCTGGGGAAAGACCGCCCGCCGCCCCACAGGAAGCGCAGCGCGCCGCCGCCTCCCTTGCCTCCGGTGCCGTTGGGGGTGTCCCATGCGCCGCCACCGCCGCCGCCGAAGGCTCCACCTGTGCCGCCGGGGCCGCCTTGCGAGCCTGCGGAACCTGCCGCACCTCCTGAGCCGCCGCCTCCCGCTGCACCGTTCAGCGCCGTTCCGGATGCCTGCGCCTGACCGTTCGGGCCCAAGCCCTGCAGGCCGACGCCGCCGCCTGCGCCTGCTCCGAAGTCGTTGCTGCCGTCGCCTCCCGCGCCGCCGCCGCCTGCGCCTGCGTTGCCGATGACCATCTCGGTGCCGCCTGCGCCGCCGGTGCCGGTGTAGCCGCCCGCGCCGCCGCCGCCTGAGCCGCCGCTGGCCCCGGACACGCCTGAGCCGCCGCCGCTGCCACCACCGGTTTGCAGAGGCAGCGCGGGGACATTGGCCTCGCCGCCTGCCACGCCCGGACCGGCCATGCCGCCGCCGCCCGAACCTCCGGCTGCCCGCAACAGGACCGTGGCGCCGCGCCGCAGCTCGGTGGCGCCGCCTTCCTTGCCGCTGGCCGAGTGCGTGCCGGGCTCGCCTCCACCGCCCACGACGAGGGTCAGGATCTCGCCGGGCGTGACGGGTACCGTGTTGGCGAAGACCAGCGCACCGCCGCCACCGCCGCGCCCGCCGTTGCTGTCGTCGGTGCCGCCGCCGCCTCCACCGCCTGCGCCGACGCCCAGGACCGAGATCTTGGACACGCCGGCCGGGACCTCCCACAGGACGGTGCCGGGCGAGGTGAACTGCGCCTGACCCGCCGGGGGCTCGCAGTCCGCCTCGCAGCCGTCGCCGGGGATGTTGTTGCCGTCGTCACAGCCTTCGCCCGAGTCGACGATCTTGTCGCCGCACTTGGGCTTGATGCAGGTCAGGCGGCACTTGTCGGGCGCGTTGCCGTTGTTGCCGCCGTTGTCGCATTCCTCTGTCACTTCGAGAATGCCGTTGCCGCAAACGCGCAACACGACCGTCAGCCACTTGCCGACGCACAGGAAGAATTCGTCGGTTTTGCTGTCGACGTAGGCCTGACCGTAGTGGGCGGCGTCGCAGGCGAACGGCGGGCCGGACGACACGGGCAGCTTCACGCCACCGGTCAGCAGCAGGTTGCCCTTGGACTCGACCTTGGCTGAGGACAGGGTCTCCACCGTGACCGAAAACGCGACGATGGCGCCGTCAGAGCTGTTGTTCAGGTACTTGCCGTCGATCGCCTGCAACCGCCACTTTCCCTTGGGGTTCTTGCCCACCCAGGTCGTCAGGTCACCGCTCAGCGTCTTTGACGGGGTGGGGAAGCTGGTCTTCAGCGCATCACCCGCCTTGCCCGTCTTGTCATGCAGCAGGTACTGCGTGTTCGCGGGGTCGAACAGAAGGACCTGCACCGTGCTCAAGTCCGAGTTGGTCACCTCGACCGACACCGTCAGCTTGCGCGCCGTGCCCAGATCCGGCACGTCGATCTCAGCGGTGGCCCCCAGCGGATTGTTGTCGGGCAGGCCGACCGGCAGCTTGGTGGCCGACACGACCTCGACAAACTCGTTGGACAGCAGGTTGTTCGAGACCTCGTTCAGACCGTCCGGGGGCAGCCCGCCCGACACGCAGTCGTACGAGCCGTCGGCCTTGAAGCCTTGGAGCACCAGACCCGTGCCACACGCCTTGCCCAGCGCCGGTGCGCCCAGCAGGTCCGCATAACTTCCCGACGTGGCGACCTTGGCCAGACTCGCGGACTTGGCGTACGGCAGCAGCGACGGCGCGCCCGACAGGTCTGCATACGCACCCGTCACCGCGACGTCGGCCAGGTCGGCGGCCTTGGCAAACCCCGCAAGTGCCGCTGGGTCGATCATCTGCGCCGTCACACACCCTGAGCACAGCAGCGACTCAGCGGCACCCGCCCGCCACGCGAAGGGCACGCCCAGCAGCGGCTTGCGCGGCAGCTCGGGCTCGTTGCTGACCTGCACGCCCAGCCAAGGCGCCTGCAACCCCGCGAACACCTTGGGATCGATCGGGGTCAGGCTACCCAGCAAGTGCGAGAACGCGCCGCCCTTGACCTGCACGCCGACCGAGACCTCTTTCCACACCGAGGCCGCGCTGTTCGCTGCCTCGTAAAGGCTGAAGGTGACGACGTATTCGCCATCCGACGCCGGCCCGCCGCCGCCGGTGGTCAGCAGCCCCTCCACAATCGTGGTCATCGGCACCGAGCCGACCGAAGACGCGGGTGCCAGCAGGGCAAGGCAGGCGACCAGCAAGGTCGCGCTGGAGCGCAGGCAACGGGGCATGTGGGGGCTCCATGGGGACGATGGGGGGCGAAGGCGGACGCCGCGGCCGCGCCACCGTATCCCTGCCGCGCGCTGGGGGCAACTGGACGGCGCGGACCGCCTGCGACTCGCCCGTTGCCGCCAACTCCTGCCGCCCCTACCATGGCCCAAGCCGCCCATCCCCGCGGCGCACGTGGACTTCCCGATGAAGCCAGGCCTGTTCGCCCTCCCAGCGGCTCTCCGGACCGCTTCTGTCGCGCTGACCGCGCTGCTGCTGGCCTGCGGGGCTGACCCCACCCCTGACGAGGACGCCGACATCGCCATCGACCTCGCGGGCCAGGTCGACGCGGGCGACACCGCGAGCTTCGACACCTGTCCGCCGCCGGCGGTGCCGCCGGGACAGGTGCGGGTGCGCCCCATCGCCTGCGACGCCGACGTGGTGGTGGGTTTTCGGGCGGCCGCGCGCGTCGGCGACCTGGTGTTCGAGAACGCGAGGTCCCGCTTCGTGTTGCGCACGGGGGCCCACGGCAGCGCGATGGCTGGTCTGGTGGGTGGCGACCTTGTGGACGCCGTGCTGGTGGGGCCCGACGGCAAGCAGCAAGGTATCGACAGTCTTCGGGAAATCGTGCCGCTGGTCGGCTTCTGGATGGTGCAGCCGCAGCACATCGACGTGATCTCGGACGGTCATGACGGCGCGGCGCGGGTGCGGGTGTCGGGGCCGTTGACACCCATGCCCCTGGTGTACGCCTTCCTGATGCTGTCGGCGCCCGCGGCGGAAGTGACCCACGAGTACGTCCTGTACCCCGACACGCCCGCCATCGAGATCCGCACGACGGTGACGCCGACCTCTGGCAAGGACCTGTCGACCATCGTCGCCGACGCGACCTTCTGGGGTGGCGAGGTGGCGCTGTATCGGCCGACGGCGGGGTTCGGCGCTCCGGCAACCGGCATTCCCGTGACGACGCTTGGCTTTGCGCGCACCTATGCCAACGACCTGGTGCTGCCGTATGCACTGAAGTACGAGGCGCCGGTCTCCAGCATCAACACCGCAGGACTGCAGGCGTTCGTGCTGACCAGCCCGCCGCACGCGCAGCCCCGGACCTATGTGCGGCGGCTGGCGGTCGGCGGCGTCGGTGGGCCGGATCTGGCGGGGGCGATGGCGGCGGCGCAACAGCCTGACGCGCCGCATGTGGCGTTGCAGGGCGCGGTGCTGGGCATGTGGCCGGGCATCGAGGTCGAGCTGCTGGACGACAAGAACGGTCCGCTGACCCGCTGTTTGCCCAGTGCCGACGGTGCGTTTGCCTGTCCGGCGCCACCGCAGGCGGTCGCTGCGCGCACGCTGTGGGTCGGCAACGGCAACGGCGAGACCGGGGGGCTGGACCAGGTGGACGCCGCGTCGAAGAAGCCTCTGCTGCCCGCAGGCCCGGGGCAGGTCAAGGTCACGCTGTCGGCACCTGTGCCCGCGCGGCTGAAGGTGGCGGTGACCGACGACGCCAAGCAACCGATTCCGTTTCGCTTTACCGCACAGGCGGTCCAGCCGACGGGTCTGGTCGAGCGCACCTTCCACGGTACCGACGGCGCGGCCACCTTCCTGATGCCGCCCGGCAAGTGGAACGTGTGGCTGCACCACGGGCCAGAGTGGAGCGAGCACACCGCGCAGGTCACCCTGGTGCCGGGGCAAGAGACCAGTCTTTCTGCCCAGCTGCAGCACGTGGTCGACACGGACGGCTGGCTGGCCATGGACTCGCACGTGCACGCCGAGCACAGCGCGGACAGCGTCGTGCCCAACCAGCTGCGGCTGCGCGACGCCCTGGCCGAGGGCATCGACTACGCCATCGCCACCGACCACGACCACGTCACCGACTACCGCCCGTGGCTGAAGGCAAGCGGACTGGAAGGGCGCGTCACGATTGCGAGTGGCGTCGAGGTCAGCACCGCGCATCTGGGCCACTTCGCCGTGTGGCCGATCCAGCCCGACCCGAACCTGGCGGCGGGCGGGGCGGTGCCGTGGTTTGGCAAGGAGGCCGAAGACCTGCTGGCCGAGATGCGCGCCGGCGACCCCAAGCGCGTGCTGCAGTGCAACCACCCGCGCGGCTCGCAGTCCTATCTGGACGGCATCGACTACGACCCCGCCAAGACGCCGGACAAGTTGCTGGCGTTTGACGCGATGGAGCTGATCAACGGCAAGCGGTTCGACGACACGACCGAAGTTCTTGGCGATTGGTACGGACTGTTCGCGCGCGGGCTGCGCATCACAGGCGTTGGCTCCAGCGACACGCACACCCTGTCGGCGGGCATCGGACGGGGGCGCACCTGGGTGTGGCTGGGCAAGGACGCCAAGGGCGAATGGCTTGATCGACAAGGGAAATTCACCCCGGCTGAAGTGGACCAGCGTCTGAAGGCCGGACACGCCGTGGCCAGTACGGGTCCGCTGTTGGTGCTGACGCTGTCGGGCCCCGACGGAGAGGCGGCGATGGTGGGTGAGCTGTTGCAGCTGCCACCGGGAACCAAGGTCACGGTGCGGGCGACGGTTCAGGCGACGCAGTGGCTGCCGCTCGGGACGCTGGAGGTCGCCGCCGACGGCGTGGTCGCAGCAAGCAAGTCGGTCGCCGACACCCCGCTGGTGGCCGGGCGGCGTCAGGCGGTACTGGAGACCGAGACGACGGTCGGCGCGCTGGGCTCGTCGCAAGTGCGCTGGACGGCGGTGCTGCGACCCGGGGCCAACCCCACCAGTCCGGGGCAGGTGCGGCCGGTGTGGGCGATTGCGAACCCGGTGTTCCTGACGGCGAAGTGACCGGCCCGCTTGCCGGCAACAGAGAGAATCGACAGTCTTGACGCGGCTTTGACGATGCTCACCCGCAAGGAGTCCCGCCCATGCGCCTCTGCTTGACCCTGCTGCCTCTGCTTCTGCTGTCCCTTGCAGCCTGCGGCGGTGCCCAACGTTTCGACGACGCGCTGAGCCCGGATCGGCTGCAGGCCGCCCGCCAAGGCGAAGTCGCCGGCCCCGCGGACGTTTCCCCGACCCAGCTGCCCGCGGACCTGCGTCAGGCCGTGGACGAGCTGACGCGCGCCGCACAGTCCGGCACGCTGCCGCCCAACGACGAGTGGCTGTCCAGCAAGGCGATTCGGATTCAGGCGAAGAAGGGAGACCAGGACCACTCCCCCGTCACCGCGCAACAGCTGGCCGAGTGGCTGGCGCTGGCGCCCGCGCGCATCGTGCGCAACGGCAACACGGTGACGTTCACGCTGCCCGACGCCAAGCCGCCCATGGCGCTGTACTGGTACCGCGAAGAAGCGGGCTGGCGACTGGACCCGCTGTACACGCCGCCCTACGCCGAGGCAGACGCGGGCGACAAGGTGCCTGAGAACACGCCGATCTCGCTGCAGCAGGCCCTCGACGGGTTGCCGGGGCAGGGCGCGCGGGTCGAGGCGACGCTGTTGACCTCAGGCGGCGAGCTGAAGTGCGTGCTGCACCCGGAGGCAGCACCGCGGACGGTGGCGAATTTCGTAGGGCTGGCGCGGGGGTTGCGGGCCTTCAAGGACGGCGCGAAGTCCACCGACCCCAAGGCTGGCGTGTGGCGCAAGCGGCCGTTTTTCGAGGGGCTGACCTTTCACCGCATCGTCCCGGGCTTCGTCATCCAGGGCGGCGACCCGGAGGGCAGCGGCGAGGGCGGTCCCGGCTATGCGCTGGTCGACGAGTTCTCGCCCCAGCTGCGCTTCGACCAGTCGGGAGCCTTGGGCATGGCCAATGGCGGGCCGAACACCAACGGCAGCCAGTTCTTCATCACCGAGGCGCCGACCACCTGGCTGAACGACCGCTATTCGATCTTTGGCCGCTGCGAGCCCCTGGCGTTGGTGCGCGAGCTATCGTCGGCCCCGACGCTCGCCACCGAGCCCAGTCGCCCCACCGACCCGGTGCGGATCCTGACGGTGACGTTCCGGCGCGTGCCTTGAGTCAGGCTGGGCGGGCAGACTCCCCTACCTCTCGCCCACCGCAGTCACCCGAATCACCGGCCCATCGTGCCCATGCGGCAGCGGCTGGGTCAGGTCGATTTCCGCATCCACAAACCACCCGGTCTCGCCTTCGTCGCTGCGCAGCGTCTGCGTCAGCTCCCACACGCGAAAACCGGTCTCGCGCAGCACGGTCTGGCTGCCCAGGCGCGCCGCGTGGTCGAACACCAGCCGACCGTGGGCGTCGTGAAAAGGCCGCAGGGTCTCGGCAAAGCGTTCCGGCGGCCACGGGTCGTCGTCCGCTTGCCGCACCGACAGGGCCGCCTCGTCGTACTCGCCCAGCGACAACGCCTTGACCAGCCTGTGGATCTCGGCCCGCAGTCGCGCCTGGAACACCTTGCGGTCCTTGGCGATGTCGACGGGCTTGGGCGGGGCTTGCAGGTCCTCCAGACGGGTGATGCGCTCGCCGCCCAGACGCTCCCACTCCTCGACCAGCGACGAGTCGACCCGCGCCAGCACCGCGCGCAGAAAGCCGGCGGCGTCGAACACGGCCTCGCTTTTGTACTCGTCGGGCACGTTCTGCACCAGCGTCTTGTAGGCTTGGGTCAGGTACCGCAGCAGCAGCCCCTCCATCGGTTCCAGGTCGTACTCGCGGACGTAATCGTCAAACGAAACATAGAAGTCGACCATCTCGCGGGCAATCGCCTTGGGGCGGATCGCCTCGTTCTCCAGCCACGGATGGCGCTCGGTAAACGCGTTGAACGTGTCGTAGATCCACTCGGCGTTGGGCTTGGGCCAGGTCACGCCCTCCAGCAGCTCCATCCGCTCGTCGTACGGCACGCCGTCGGCCTTCAACGCCGCGACCAGCTTGCCCTTTTCCTTGCTGGTCTGGCGCTGCAGGATCGGCCGTGGGTTCTCGAGGATCGCCTCGACCACCGTCAGGACGTCCAGCGCGTGGGTCTCGAGCTGCGCGTCCAGCTTGGGCACGGCGTCGACCAGATACAGCGACAGCGTGTGGTGCAGCGAAAAGTCCTTCTGCAGCCCCTCTGCCGCGAACACGTCGCAGCCCGGCTCGCCCACCCGCGCCACCACCTCGACCAGCCCGGCCTTGCGCAGCGCCCGGAACAGGCGCGCCAGATCCCGCCGCAGCCGCTGCTGCACCGCCGGCCGCTCGTGGCTCTGGCCGATCAGCTCGCACAGCACCCGCAACCCGCCGCCGCGCCTGGGCTCGTCGCGCCGCAGCAGCGTCATCAGCATCCCGAGCTCGACCTTGAACACGGACTCCAGTGCCTCGGCGCGACCCGCGACCAGTTTCTCGAACGTCTCTTTGGTCCAGTGCGCATAGCCGAAGTCCGGCGGCTTCTTCTTGACGAAATTCTTCTTGCCCGCCCCGGCCTTGCCCTCAGCGCGGCGGTTCTCGATCACGTGCTCGGGCGCCTGCACGACCACCCAGCCCTTGTCGTCAAAGCCCTTGCGTCCGGCGCGACCCGAGACTTGTTGGAACTCGCGCACCGACAGGATCCGCGTGTTTTCGCCGTCGAACTTGCACAGCTTGGAAAACAGCACCGTGCGCAGCGGGATGTTGATGCCCACCCCCAACGTGTCGGTGCCGCAGATGACCTTCAGCAGGCCCTGTTGCGCCAGCTTCTCGACCAGCAGCCGGTAGCGCGGCAGCAGTCCCGCGTGGTGCAGGCCGATGCCGTGGCGCACGAACCGCTCGACCTGGCGGCCGTACGGGCTGGCCCACTTCTCGCCGTGCAGGGCGGCCGCGATCGCGCGCTTTTCGTCCTTGCTGCACACGTCCACCGACATCAGGTTCTGCGCCGACTCGGCAGCGTCGGCCTGGCTGAAGTGGACCAGGTACACGGGCGCGCGGCCGTGCTTCATCAGGTCGGCCACGGTCTCGTGGATCGGCGTTTCGCGGTACTCGAACTCCAACGGCACCGGGCGCAGCGTCGAGGTCACGCACGACACCTTGCGGCCGGTGCGCTCGAACAGCGACTGCTCGATGGCCGTCGTGTCGCCCAACGTCGCAGACATCAGCAGAAACGTGGTCTTGGGCAGGGTCAGCAGCGGTACCTGCCACGCCATGCCGCGGTCGCGGTCGGCGTAGTAGTGGAACTCGTCCATCACCACGCAGTCGATCGGGGCGTCGTCGCTGGGCTGCAGCGACATGTTCGACAGGATCTCGGCCGTGCAGCACACGATCGGCGCCTGGCGGTGGATGCTCGCGTCGCCCGTGAGCATGCCCACGTTCTCAGAGCCGAATTCGCGACACAGGTCGAAGAACTTCTCGCTGACCAGCGCCTTGATCGGCGACGTGTAGAAGGAGACCTCGCCCCGGCACAGCGCGCGAAAGTGCGCCGCCGTTGCGACCAGCGTCTTGCCCGAGCCGGTGGGGGTGGCGAGGATCACGTGCCGGCCGGCCATGACCTCCAGCACGGCCTCCTCTTGCGCCGGATACAACTCCAGACCCTTGTCGGCGACCCAGTCCAGAAAGGCGAGCAGGATGTCGTCGTTGGTGCAGCCGGGCGGAGGCATGCGCGCGCCCAGCCCCACGACGGGCTGTGCTGCGGGGGCGTTGTCGGACACGGGAAGTCCTTGCTTGATTAGCGCTTGGGGCTCATGGCGACGCCGCGTTCGAAGCCGCCCTTGTCGCCGCGCTTGCCCAGGTCGCTCATGGTGCGCATCCTGGGCTTGGCCTCGTTCTTGCGCTGGGTCTCTTGGTGAACCGGTTGGGTCAGCACCGAGAACGTCTTGACGATTGGCAGCGCGGGGATATCGGCAATGCCGTCCGCGCCCAGATCGTCTGTCGCCGCCGGCTGCGTTTCGTTCACATCGGGCTTGCGGGTCTCAGTCGCCATCGGGGGCCCCCTTGCAGACGTAGGTCAGTCAGCAGTCTTGCCCGGGTTCGGCGGGCTGGCAATCACTTCCCGCCCGCGTCGATCCACTTCTGCGTAAACGCCGCCGCCGTCTCGTAGCTCTTCTCGACGTCGGCGACGATGAAGCCCTCGATCACGCCACCCAAGCCGAACATCTTGACGTTGACCAGGCCTTCCACCAACCGCTCGACCTCGGCGCCGCGCTGGGCAAAGGTGATGGTGCCGCGGCTCTCGACCTTGTCGGTCATCACGGACGAGACCGTCTTCCAAGTGGCCTTGCCGCTTCCGAATTCGTACTCGATGTGCTCGGTGTACTCGATCTTGGCCGCACCCAGGATTTTGGCGACGGGTCCCGGGATCTCGCGCTGCGGGGCGATGCGCGACACGCGGGCGACGCGGCCGTTCTCGACGCGGCGGCTGACCAGCGTGCGCTCCAGACCGACGGCCTTGCACAGCGCGATGTTGAAGGCCTCGTCAAAGAAGGTCGCCTCGTAGTCGGCCAGACTGACGTTGCGGAACCGATGCACGCTCTTGAAGTTCATGGTGTCGCTCTCCCCCCTAGGCGGTCAGGGGGCCGAACTGTGCCGGATGGTGGGGTTGGGGGCAAGACCCGACCGCGGACTCAAGCGGCCCGCAGCGGTGCCAGCTCAGCCTCAGGCACCGGGGGCATGTGGATCTCTGCCAGCGCCCTTTGGATTTCCGCCACGGTCGTCACCAAGGGGTGCACGATTTCGAGGCCCAGCGGCTGCCCGGCGGCGTCGAAGTCAGCCACCAGTCCCGGACCCAGCTCCCGAGTCGTCGCGACCTGCGTGGTGCCCGGGTGCGGCAGCCGCAGGTACGCGGCGAACGGCTTGCCGTCCCGATAGGATACCTCGAGGAAGACCTTGCTCATGCGCCACCTATCCGGGTTGGTATGCGGTCACGACGACCAGCAGACGCTCGCGCTCCCACGGCTCGACCACAACCGCCCAGCTTCGGCGGTGATGGGTGCAGCGTACCACGAATCGCCCGTCTTGGACCGAAGGTTCGAGTCCGAGCGGGGTCTGCAGCATCGCGCGCAGCTCGACCTCGGTAAAACCCCTCTCTTCCATGCGCTGCTCCAAGTGCGGCGACAGGACGATGTCCCAGGACCACCAGTCCGGCAGGTGCAGTCTGCGTCGGCGTGTCACGGGGCCTCCTCGCATTCGCGGTCGGCAGATGATCGTCGGCTGACGCAAAACGCCGCGGCCCGGTCGCAAACTCGGCACCGTTGCGCTGGCGCCCCGCCCCGTCATCGGGTATGCAGCAGCCCCGCCCCGGTACAGTCAGGCGGCAGCCCCAGCCAGGAGATCAGGATGCGCAACGGCAAGACCAAGACCACCCTCGAGCAGCCCAAGGGCCTGCGCCCACTGGAAGAGAGCTTTCCCAACTCTCGCAAGATCGAAGTGGGCGACCTGAAGGTGCCGGTGCGCGAGATCTCGCTGACCGACGGCACTTCGATCCAGGTCTACGACACCACGGGGCCCCAGGGCTGCGATGTGCGGACGGGCGTGCCCAAGCGCCGCGCCGAGTGGATCGCCAAGCGTCAGGGCGACAAGACCCCGACCCAGCTGTGGTATGCGCGCCAGGGCGTGATCACCGAAGAGATGCGGTTCTGCGCGATCCGCGAGGGCGTGGACCCGGAGCTCGTGCGCAGCGAGATCGCCCGTGGCCGCGCCATCATCCCCGCCAACATCCACCACCCGGAGCTGGAACCCGTGATTCTGGGGCGGAATTTCCTGACGAAGATCAACGCGAACATCGGCAACTCGGCGCTGCGGTCCAGCATCGAGGAAGAGGTCGAGAAGCTGCAGTGGTCGATCCGCTGGGGCGCCGACACAGTGATGGACCTGTCGACGGGCAAGGACATCCACCAGACGCGCGAGTGGATCCTGCGCAACTCGCCGGTGCCGATCGGCACGGTGCCGATCTACCAGTGTCTGGAGAAGGTGGACGGCAAGGCAGCGGACCTGACGTTGGACCTGTTTCTGGAAACGCTGGAGGAACAGGCGCTTCAAGGGGTCGACTACTTCACCATCCACGCGGGACTGCTGCTGGAGCACGTGCCGCTGACGGCCAAGCGGCGCACCGGCATCGTCTCGCGCGGTGGGTCGATCATGGCGGGCTGGTGTCTGGCGCATCACCAGGAGAACTTTCTGTACACCGGTTTTGAGCGCATCTGCCAGCTGATGGCGAAGTACGACGTGGCGTTTTCGCTGGGCGACGGTCTGCGCCCCGGCTGCATCGCGGACGCCAATGACGCCGCGCAGTTCGGCGAGCTGAAGGTGCTGGGCGAGCTGACCCAGATCGCCTGGAAGTACGATGTGCAGGTGATGATCGAGGGCCCGGGCCACGTGCCGCTGCACAAGATCAAGGAGAACATGGACCTGCAGCTCGAGTGGTGCCACGAGGCGCCGTTCTACACGCTGGGGCCGCTGGTCACCGACATCGCGCCTGGCTACGACCACATCACCTCGGCCATCGGCGCGGCCATCATCGGCAGCATGGGCACAGCGATGCTGTGCTACGTCACGCCCAAGGAGCATCTGGGACTGCCCGACCGCCAGGACGTCAAGGACGGCGTGATCGCCTACAAGATCGCCGCGCACGCCGCCGATCTGGCCAAGGGGCACCCGGGCGCCCAGGACCGCGACGACCTTTTGTCCAAGGCTCGCTTCGAGTTCCGCTGGGAGGACCAGTTCAACCTGAGCCTGGACCCCGAGACGGCGATTGCGCTGCACGACGAGTCGATGCCCGCACCGGCGGCCAAGACCGCGCACTTCTGCTCGATGTGCGGCCCGCACTTCTGCTCGATGCGCATCAGTCAGGACGTGCGCGACGCAGCGGCGGCGAAGGAACTGGCCGAAGCTCAAGCCGGGATGCAGCAGAAGTCGGCCGAGTTCCTGCAGAAAGGCGGCGAGGTGTACTTGGCTGCGAAGTAGCTGTGAGGTCCCCATGTCCCGCCCCTGGCCGCAAGCCTCCGAGTCCCTGCTGCTGCACACCCGCGTGTTCGACATCCGGGCGATGCGCCGGCAGTCGCCGCGTGACGCAACCCTGCACGACTTCTACGTGATCGACGCCCCCGACTGGGTCAACGTCGTGGCCGTGACCGAAGACGGGCAGCTGGTGCTGGTCGAGCAGTGGCGCCACGGGACCCGCTCTGTGACGCTGGAGATCCCCGGTGGCATGGTCGATCCGGGCGAAACGGCACAGGAAGCCGCCGTCCGCGAGCTGCGCGAAGAGACCGGCTACGAAGCGGCGACCCTCGAGCTGCTGGGTGTCGTGGAACCCAACCCCGCCATCCAGTCGAACCGCTGCAGCACGTACTTCGCCAGCGGTTGCCGCAAGGTGGCGGACACCCACTTCGACGCGACCGAGGAATGCGTACTGCGGCTGGAGCCGGTGGCGCGAGCGGCGGAGCTCGTGACCTCGGGGGCGATCACGCACTCGCTGGTCGTCGCCGGTCTGGGCTATGCCTGGCTGAAGGGAAAACTGCCTCGCTGACGCCTACTTGCACTGCGGCATCGCCGTGCGGCTCGACCCGAGCAGACCCTGCGACTCGGCGTCCTTGGCGCCCACGAGCTTCGCCCCGATGGCCTTGAGTTGCTTCATGCCGCACACGGTCTGCAGCACGGAAATGATGGTGTAGCGGTCCTGCGTCTTCAGCGCCGGGTTGTCCCACTCGCCTGCCACCGCGTCGGCCACCTTCGCGTTGCCCTTCAGCTTGGGGTTCATGAACGACTCGAGCAGCGCGAGTCGGGCGACCGGCGACTCGGCCGTCTGGAACAGGCGCAACTGCAGCTCGACCGTCTCGTTCGGGTCCCACGGTTTGCCTGACAGCCTCGCCACTTCGTTGGGCGCCATCACGAAAACGCAGCGGCTGATCTCGCGAATCACCCGCACCGAGGTCGTGGTCCGCAGGCCCTCGGCCACCTTGGCGAGGTTGTCGGGGTTGCGCGCCAGCATCTGGCACGAGCGGTTGGCCAGCCACACGCGGGTCGCGGGCGTGCCGGACACCATGGCCTGCGTCACGACGGTCTCGACCTCAGCCGCCAGCTTGGTCTTGGCGTCGTCATCCAGCGGAATCGGCGGCGTCAGCGCCTGATCTAGCGCTTTTCCTGCGACTTGCACGGATTCCTCGCCCCGCTCGAACCAGCCTTCGTCGCGGGCTTGGGTCTTCGCGGTGGCCAGCGCCTCGAACGCCGCGTGCAGGCCGTCGATCATGTCCTGTGCGGTCTGGGGCGACAGCAGCCGCTTGGCCTTCTCCAGCGGAGTCTCCGGCAGCGGCGCCGGGGCAGGGGCGGGAGCGGGCGCCGCGGCAATGGGGGCAGCCGGCTGGGCAGGGGGCGGCGGGGCGTCCTTCTTGCAGCCCGACAGCGCGACGGCGGTCAGGGCGAGGCCAAGGGCGACGATGCGAAAGCGGTTCATGCGGGGGCTCCTCGATGCAGGTGTGAGGGGCCCGCTTTGCCCCGGGACCCGGGCGAAGTCAAGGCCAGCAGCCGAGACTCGTGGTCGAACCGGTTCCATGTGCCGTGCGGCGTTGCGGCCGCCCACGGACGGGCGCAAGGTTTCGCAACGCGTCGCACTGGCGCAACTGCTACAGTTTGCCCTCCCCCCCCAACCGACCGGAGCATCGGATGATGAGAGCCCTTTGGACCCTGGCCGCCCTTGCGTTGTGGACCGGATGCAGCAGCGCCCAAGACGACGCCACGACCCCCACCGCCGATGCCGTCCCTGACACTTCGGCCACCGATACGGCCACCGGAGACGTGGCAGAACCCCCCGACGCGACACAGGGTTCCGACGCCGACGCCTTGCTGACGCCGCAGTGGACCGCGGCGACCCACGGCAAGGGCACCGCACCCAACTACGCCATCGTGTTGCCCACCGACACCGTGCAGCGGCTGGACATCGTCGTCGCCGCGTCCGATTGGGCGACCCTGCAGGCAGAGCTGGCCACCTATGCAAGCTCGTCGTCCGGCCCCGGCGGTCCCCGGGGCGGTGGTGGCAGCCTGGACCAAGCGTTCGACCCCTCGTGGGTGCCCTGCGACGTCTTTCACGCCGGCCGGCAGTGGTACAAGGTCGGCATCCGCCCCAAGGGCAACTCGAGCCTGCAGCAGACCGTGAAGTCGGGGAACAAGAAGACGTCGTTCAAGCTGGACTTCGACCAGTTCGAAGGCACCTGGCCCGAGGTGACGAACCAGCGCTTCTACGGCTTCAAGCAACTGAACGTGAACAACAATTTCGATGACCAGTCCCTGCTGCGCGAGCGGGTCGCCGGCGACCTGTTCCGCGCGTTTGGCGTGCCGTCGGCGCGGTCGGCGTTCTACGAGGTCTATCTGGACGTCGGTCAGGGGCCGACCTACTTCGGGCTGTACACGGTGGTCGAGGAGGTCGACGACACCCTGATCGAGACGCAGTTCGAGAGCGCGAAGGGCAACGTCTACAAGCCAGAGGGCGACGCCGCCACCTTCGCCGTCGGCACCTTCGACACCGCCGAGCTGTACCTGAAGAACAACGAGGCGACGGCCGACTTTGCCGACGCCAAGGCCCTGTACGACGCCCTGCACAGCAGCCTGCGCACCACCGACGCGGCGGCCTGGCGCGCGGGACTCGAGCAGACCCTGGACGTCGACCGCTTCCTGAAGTGGCTGGCGGCCAACACGGTCATGCAGAACTGGGATACGTACGGCCGCATGAGCCACAACTACTACCTGTACGCCGACCCGACGACCAAGCGGTTCGTCTGGATCCCGTGGGACAACAACGAGGCGCTGCAGACAGGCAAGATGGGCGGGGCGATTCCGCTGAATTTGAGCGGCGTTGGCTCAGGCTGGCCGCTGATCCAGTTCATCGCTGCCGACCCGGTCTACTACGCGCAGTACAAGCAGCACGTCCACGACTTCGCCACGCAGGTCTTCGAGCCCACCGCGATGCAGGCGACCTATGACAAGCTCAAGGCCTTGGTCGCACCGTCGGCGGCCAAGGAGCAGGCGGGCTACACCTTCCTCAAGAGTGTCAGCGCGTTCGAGTCGGCGATTGCCACGCTGAAAACGCACGTGCAGGCGCGCAGCTCGGCGGCGTTTGCGTTGTAGGTTAGGGTGTTGGGGGCCCGACGTTCACCACTTGTTGGCGGGCGTTGAGCGCGTCGCCGCGTGCCGACCGCACCGAACGGCGTGCAGACGGGTGTCGTCGACCGCGACCGCCGGCTTCCCGACCGTGCCCCCCCTTTGCACCCCAAGCCCCCAGGTATAGCCTCGCCGCCTGTCCGCGCTGCCCCCCAGAAGCGCGCCGCGAGGTCCCATGCAGCCCTTCTGCCCCACACGGTTTCGCTCCCACGCCACGTGTGTGGCCTTCCTGCTGACCCTCACCTTGCCCCAGGCCGTGACCGCGGAACCAGCGACCGCAGCCAACCCCCTGGACGGTCTGGATCTCTCGCCCGCGCAGCCCACCGCCCCGAGCGCGCCAGCGCCGTTCTTGGTCGACCCCGCACCGGCCCCAACAACCCCGACCGCCCCACCCGCCACCGACGTCCGGCCCACCAAGCGGGCTGTCGACCCGCCGCTGCTCCAGTTCCGCACGGGCGCCGCGACCTGGACGGCCAGCGGCGAGACACGCGCGCGCTCTGAGTACCGCAAGGACTTTGCCTTTCAACCCGATGGTGGCGGACAGCACGCGTTCTACCTGCTGCGCACCCGCTTGGGTCTGCTGGCCGAGCTGCCGGCAGGCGCGGCCTTTGTCGAGGGGCTGGACGGCCGCGACCTGACGGACGAGGCGAGCCCGAAGCGCCAATACAACCCGCTGGACCTGCATCAGGCGTGGGTTGAGCTTCGCAAGCCCGCGAAGATGCCCGTGATCCTCAAGGTCGGCCGGCAGGAACTCAACTTGGGCGCGCGACTGCTGATCGCTTCACCCGCATGGGCCAACTACGTACGGGCCTATGATCTGGTGCGCGCGACGGTGCTGGGTGAACGCTGGAAGGTCGACGCGTTTGGCGGGCGCGTGGTCGTGTCGGATCCGGTTGCCTTTGACCCGTGGAAGGACGCTGAGGAACTGTGGGGCCTGTACGGCACGCTGCAAGCCACCGACAACATCAGCGTGGAGGCGTACTTTCTGGGTCTGCAGACGCGCACGACGGCGGCGGCGCCGATCAAGGGCGAGGACGGCAAGACCGGCGACCTGTCGCGCTATACGCCGGGCCTGCGTCTGGTGGGCTCGGCGCTCGACCACGCCTTGGACTTCGAGGCGGAGGTGGCGCTGCAGCGCGGGTCTCGGGCCAACGATGACGTGTCGTCGCACGCGCAGCATCTTTCGGTGGCCTACCGGTTCGCCACGCCAATGGCGCCCCGGGTCAAGGTCGAACTGAACCGCGCGTCGGGCGACAGCGACCCCAAGGACGGCACATCACAGACCTTTGTTCCGCTGTATGGCACCAACCACGACCCGTACGGCATGGTCGATTTCTTCCGCTGGCAAAACATGGAGCAGGCCGGCCTGATCCTGTCCGCCCACCCACACGCGACCGTCGAGGTCTTTGTCGAGGGCCACCTGTTCGCCCTGGCCGATGCTCACGACAGCTGGGTCGACACGGGCGGCAACAAGCTGCGGGCCGGGCGCGTGAACGGTGGCGCCAGGACGGCGGGGCAGGAACTGGACGCCCGCGTCGCTTGGACGCCTTCGAGTCACTTCAAGGTGGACGTCGGCGCGGCACGCTTCCTGCCCGGTCAGCTGGTCGATGACACGCAGGCCGCGGGCAAGGATGTCGGACCGGCGGACTGGGTCTACCTGCAGCTGAGCGCGGCGCTGTAGCGGCGCCAACTTTCGGTCAGCGCCCCCGGATTCGCCTGCTTCTGCCACCGACCCACAGCGACGGCTTGAATTCGTGTCGGCGGGTGGCGAGATTCCCTTGTGGGTGACTGGTTGTCTGCTCGTTCAAGCGCTTGAACGAGGCACTCAACACCCCGAGAGCAGGGCACAAAATGTCGGGAATTAGGGTTGTGGCGCGCCCCTCCCCGGCTGCCGCCTGCCCCTCCCCATTGCGCGATGTTTTGGGGCCGTGGGTAAT
>JBMOIG010000096.1:0-17359 GCA_049317445.1 Myxococcota bacterium | reverse complement strand
AGGACGATCGCCCGCGCTTCGACGGCCCGCGTCCGCCGCGTCAGGACGATCGCCCCCGCTCCGACGCACCCCGTCCGCCGCGTCAGGACGATCGCCCGCGTTTCGACGGCCCGCGTCCGCCGCGTCAGGACGATCGCCCTCGGTTTGGTGACCGCCGCCCCGACCGGCCGACCGGTCCACGCGACGCCGCAGCGCCCCGGGCGGTCGATTCCCCGGCCGATCGGGGTGCCGCGCTGCCGCCCGACGTCATCACCGGAGCCCACGCCGTCGAGTCGCTGGTCCGCTACAAACCCGGACGCGTCAAGGAGATCTTTGCTTGGGCAGCGGAGCCCCGACTGATGGCCCGCTTGGTAGACCTCGCTTCTGAGAAGGGACTGCGCCTGATGCGTGAGCCGCCTCCCGGAATCGACCCCGCAGCTCCCAACCCGCAGGGCGTGGCGGTCCGCGTCACCCCCTTTGAGTACAGGGACTTGGATGAGCTCGTTCCGGTCACCGGAGCCAAGCCCGGCACCCTCGTGCTTGCCCTCGACTCCATTACCGACCCGCGCAATCTGGGCGCGATCCTGCGCTCGGCGGCCTTCTTCGAGGCGACCGCAGTCGTCATGCCGCAAGACCGTGCCGCCGAGGTGACCTCGCTGGTAGAGCGGGTGGCCGAGGGCGGCAGTGCGGTGGTGCCCGTGGTCCGCGTGGTGAACCTGGCGCGGACGCTCAAGGCGCTGGCCGAACGCGGCGTCGAGGTGGTCGGAACGGCGCTGGACGGTGCGACGGGAGACTTTCGCGATCACCGATTCGGCAACGCAACCGCGCTGGTACTTGGAGCCGAAGGTCCGGGCATCCGGCCACTGGTCCGCAAGAGCTGCGACGTCATCCTGACCTTGGCCGGACCACAGACGATGCCCTCGCTCAACGTGTCCGCTTTCGCGACTCTCGCGCTCGCCTCAGCACGCGGCGCAGTCGGGTCGGAAGGCGGCGGAAGCCCCCGTCGTCCTTGACACCGAGGGGACCCTACTGTATATCGGTTCGCCCCGAAGAGGCCCGTCGCGCACGGCCCACTTCTTCTGGAGCCTGCAAACGTCGGTCAGAAACGACGCAAGTAGGTAAAGTGCTTCGCGAAGTTCGTTGATGCCGCTCTCGGGCGGTGGCAACAGACGCGACCTCGACTCGACAGGGACTTTCCGCTGCTGGCGTAGCTCAACTGGCAGAGCAGCTGATTTGTAATCAGCAGGTTGCGGGTTCAAGTCCCATCGCCAGCTCCCCGCCGACCGGCGGAAGTGGCGACGAGGAAAGTGGCGACGCGATGGGCACGAGATGATCACGGAGGATTGCCCGAGTGGCTAATGGGGGCAGACTGTAAATCTGCTGGTGTAAGCCTACGGTGGTTCGAATCCACCATCCTCCACCCCGCGCAGTCTTCGTCCGGCCCCTAGCCGGGCAACCAGCCGCGACCTTGGCGAGGTCGATGCTGTTGGACTGGCGAGACATCTCTTGCGGTCCAGAGCGGGCCAAGTTCCTGCGGGAATAGCTCAGTTGGCAGAGCGTCAGCCTTCCAAGCTGAATGTCGCGGGTTCGAATCCCGTTTCCCGCTCCACGCCTACGTAGCTCAGTAGGTAGAGCACTTCCTTGGTAAGGAAGAGGTCACCGGTTCAAATCCGGTCGTAGGCTCCAGGCGGTGCCCAGGTGATCGCTGTTGGAGCGGGTCAGGCAGCGCGGACCGGATCGTCTCTACCGGGCGGTCCATGGGATGAAGTTGGGGGCTGGTGAGCGCCCCAGCGTGTAACAGCTTCAGCAGGACGCCACGTGCGGTGGCGGGAGGAACCAGCAATGGCAAAGGCCAAATTCGAACGCAACAAGCCCCACGTGAACGTGGGAACCATCGGCCACGTGGACCACGGCAAGACCACCCTGACGGCCGCGATCACCATGCACCAGGGCAAGAAGGGCCTGGGCAAGTACGTGTCGTTCGACGAGATCGACAAGACGCCCGAAGAGAAGGCCCGCGGAATCACGATCTCGACGGCCCACGTGGAGTACGAGTCGACCAAGCGACACTACGCTCACGTCGACTGCCCCGGACACGCCGACTACATCAAGAACATGATCACCGGTGCAGCCCAGATGGACGGCGCGATCGTGGTCTGTGCGGCGACCGACGGCCCGATGCCCCAGACCAAGGAGCACATCCTCCTGGCTCGCCAGGTAAACGTGCCCTCGATCATGATCTACCTCAACAAGTGCGACATCGCATATGAGGACGATCCGGAAGGCGAACTGGTCGATCTGGTCGACATGGAGCTGCGCGAGCTGCTCTCGAAGTACGACTATGATGGCGACAACGCCCCGATCATCCGCGGCTCGGCGCTGCAGGCCCTTCAGGGTGAGACGACCCGCTTCGGCACGCCGTCCATCGATGCCCTGATCGAAGCGCTGGACAACTACATCCCGGACCCCATCCGCGACTTCGAGAAGCCGTTCATGATGCCGATCGAAGACGTCATGACGATCTCCGGCCGTGGCACCGTGGTGACGGGTCGTGTCGAGCGTGGCACCGTCAAGCTGGGCGACGAAGTCGAGATCGTGGGCATCCGCGCCACGGTCAAGACGACCGTCACCGGCATCGAGATGTTCCACAAGATCGTCGAGCAGGGTCAGGCTGGCGACAACCTGGGCGCCCTGCTGCGCGGTATCAAGCGGGACGAGGTCGAGCGCGGTCAGGCGCTGGTCAAGCCCGGCACCGTGACCCCGCACACGACGTTCAAGGGTTCGGTCTACGTGCTGTCGAAGGACGAGGGCGGCCGCAACAAGCCGTTCTTCAAGGGCTACCGCCCGCAGTTCTTCTTCGGCGTCGCGGACATCACCGGCGACATCGACCTGCTGCCAGGCATCGAGATGGTCAAGCCCGGCGACCGCGTGGACTTGGTCATCAAGCTGATCACGCCCGTCGCCATGGAGAAGGGCATGCGCTTCGCCATCCGCGAGGGCGGCCGCACCGTCGGCGCCGGCGTCGTGGCTGAAGTGATCGCGTAGGTTCTGAAGTCTTTGCTTAGCGCGGGCGCCGGGTAGCGCCCTGTCCACCCCAGCCGAGAGGCGCGGGTCGAGACGTGTGTCTGGAGGAATCTCATGGCCGGCAGCAATCGCAGCATCGTCCATCTCGAGTGCACCGAATGTCGCACCAGCGGCCTGCCCGGCGTCTCGCGCTACAGCACGACGAAGAACAAGAAGAGCACACCAGGTCGCCTGACCTTCAGCAAGTACTGCAAATTCCAGCGCAAGCACACCTTGCACAAGGAATCGAAGTAGTCTGCAGGGATGGGGAGCCTGCCCGGGCGGGTGGACTTCCCAACACAGCGGCCCTCCGCCCGACAGGCCAGTAGCTCTAACGGTAGAGCGGCGGACTCCAAATCCGTAGGTTGTGGGTTCGAATCCCGCCTGGCCTGCCCAGAGCCCGCGATCCGGCATTGTCCGGACGGCATGTCACCGGGATCCGCCACCGGGAGTGGTTCATGAGCCAGGAACGGATCGTCAACCTCGGGTTTGTTGCAGTGGCTTTGCTGCTGTGGTTCCTGAGCGCCAACTTGTTCGCCGGCATTCTCGACCCGTTTGGTTGGGACGCGAAGATCATCGGCAGCGAGCTCGTGCTCAGCACAGTGATCGGCATCGCCATTGGCGTCTTGGGCGGCATCTACCTGTGGCGCAACGAGCGCGTCTTCGGACTCGCTCATGAGGTCGTTGGAGAGCTGACCAAGGTGACCTGGCCTTCGTGGCCGGAGACGCGGCTGTCGACCATCGTCGTGATGGTGACGACGCTCATCATGGCCGTGGTCCTGTGGGCCTACGATACGGGGTTCAGCGCACTGACGCGCCTCGTTTACGGCATCTAGGAGACCCGGGAGCGGTGCGACGCCTGACGTCGCGACCGTCCCCGCGAGCGGCCTTCGCAACGGCGCCGGGTCAGGCTGGTGGCACTCGTCCGCGAAGGGCCCGAGCTCAGGCAGAGAGAAGATTGCCCTCGCAGGCAGAATGGCACGCGACGCCGGCCCAATAGGCACTCAGTGCGACCGTGCCCGAAGGCAGTTTGGGGAGACCGTGATGGTGGAGCAGATTCCCGAACAGGGGCACAGCGAGACGAACGATGCAGCGGAGAAGTCCGCGGCACGTGCGCTGCGCAAGCGCTGGTACATCGTCAACACCTACACCGGGTCCGAGAACGTGGCACGGGCGGGTTTGCTTGAGCGCGTCAAGGCTGACGGCGTCGAGGACCTGTTCGGCGAAGTGCTCGTGCCGACGGAGAAGGTGGCTGAGGTTCGCGCGGGCGTGCGTCGCGAGTCCAAGCGCAAGTTCTTCCCGGGCTACATCCTCGTGCACATGGTGCTCAACGAGCAGACCTGGCACTTGGTCAAGGGTACCCAGAAGATCATCGGGTTCGTGGGCGGCGGCATGAAGCCCCCGTTCGTGCCGGACTCCGAGGTCAAGCTCATCACCGCACAGCTGGAGCAGAGCGAGGTTCAGGCCAAGCCCATACTCAGCTTCGATGAAGGCACCGAGGTCCGCGTCATCGACGGGCCGTTCGCCAACTTCAGCGGCACCGTCGCAGAGGTCAGCCCCGACAAGCAGAAGCTCAAGGTGCTGGTCAGCATTTTCGGACGGGCGACTCCGGTCGAGCTCGGCTTCATGCAAGTCGAGAAGATCGCCGGCTAGTTCGGACAGGGGCGGGAGGCGCCGAAGGGCGTCGGCACCGCGAGAAGTGGGTGCGAGGTCGGACAACCCGGCCGCTAGCAGCACGGCGTCATCAAGGGGATGGCGCGCAGGAGCAGGTACATGGCCAAGAAGATTACTGGATACATCAAGTTGCAGTTGCCTGCAGGCAAGGCGACCCCGTCGCCGCCCGTCGGACCGGCCCTCGGCCAGCACGGCGTGAACATCATGCAGTTCTGCAAGGCCTATAACGCGGCGACCCAGGCGCAGGTCGGTATGATCATCCCCGTGGTGATCACCGTCTACGCGGACCGTTCGTTCACGTTCGTCACCAAGACGCCCCCCGCTTCCCGGCTGCTGCTGAAGTACGCAGGGCTCGAGAAGGGTTCGTCCGTGCCGAACCGCGACAAGGTCGGGAAGGTCACGAGGGCGCAAGTCCGCGAGATCGCGGAGCTCAAGATGGTCGATCTTTACGCGAACGACATCGACAGCGCCATCAACACCATTGCTGGAACCGCCCGCTCCATGGGCATCGACATCATCGGGTAGGAGAAGCCATGCCGCACACTTCCAAGAAGCGTACCGCCGCCCTGGCGAAGTTCGATCGGCAGCAGCGATATCCGCTCGACGAGGCGATCACCATCGCCAAGAGCATCGCTTCTGCCAAGTACGACGAGACGCTAGAGATTGCCGTCAACCTGGGTGTCAACCCCAAACATGCCGACCAGATGGTCCGTGGCGCCGTCGTGCTGCCCAACGGAACCGGCAAGGTCACCCGCGTGCTGGTGTTCGCCAAGGGTGAGAAAGAGAAGGAAGCCCTCGACGCCGGAGCCGACTTTGTCGGTGGCGACGAATTGGTCGAGAAGATCAAGGGTGGATGGTTCGAGTTCGATACCGCAATCGCGACGCCGAACATGATGGTCACCGTGGGCAAGATCGGCAAGCTGCTCGGTCCCCGCGGTCTGATGCCGAACCCCAAGGTTGGCACCGTGACCTTCGACGTTGGCGCTGCGGTCTCCGCTGCCAAGGCGGGCAAGATCGAGTTCCGCGCTGAGAAGTCCGGCATCATCCATGCTGGCGTCGGCAAGATCTCGTTCGAAGCGCCCAAGCTGCGCGAGAACATCGACGCCTTGCTCGAGGCCCTGATGAAGCTCAAGCCGGCGACGGCCAAGGGCACCTACATCAAGGCCGTGACCGTTGCCACCACGCAGTCGCCGGGCATCCGAGTCGACCCCGTGGGCGTGGCGGCGGGACTTCGCGCGCACTAGCGCGCACCGAAAGCCGGAGCACCTGGCTGGAGAGTCCATCGGGATGGCATTTGCCGACCTGATGGAATCGACAAAGCCAGACAGGTGTTCCGACCGTTCGCCGTCCGGAAGTCTGGACGGCGGGAAACCATGCCTCTTCGGAGGCAGCGTCTGAGAAGCAGGCCAACCCATCGAAACCCTTGCGGTCTAGACGGGGGACAAGTCCTGCGGAGGCGCGCGGTGGCACCAGTGGTGCGTCACGTCGAGTGGATGACCCTGTTGTCTCTATGCGTCCGGTCGGAGGGCCTTCGGGCCGACTTGCCGGATCTCCTCTCAGGCGTAGCAAGGAGAGACCCGTGAACAAAGTCGAGAAGCATGAACGGGTCGACTCGCTGCGACAGGAACTGGCTGGCATCACTTCGGTGATCGTTGCGGAGTATCGCGGTCTGACCATGACCGAGATGCAAAACCTTCGCAAGGCTCTTCGAAAGGTGGACGGTCAGGTCCGCGTGGTGAAGAACACCCTTGCACGCTTGTCGGTCAAAGGTACCTCGTTGGAGGCAGTGACCGACAAGTTGGTGGGGCCCGTTCTCATCACCTACGGACCCGAGCCCGTTGGCCCGGCCAAGGCGACCGTCAAGGCCGCCCAGGACATGCCCAAAATCGTCATTACCGGTGGTTGCCTCGCCGGCCGCGCCTTGTCTCCGGACGAGGTCAAGGCCCTGAGTTTGCTGCCGAGTCAGGACGAGCTGCGTGCGAAGTTCCTGGGAGTGCTGAATGCGGTGCCGTCGAAGTTCGTGGGGACCCTGGCTGGCGTGTCTCGCGGCCTGCTCAACGTGCTGACCGCACGCAAAGAGCAGCTCGAAGGACCTGCAGTCGAGGCCGAAGCAGCCTGAGACCCGACAACCCGAAGTGGGAGTGTCCGAGTCATCCACATCAGCGGTCGACCCGAGTTGCATGACAACCTGGAAGCCGCGTGTCTAGAGAACAAGGAGTGCTCAGATGGCTATTACTCGTGAAGCGTTGATTGACCACCTGTCCGGGCTGACCGTGCTCGAACTCGCCGACATCATCAAGGCCCTGGAAGAGAAGTGGGGCGTCACGGCAGCGGCTCCGGTCGCGGTCGCGGCGGCCGGCGGGGTCGCTGAGGCGGCTCCCGTCGTCGAAGAGAAGACTGAGTTCGACGTCATCATCCTCGAGCCCGGTGCCAACAAGATCAACGTGATCAAGGCAGTGCGCGAGCTGACCAGCCTCGGTCTCCGCGAGGCCAAGGATCTGGTCGAGACGGCCGGTGGCAAGATCAAGGAGGCCATCTCCAAGGTTGACGCCGAGGCCGCCAAGAAGAAGCTCGAAGACGCCGGCGCCAAGATCGAGATCAAGTAGGGTGCCCCAGACCCGCAAGGGCCCAAGGCTTGTGCCTTCGGGCGGAGGGAGACGTTTCCCTCTGCCCGAAGGCTTTTGCCCGTGAAAGAAGCGATCGTCCCGCCCCCTGGCAAGGAGATACGTACGCATGGCACGCACTGCGATGGACCTTCGGGTTCGCAAGTCGTTTTCTCGAATCAACCGCGTGGTCAAGGTCCCGGACCTCATCCACGTGCAGCGCCAGTCGTATGACAAGTTCCTGCAGAGGACGACTCCGCCGGCCCAACGCGAGAACGTGGGTCTGCAGGCGATCTTCACCTCCGTGTTTCCCATCCAGGACTTCAACAAGACGGCCTCGCTTGAGTTCGTCTCGTACCACCTGGAAGAGCCCAAGTACGACGTGATCGAGTGCCGTGCCCGTGGCATGACGTTCGCCTCGCCGATCAAGGTGCTGATCCGCCTCGTCGTCTTCGATGTGTCGGAGACGGGCATTCAGACCATCCGCGACGTCAAGGAGCAGGAGGTCTACTTCGGCGAGATTCCGCTGATGACTGACGCGGGGACGTTCATCATCAACGGCTCTGAGCGCGTGATCGTCAGCCAGCTGCACCGCAGCCCCGGCGTGCTGTTCGAGCATGACAAGGGCAAGACGCACGCGTCTGGCAAGCGCATTTACTCGGCGCGGGTGATCCCCTACCGCGGCTCGTGGCTCGACTTCGAGTTCGACCACAAGGACATCCTGTATGTCCGCATCGACCGTCGCCGCAAGCTTTACGCGACGGTTCTGCTGCGCGCCCTCGGCTACACGACCGAGGACCTGCTGAACTACTACTACGACGTCGAGACCATTCGGGTCGAGCCGCAGGCCGACGGCGCCGTCAAGGCGTTCCGCTCCGTCAACTTCGACCTGCTCGAGGGCCAGCGGACCACGGACGACATCATCCACCCGATCACCGGGCAGTTGGTGTTGCACCGCAACCGCAAGTTCAACTCGCGCATCATCAAGATCATGCGTGACGCGGGGCTGACCGAGCTCGAAGTTCCGATCAAGGAGCTCGAGGGCAAGGTGTTCGCCGCCGACATCGTCGACGAGGAGACCGGCGAGGTGCTGTACGAGGCCAATCAGGTCCTCGAGGCGCCGGAGATCGACCACCTGGTTGAGCGCAAGATCCTCAAGTTCGACGTGCTGTTCGTCGACCGCCTGAACGTGGGTCCCTACCTGCGCGACACGCTGGCCAAGGACATCGAGGACGTGCAGAAGCGCAAGCGCACGCCCACGACTGAGCAGGCCATCGAGGACATCTACCACCACCTGCGTCCGGGCGACCCGCCGTCGATCAACCAGGCCCGCAACTACTTCAACAACCTGTTCTTCAACGAGCAGCGCTACGACCTGTCGGACGTCGGCCGCATGAAGGTCGAGTACAAGTTCGCTCGTCGCAAGGCGCTGATCGCACTGAAGAAGCAGGGCTTGGTGCGCCTCGAGACCGTCTCGATGCGCCGTGACCGCTCGTTCGACCTCGCGGCTCCCGGCAACGACTACCGGAACTGGAAGCTCGAGTTCTCGATGTTCAATTCGGGCAACAAGGTCAAGACCTTCGGCGTCAAGCTGGACGGCAAGGCCTTTGCTGACATGCGCCGTGTGACGCCGCAGGAGGTCGCGAACCTTCTGTCCGGCGTGTTCTCGGTGACCGACTTGGTGCGCCCCGAGACCGTGAAGCAGACCGACTGGTCGCTGGGCTTCAACGTCAAGGCCGACGACGGTGCCGAGCAGCAGGTGTCGTGGAAGGTGGACAGCAAGGCCTTTGCCAACCCGGCCCAGGCCCTGCCGACCGAGCTTGTCGCCGCACTGCAGGCTGCTTGGATCGACGGTCCGGTCACCATCGAGCTGGACAACGGCGAGATCGTGGTCAAGCCGAAGGTCAAGGGCTCGGTGCTGGCGGTCGACGCCCACGAGATCCTGCGTCAGCGCATGGAGTTGCCGGCTGCCGGTTACGTGCCTGAGCTTCGCATCGCGACCGGCATCCTGCAGGCCGTGCTCAGCGAGCAGCGCACCGTGCTGGTCATGCCCGTGCGCGGCAACCGTCAGATTCAGGTTCGCCTGGACGGCAACGAGGAGCTTCGCAACCGTCTGGGTCTCGCGCCCGTCGCGCCGTGCTTCACCCTGACGCGCGCCGACATCCTGCGCACCATTCAGTACCTGCTGGCTCTGAAGAACGGCCGACCGGGCTACAACATCGACGACATCGACCACCTGGGCAACCGGCGTGTGCGCGCGGTCGGCGAGCTGATGGAGAACCAGTGCCGCGTGGGTCTGGTGCGCATGGAGCGCGCCATCAAGGAGAAGATGAGCATCGCCCAGGACATCGAGACCTCGATGCCCCACGAGCTCATCAACGCCAAGCCCATGTCGGCGGTCATCCGCGAGTATTTCGGTTCGAGCCAGCTTTCGCAGTTCATGGACCAGACGAACCCGCTGTCCGAGGTTACGCACAAGCGTCGTCTCTCGGCCTTGGGTCCGGGCGGCCTGACCCGCGATCGCGCTGGTTTCGAGGTGCGCGACGTGCACCCGACCCACTACGGCCGCATCTGCCCGATTGAGACGCCGGAAGGTCCGAACATCGGTCTGATCGCATCGCTGGCGACCTATGCCCGCGTCAACGAGTACGGATTCATCGAGACGCCCTACCGCGAGGTGGTCAACGGCATTCCCCAAGACAACTACGAGTACTACTCGGCGTTGGAAGAGGAAGAGCACGTCATCTGCCAGGCCAACGCCAAGCTTGACAAGGACGGGCACCTGATCGGCGAATTCATCGACGCGCGGTCGTCGGGCGAGTTCAAGCAGGTTGCGCCCAAGGACGTCGAGCTGATGGACGTCAGCCCCAACCAGCTGGTGTCGGTCGCGGCGTCGCTGATCCCGTTCCTCGAGAACGACGACGCGAACCGCGCCTTGATGGGATCGAACATGCAGCGTCAGGCGGTTCCGCTTCTGCGGACCAGCTCGCCGCTGATCGGTACCGCGCTCGAGCGCACCGTGGCCGCCGACTCCGGCGTGACCGTGGTCGCCCGGCACAACGGCACTGTGGTCAACGTCGACTCGACCCGTATCGTGGTCAAGCGCGACGTCGAGCCCGACGATCCGAGCGCCTCGACCGACATCTACAAGCTGGTCAAGTACACGCGGTCGAACCAGTCGACGTGCGTCAACCAGCGGCCGATCGTCAATCGCGGCGACCACATCATGCAGGGCGACGTGATCGCCGACGGCCCCGCCACCGACCGTGGCGAGCTCGCGCTTGGCCGCAACGTCGTCGTCGCGTTCATGCCTTGGGGCGGCTACAACTACGAAGACTCCATCCTGATCTCCGAGAAGGTGATCAAGGAAGACCTCTTCACCTCGATCCACATTGAGGAGTTCGAGTGCATCGCCCGTGACACCAAGCTGGGCAAGGAAGACATCACCCGCGACATCCCGAACGTCTCAGAAGAGGCGCTGAAGGACATCGACGTGAGCGGCATCATCCGCATCGGCGCCGAGGTCAAGACGGGCGACATTCTGGTCGGCAAGATCACGCCCAAGGGCGAGACGCAGCTGAGCCCGGAAGAGAAGCTGCTGCGCGCGATCTTCGGCGAGAAGGCGGGCGATGTTCGCGACACCTCGCTGCGGGTTCCGCCCGGCGTGGTGGGCACCGTCATCAACGCCAAGATCTTCACGCGCAAGTCCGAGACCAAGGACGAGCGGACGCTGGAGATCGAGGAAGACGAGAAGTCCAACCTGCTCAAGGACATGGGCGACGAGGTGCAGATCCTCGCGAGCTCCACTTTCGAGAAGGCACGCCGCATCCTGCTGGGCCACAAGACCGTGTCCAAGGTCGTCAATGACCAAGGCGAGGTGGTGTTCCAGAAGGGCACGGACCTGACCGAAGAGTCACTGGGCGAGCTGCCCATTCGCATCTACGACGACGGCGACCGCTTCAAGGTTCCGGCGGTGTGGCGCGACCTGCGCGTGGCGGACAAGGACGTCTCGGCGCAGCTGAGCGGCCTGCTGGACCACTTGGAGGAGCACGCCAACGAGACCCGCTTCTACTTCGAGGAGAAGATCAAGCGGTTCGTGCGCGGCGACGAGCTGCCTCCCGGCGTCATCAAGATGGTCAAGGTCTACGTCGCCATCAAGCGCAAGCTGCAGGTCGGCGACAAGATGGCCGGCCGTCACGGCAACAAGGGCGTCGTCTCGCGCATCCTCCCCGAGGAGGACATGCCGTACCTGCCCGACGGCCGTCCGGTCGACATCGTGCTGAACCCGTTGGGCGTTCCGTCGCGTATGAACGTCGGCCAGATCCTCGAGACCCACTTGGGTTGGGCGGCGCGCTGCCTGGGTCTGCGGTTGCACGAGGCGGTTGCCACCGGCGCAACCACCGCGGAAATCCGTCGGACGGTCAAGGCCGTCTTCCTGGCCAAGGACATCGACGAGCTGGTCGACCAGCTGACGGACGAGGAGCTCCTGCGGTTCGTCACGGACAACGAAGAGGGCATCCGCTTGGCCTCGCCGGTGTTCGACGGCGCGACCGAGCACGAGATCCGCGACCTGCTGAAGCGAGCGGGCGTCGACATCTCGGGTCAGACCGAGCTGTACGACGGTCGTAGCGGCGGCAAGTTCGACCAGAAGGTCACCGTCGGCGTCATGTACGTGCTGAAGTTGCACCACTTGGTCGACGACAAGATCCACGCGCGCTCGATCGGTCCGTACTCGCTCGTGACCCAGCAACCGCTGGGCGGCAAGGCGCAGTTCGGTGGTCAGCGACTGGGCGAAATGGAAGTGTGGGCGATGCAGGCCTACGGCGCCGCCTATGCGCTGCAGGAGTTCCTGACGGTGAAGTCCGACGACGTGGTCGGCCGCACCCGCATGTACGAGAGCATCGTGCGTGGCGAGGGCCTGCTCGAACCCGGCCTGCCCGAGTCGTTCAACGTGTTGCTGAAGGAACTGAAGGCCCTGGCCCTCGACGTCGAGCTGCTCGACCGCGACGGCCAGGCGATTCCGTGACCCTCGTCGTCACCGGCTCGGGTTGCGAACTCGTCGCCGGTCGTACGGAAGTGACGTTGGACCGAGACACATTCTGAAGTCGTGGCGCGCGGGGCGGCAGCCCTTGCGCGACCACAAAAGGGTGCCAAATGCGTGAAATGCTGCACTTTTTCGAGATGCCGAAGAATCCCCTCAACATCTCGGCGGTGCGTATCGGCTTGACCGCTCCCCGCAAGATCGCGCAGGAGTGGTCGTTCGGCGAGGTCAAGAAGCCGGAGACCATCAACTACCGCACCTTCAAGCCCGAGCGGGACGGTCTGTTCTGCGCCAAGATCTTCGGGCCGGTGAAGGACTACGAGTGCAACTGCGGCAAGTACAAGCGCATGAAGCACCGCGGCGTCGTGTGCGAGAAGTGCGGCGTCGAGGTCATCCAGTCCAAGGTGCGCCGCGAGCGATTGGCCCACATCAACCTGGCCACGCCGGTTGCGCACATCTGGTTCCTCAAGAGCCTGCCGTCCCGCATCGGCCACCTGCTGGGCATGACGCTGAAGGATCTCGAGTATGTGCTGTACTGCGCCAAGTACGTTTGCTTGGGCGCGCTGAAGCTGCAGGTCGAGCGCGGCAAGAGCGGCATCCACGTGTTCTACGTGCCGCGCGAGCGCCGGGCGGACATGCTGGGCGAGCTTGAGCAGATGCAGGAAGGCGGAGAGTTCGGCAAGATCGTCGGCCGCTACAGCCGCGACGTCACGCGCGGCACGCTGGTCAACGAAGAGGACTACTACGACGTTCAGGGCGGCATGGTCATCGAGCGGGTGTCGAAGGACATCAGCACGCAGTGGCTGCCCGAAGTCGGTCCGCTGGTTCCCGGCCGCATCCTGTCGACCGAAGACCACGAGTACGTCATCGACGCCTTGGGCGAGACGGCCGTGGATGCCGTGCCGGCGAGCGATTACCTCAAGCTCGAGATGGGCGGCGAGGCGATCCTTGAGCTGCTGACCTACATGGACCCTGCCCGCATCCTGCCGGACAAGCCGCGGTGGCCGGGCGACGGCACCGACGTCGAGACCTTGGACGACCTGGCCAAGCGCCTGCGTGGCGAGATCCAGACTTGGGAAGAGAAGCTCGACCAGAACACCAAGCTGACGGGTGAGGCGAAGATCAAGAAGGCTGGCAAGCGGCTGAAGATCGTCGAGGCCCTGCGCGCGTCGGGCAACAAGCCGCAGTGGATGGTCCTCACGACCATTCCCGTGCTGCCGCCCGATCTGCGCCCCTTGGTGCCTCTGGACGGCGGTCGGTTCGCGACGTCGGACCTGAACGACCTGTACCGGCGCGTCATCAACCGCAACAACCGTCTGAAGCGCCTGCTCGAGCTCGCCGCGCCCGAAATCATCGTGCGCAACGAGAAGCGGATGCTGCAGGAAGCCGTCGACGCCCTGTTCGACAACGGCCGTCGCGGCAAGGTCATCACCGGGCCGAACAAGCGCCCGCTGAAGTCCCTGTCCGACATGCTCAAGGGCAAGCAGGGTCGGTTCCGCCAGAACCTGCTCGGCAAGCGCGTCGACTACTCAGGTCGTTCCGTCATCGTCGTCGGTCCGGACCTGCGTCTGCACCAGTGCGGCCTGCCGAAGAAGATGGCGCTCGAGCTCTTCAAGCCGTTCGTTTACTCGAAGCTGGAAGAGCTGGGCTACGTCACGACCATCAAGAGCGCCAAGAAGCTGGTCGAGAAGGAGCAGGGCGTCGTTTGGGACATCCTCGAGGACGTGATCAAGGAGCACCCGGTGCTGCTGAATCGCGCCCCGACCCTTCACCGCTTGGGCATGCAGGCGTTCGAGCCCGTGCTGATCGAGGGCAAGGCCATCCAGCTGCACCCCTTGGTCTGCACCGCGTTCAACGCCGACTTTGACGGCGACCAGATGGCGGTCCACGTGCCGCTCTCTCTTGAAGCGCAGATCGAAGCCCGCGTGCTGATGATGTCGACCAACAACATCCTGTCACCTGCGTATGGCAAGCCGATCATCAATCCGAGCCAGGATATCGTGCTCGGCCTGTACTACATGACGCGGCAGATCCCGTACGTGAAGGGCGAGGGACGGCTGTTTGCCGGTCCCGAGGAAGTGCGCGCGGCGTACGACAGCAAGGAACTCAACCTGCAGGCCGCGATTCGCTGCCGGATGCCCGTCTGGGACGACGCTCAGGACGCCGACGAGGAAGGTCCCGCGCGTCGCGAGATCGTCGACACTACGACCGGCCGCGTGCTGCTGTCGGAGATCGTGCCCAAGGGAGTGCCGTTCATCCTGTACAACAAGGAACTCGGCAAGAAGGAACTGCAGGCGCTGATCGACGAGGTCTATCGCGTCTCGGGTTCGAAGAAGACCGTGCTGCTTGCCGACGCCCTGCGTTCGGCCGGTTACTCGCAGTCGACTGCGGCGGGCATCTCTGTCTGCCTCGACGACATGGCGATCCCGGTGGAGAAGCAGGCGTACATCGACAAGGCGCAGAAGGCCGTGTCGCAGATCACCCAGCAGTATCTGGAAGGTCTGATCACGGACGGCGAGCGCTACAACAAGGTCGTCGACACCTGGTCCGACGCTACCGAGCAGATCGCCAAGAAGATGATGTCCGGCATCTCGACCCGCAAGGTGATCGACCCGAACACCGGCGAGACCAAGGACGTCAAGTCGTTGAACTCGGTCTTCATCATGGCGGACTCCGGTGCGCGTGGTTCTGCCCAGCAGATGCGTCAGCTGGCCGGTATGCGTGGTTTGATGGCCAAGCCCTCGGGCGAGATCATCGAAACGCCGATCACCGCGAACTTCCGCGAAGGCCTGTCGGTGCTGCAGTACTTCATCTCGACACACGGCGCCCGCAAGGGTCTGGCCGACACCGCGCTGAAGACCGCCAACTCGGGCTACCTGACCCGTCGCTTGGTCGACGTGGCCAACGACGCCGTCATCACTGAGCAGGACTGCGGCACGCTGGACGGCATCGAGATGGACGCCCTGGAAGAGGGTGGCGAGATCATCCAGCCGCTGTCGGACCGAATCCTCGGCCGTACGGCGCTGGAGGACATCACCGACGGCGAAGGCAACGTGCTGGTCGAGGCGGACGATCTGATCGACGAGAAGAAGGTCCAGCTGATCGACGGCGCGCACCTGCGCAAGGTCAAGATCCGCTCGGTGCTGACCTGCCGCAGCCAGACCGGCATCTGCGTGCTGTGCTACGGCCGTGACTTGGCCCGTGGCCGCATGGTCAACATCGGCGAGGCCGTCGGCGTCATCGCTGCGCAGTCCATCGGCGAGCCCGGTACCCAGCTGACGATGCGTACCTTCCACGTGGGCGGTACGGCGTCGACCCAGCGTGACCTGCCGCAGCACCGCACGCCGGTCGAGGGCATCGTCAAGTTCCGCGAGCTGCCGCTCGTTGACCCGGGCGACAACCAAGGCAAGGTCGCGGTGGCGCGTGGTCACATCCTCATCACGCTTCCGGGTGTTCCTGAGGACCGCTGCCCCGCGTTTGCCGTTCAGTCCGGCTCGCGCGTCAAGGTCACGGACGGTCAGTCGGTCAAGAAGAACGACCTGTTGGCCGAGTGGGACTCGTCGTTCACGCCGATCCTCACCCACGTCGGTGGCAAGGTGAAGCTGCTGGATGCCGAGGAAGGTCTGACGGTCAAGGAGCAACTGGACGAGACCACCGGTCTGACCCAGAAGTTCATCATCGACTCCAAGGACCCGTCGCTGCGGCCGCGCGTTGCGATCGTCGGGCCCGACGGCGAGTTGGTGCGCATCGAGCGGACCGGAGCTTTGGCGCAGTACAACCTGCCCGTGGGCTCCAACCTGGTCGTGGCCGACGACACGGTGGTGCGTCCTGGCGACATTCTGGCCAAGATGGCCCGTGACACGGCCAAGACCAAGGACATCACCGGCGGTCTGCCGCGGGTGGCCGAGCTGTTCGAGGCGCGCAAGCCCAAGGACTTCGCGGTCATGTCTGAGGTCGACGGTATCGTCAGCTTCGGCAAGGCCTTGAAGGGCAAGCAGCGCGTGCTCGTCAAGCCCGAGTTCGGTCTGGAGCGCGAGTACCTGATCGGCAAGGGCAAGCACTTCACGGTGGCCGAGGGCGACCGCGTGCGCGCCGGCGACCCGCTGATGGACGGACCGCTGAACCCGCACGACATTCTGCACGTGCTCGGCATCGAGGCGCTGGCCAAGTACCTGGTCGATGAGATCCAGGAGGTCTACCGTCTGCAGGGCGTTCGCATCAACGACAAGCACATCGAGGTCGTGGTGCGGCAGATGCTGCGCTGGGTGCGCGTCACCAAGACGGGCAACACCAACTTCATGGTGGACCAGCAGGTGCTGAAGTTCCGTTTCGACGAGGAGAATCAGCGCGTCATGGCCGACGGTGGCAAGCCGGCTTCTGGCGAGCCGTTGCTCCTCGGCATCACGAAGGCGTCGCTGTCCACAGAGTCGTGGATCTCCGCGTCGTCGTTCCAGGAGACGACCAAGGTGCTGACCGAGGCTTCGCTCGGCGCCAAGAACGACTACCTGAACGGCCTCAAGGAGAACGTGATCATGGGTCGGTTGATCCCGGCCGGCACGGGCATCCCGGCGTACACGACGATGGAGATCGAGACCGGAGCTACGGAGACGACGGGCCTCGAGTCCATCGGCTACGCGGGCGTCGGGGCGTAGGTTCTGGCCTGATTCTGATGAGTTGACGAAGCCCCCGGTCGGAGACGGCCGGGGGCTTCGTTCGTTTGGGGCGGCGTGGAGGTCGGGTCACTTCGCGCTCGGACTCCTCGGCGGGGGCCCTGCCCGGGGCCTCGAGTCTGAAGTCACGACGGACTCCAACCGTCCCCCGTCATCCCGAGGCCGGGACGCTGGATTCCGGCAGGTGCCCTCTTCCGAGGGACCTTGGCCGAAGGCCTTCCGGACCCAACGTGCGGTGCCCGACCGCGCAACACAAGACCGGAGCGGGGGCGAGGGGTAACCACCCGACGCTGACCGCCTACCGCCGAGGGCGCCTTCTCGCGAAGCTC
>JBMOIG010000095.1:0-17361 GCA_049317445.1 Myxococcota bacterium | reverse complement strand
ATGGAGAGGGTGCGAGAGGAACGGGATTCCCTGCTCACCGTGCGCAGTATGAGTCGGCAGCTTGGGATTTGGATTCGCTGGTGCAAGATCTATTTCGCAACAGCTTGTAATATTTGCGTGTCTTTATTGAATTCGCCTGCTGGGCGAGGAATACATTGGCACTGGCTCCCAGTTTGGGGCAGTCTCAGAATGAGTCCTCTGTGCGTTTCATTTTGGGTCGGTCTGATGGGATCTGGTCCGCGGCGCCGCCCAAGACTGCGACGTGGCGGTCCCGTCACCACGCGTGCGCAGCGTCGGCCAGATGTGCTGGCGCCCCAACAAAGGTCGCTCAACCGTCGGGCCGAGGACTTGCACGAGGTCTTGCACGAGGTCTTGGATAAGAAGGAGCGGGGTCTACCCGTAGCTTACGGCTGGTTGACCGCCATGCCCGCGCCGCCCGGATAGCCGTAGCTGACGTCGTCGTCGTAGCCGTACACCAGCAGGCCGGCCTTCTGCGACGTCTCAAGCCGGTGCGTGCCCGCCGCGATGAGCATGCGCGCCACCATCCAGCCGGTGCCCGGGACGGAGACGAACGCCTGCGGCGCGATGCCGATGCCGTCGATGGTCGACACGGCACCCTGAGGAGCCAAGATGTTGATGTAGTTGAACTTGTACTTGTCGGGCACCAGGAAAAGGTACTTGTCCAGGTACTGGTCGGTCGCCACTGCAAGGATCAGCGATGGATCGCCGATCGGAGCGCAATACTTCTGGATCCCGCCGTATTCACACTTGGCCATGAAGCCGTGCTGGGTCACACACTGCGAGTCGCTGGTGCAGGTCGCCGTGCCCTTGGTGACGGTCGCGTAAGAGCTGGCCATGTACTGGCCTACCAGAATCGGCTTGTCGGCCTGAATCATGAAGTCTTTGTCGGTCTCGAACTCATACCATTCTCCCATGTTGAGGACTGGTACCGTGGCGATGGCGGGCGTCAGCGTGACCTTGGTGCCGTTCTCGGCGGCCAGGATGCGCCAGGCGTCGCGCTCCTTGCCGCGCGGCTGCAGCCGACCGCCCACGTACTGCTTGCCCCACGCGGTGACGGGGAACATCTGCTCCTCCAAGTGGTCAGAGCAGCACTCCGCCTCGCAGTCGGTGTCCTTGGTGCACGGTGTGCCGCCAGAGCCGTCCAGCACCGTCGACGCGCACACCTTCTTGGTGCCCACGCCGCTGGGGACGCAGTTGCCGAAGGTCGGGGAGTTGCTGGCCTCGGAGCCGCCGAACACCGCCACGGCGCGGTCGGACTCGACGTAGGAGCCCGTCAAGTCTGCCTTCTCTTTGTCGGACTCGATGTTGAGCGACTCGCCCTGCTTGAGTTGGAAGGACTTGGACTGGCCCTTGTCCATCGCTGGCACGTTCGGTCCCGCCAGCGTGCGCGCCGATGGCACCACCTTGACGTTGGTGACGCCGGGCAGAGTGGCGATGATGTTGATGTAGCTGCGGTAGTTGCCGTCCTGCTGGCGGCTGAGGATGTAGTACTTGGTGCCCAAGCTGTTGGTCGGCAACAGCAGCGAGGCGTCGTTGGAGAACACGCCGTAGTTCTGCAGCGGATTGAACTGATAGGCGACGATCGGCTGACTGGCCTGGATGCGGTAGACGCGGCTGTTGATGTTCGTGCCGTCCTGATTCTGGTTGGGGATCTGCCAGCTGGGGTCGGGCAAGTTAATGATCTGTAAGGCCTTTGGCTGCACCGTCCACTGCTTGGTCTTGGCGCCCGTAGCCGTCTTGTCCACGCCCAGCGTCACGTCGACGATCGCCGGGTTGGCCGAGGTGTTCGACACGATGACGGAGAACTGCGCGTTCTGCGCGTCATACACGCCGGCCGAGTTCACTTCCAGGGCGTTGTCCAGATCGACGGCCCAGTAGTCGCAGCCGACGTTGGTGTTCGACTTGATGTCGCTGGCGCACGCGTTGACGCAAAGGCCGCCCAGACAGGTCCAGCCGCCCTTGGAGCAGTCCTGGGCCACCTGGAAGCCGGTACCGTCGGACGCGCACTCCATGGCGGTGTCGCCCAAGCACGAGCGGGTCCCGGGCACGCACGCCTGGCACTTCAGGCCGGTGCAGATGGTGCCGGCCTTGCAGGTCTCCTTGGTCGTCGAGGCGCTGCCGTCCGCGTTGCACTGCAGCACGGCCATGCTGGTGCCGCCCGATGCTGCGGCCTTCTGGCAAAACAGCTTGTTGGGCTCGCACGCGCGGCACTTGTCGCCGGTGCAGTACGGCTTGTTGTCGGGGCACGCCTGCTGCTCGACGCTCTTGCCGTCGGCGGCGCACACCTCCAGGAACTGGCCGGCGCACTTCGAGGTCCCCGGCACGCAGCTGACGTCGGTGCAGACGTTGGACTTGCAGGTCTTGCCGTCGGTGCAGTGCAGGTCGAACAGGCACTCGACGCACTTCTTCTGCGCGACGTTGCAGTACGGATTGCCGCTGACCTCCTTGCAGGCGGAGGTGGTCGTGCACGCGGGGCCCGTGTATTCGTCTGCGGGGACGTCCAGATCGGTCGAGTCGACCAGATCGGTGCCATCGGCCAGCGGAACGTCGACCTTGGTGTCCGGCGTGGTGTCGGGCAGCGTCGTGGCGTCGCCCTGCGGCAGGGTGTTGGCTTGGCTGCACGCGCCCAGAAGCGCGACAAACGCCAACGCCGACAGCACAACGGCACAACGGGCAGACGAACGAAGAAGCGAAGCGGACATGACGGGTTCCTCCGAAAGACGCACAGCACTGCCGCTTGCGGGGGGCACAGCGGCCGCGACTGAACTCTAGGCACCCGGGAGGCAAACGGCAAGATACTTGGGCCGCCCCAATGCGCGAATCCCGACAACCGGGCGCGCAGAGATTCGGACCCGCTGCACCCTATTTTCGCCTGCTCAGCCCATGCAGGGGATAGGCGTTTGGACAGACTCACGGTAAAGTTCGCGGGCGTCGGCGTCTTGGGCCCCCCCTGGACAGAGGCCCCCCCGTTTCCTCCAAGACTGGAACATTGCCCATGCTTTCTGCAGCTTTCCGCCTTCTCTCCTCTCTCAAATTGACCGTGGTCCTGCTCGTCGTCCTGTGTCTGGCGCTCGGCGCCGGCACGATCATCGAGTCGATGCAGAACGCCGAGGCGGCCCGCGTGGTCTACTACGCGACCTGGTTTCAGGCACTGCTGGGCCTATTCGCCCTGAACACGCTGGCCGCGATCATCGACCGCGGCATCGGGACGCGCTGGCGCATCGGCTTCGCCCTGACGCACCTGTCCATGGTGCTGATCCTCGGTGGCGCCTTTGCCACCGACCAGTGGAAGGTCGAGGGCCAGCTGGCCCTGTACGAGGGGGAAGACAGCGCCACTTTCCTGACCTTTCCCCATGGCGACAAGGGCGTTCCGGTTGATCTGGGCTACAAGGTCAAGCTCAACGCCTTCGAGATCGATCGTTATCCCGGCACGATGCGACCCGCGATGTTTCGCAGCAAGGTGACCGTGACGCCGCCGCAGGGCGCGCCCTTCCATGCGGACATCGAGATGAACAAGCAGTTGACTTTCAAGGACTTCAGCCTGTTCCAATCCAGCTACCAGGAAGGCGTCGGCCCCGGCGGCAGCGACATGACCGTGCTGTCGGTGTCGAAGGACCCGGGCGAGAAGATCGTGTTCCTGGGCTATCTCCTGCTGGTGCTGGGCATGTGCGTGGTGCTGACGACGCGCATCATCCAGAAGCGCATCGTGGATGCGGCGCAAGCGCAGATCGCGGCGGCCAAGAAGGCCAAGACGGCGGCCGTTCCGATTGCCCTGCTGGCGGCCGCGCTGGCTTCGCTGGCGATCGCGCCGTCGCTGCAGGCTGCCCCCATCCCCGATCTGCTGACAGACGCCCAAGTCGAGACCCTGCGCCGACTTCCCGTGCAGCACGACGGCCGCGAGATGCCGTTGGACACGATGGCGCGCGAGGTGGTCCACAAGGTCACCGGCGAGTGGCGTCCGTGGAACATGGACCCGGTCGAGATGGTGGCCGGCTGGACGTTTGACTCCAGCTACTGGGCCACCGCACTGATCATCGCGCTGCCGGACTCCGTCGCGGGCCACATCGGCGTACCGGCCACGGGCTTCGGGTCGTTTCAGGGTCTGGTGCAAAACCCCGCACTGACAGCCCTGATGGACCAAGCACAAGCGCTGGAGCACGACGAGAAGCCGCTGCAGAAGGTGCACAAGGACGCGCAAAAGCTGGAAGAACGGCTGGTCGCGTTCCAGGGCTTCCTGAACCACGAGTCGATTCGCCCCGTGCCCGCCGCCACCCGGCCCGAGCGCTGGGGTGTGCCGTCTCCCATGGCCACGCCCGCCGACCTGCTGGCCGCGCAAACGGCGATCCGCGCCGGCAAGACGCCTGGCCACTACCCCAGCGAGGCCGCCATCTCTCGCGAGATCACCTACAACCAAGTCGATCCTTGGCGGCTTGCGTGGCTGGTGCTGGTGCCCTCGGCCGTGTTCGGCTACCTGACCTGGCGGCGTTCGCGCAAGTGGGCTGACATCGCCGCAGTCACTGGTCTGGTGCTCGGCTCGGCGGCCATGACGTGGGGCATCGCACAGCGGTGGCTGATCGCTGACCGCATCCCCGCCTCCAACATGTTCGAATCGCTGCTGTTCTTGGGCTGGGGCGTCGGCTTCTTCGCCATCATCGCCTCGATCTTCATGCGCAACCGCTTGGTCATCTTCAACGCGACCGCCATGTCGGCGCTGACAATGCTGCTGGTCGATCTGCTGCCCATGGACGGCTTCATCCACCCGATGCCGCCCGTGCTGTCGGGGACACCCTGGCTGGCCATCCACGTGCCGATCATCATGGTCAGCTACGCGGTGTTGGCGCTGGGCGTGTTCGTCGCGCACATGCAGATCGGCTTGGGCATGTTCCCCGGCAAGCAGCACAAAGCGCAGGCGATGGCTGACCTGAACTACTGGTACATGTTCGTGGGGTCGATCCTGCTGATTACCGGCATCCTGACGGGCTCGATCTGGGCCGCATCGTCGTGGGGCCGCTACTGGGGCTGGGATCCCAAGGAGGTCTGGTCGCTCATCGCGTTCCTGGCCTACATGGCGATCTTGCACGGCCGCTTCGACAAGTGGCTGGGCACCTTCGGCGTCGCCGTCGCCAGCATCGCGGCATTCTGGATGATCCTGATGACCTACATCGGCGTGAACTACGTGCTGGCGTCCGGCATGCACTCGTACGGCTTCGGCGGCTCGGACGTTGTGTTCTGGATGGTCACGGTCGCCGTCGCTGAGATCGCATTCCTGGTCAGCGCTTGGCTGATTCGCCGCAGCCGCGGGGCTGCCGCGCAGTAGAGGCCCGCCGCCGACGGCGGTTGCAGGTGCGGACGGAGGTCCCTGGATGAACGGCTACATCCCTGAGCTCGCCATCGCCACCGGCCTGTTCGAAGTTGCGGCCGCCTGGTTTGCTTTTCACGGCCCTGGAAGACGCGAGTTCCTGCGTCCGATCGGCGTGTTGCTGCTGCTGCTGGCCGGCTATCAGTTTCTCGAGGTGGCGGCCTGCGGACAGCCGAACAACACGAACTGGGCGCGTCTGGCGTTCGTCGACATCGTTTGGCTTCCGGCCGTGGGCGTCTCGCTCATCGTGCTGCTGTCGCAGTCCAAGGCGCCGTGGCCCGGTTGGGTCGTCCGGGGGATGTTCACCATCGCCACGGTCCTGACCGGCTGGATCGCCTTTGACCCGACGTTTGTCAGCCGAACCGTGTGCAGTGTGGTGGTGGCCCGCTACGTCAATCCCAACCCCCTGTATCTGCTGTACGGCATGTACTACCAGCTCGGCTTGGTCGGGATGATCGTGGGCGCGGCGGTAGCGATGCCCGTGGTCGAGGATCAGGTCCGGCGGCAGCACCTGTCCGACGTTCAGGTCGGCACGCTGGGCTTCCTGCTGCCTGCGGTGGCGACCGCGCTGCTGACGAACGGGCTGGACGGCTCGTTGCCGTCGGTGATGTGCCACTACGCCTTGGCGCTGGCGCTGTTCCTTGCGCGGATTGTGGCGCGAGAACGAGCGCTTGCCGAAGAGCACCAGACGTCTGACCGCCCGCTGGCCGCCTGAGCCGGGCTGCCTGCCGCCGCTAGCCGAACCGACGCGCCGTCGACTTGTCGAAAGCCGCCACGACCTTGCCCTCTCGCAGCACCTCGCCGTGCCAAGCGAAGACGTGGCGGTAACGCGGGTCCATGGCCAGATCGAGGTCGAGGGCGACGCTGTCTCCCGGTCGCACCGACACCGGATCGACGGGAAACAGCATCTGGCCCCAGTGGGTACGCGTGCCGGGACCGGTGTCCAGATCGACCGACGGCGACAGCGCGGCCGTAAACCATCCGGCAAAGCCGTGCAGCGTCGCCGCGCGCCGGATGGGCAGGATCACGGGACCGCGGATCACGTCCGGCGCCTCGGCCAAGGCAAACTGCTGCCAGCGCACCGCAGGCCCTAACAGCAACTCTGGCTCGACGTGCACCACATAGGCGTGATTGCTGGCGAATTCCAGTGCGGCGGAGAAATCGAGGCCGCCCACCGGCTCGGCGAAGAACGACACTTCCCGCCACTGCGGCACGAACACCGGCGCGAGCCACAGGGTGATCCCGGTCGGCATCAGCCGCCCGCCGGGCCGCAAGAACCGCACCATGTCGCGAACGACCGGCTGCATCTCATCGGTCACGAAGAAGTTGCCCATGCACTCGGTCAGCACCACGTCGGCCGGCTCGGGCAGGGTGACTTCGCGACTGTCCGCCTGCAAAAACACGATGTTTTCCAGGCTGTTGTCGGCCGCTACGCTGCGCGCCACCTGAATGATCTCGTGCGGCTCGATGGCATAAACCTGTCGAGCGCCGGCCTGAGCCGCCCACATCGCCAGCACGCCGGTTCCAGTGCCGACGTCGACCACCACGTCACCGGGCCGAACCGCTTCGGCGATGGCGCGGGCATACGCGTCCATGCGGGTCTGGTCGGCCAGCATGATGCGGTGATGGTTCAGGCCGATGAAGTGACCGCGGCTCATGAGGTCCTCGTCTCCCGGTGGTTGGACCTGCGGCTGGACAGCGCGCGGCCGCCGGGCATCACCCCACGCCGAGCAACTCCACGTCAAATACCAAGGTGGCGTTGGGGGGGATGAGGCCTGGGTAGCCGCGCAAGCCGTAGCCAAGGTCGCCGGGAACGGTCAACGTGCGCTTGCCACCGACCAGCATCGACGCTACGCCCTCGTCCCAACCCTTGATGACCTGACCCACGCCCAGCACGAACTGGAACGGCTGGCCACGGTCGAGTGAGCTGTCGAACTTCTTGCCGTCGGTCAGCCGGCCCGTGTAGTGCACGGTCACGCGCTTGCCCCGAACGGGGGAGTCGCCGGTGCCGACCACGGTGTCGACGTACTGCAGGCCAGATGCGGTGGTGATCATCGAGAGATGCTCCTGTGAGGGTGAGGCTGCCAATGTCAGCGAAGAACTACCGCTGCGTCGCCGGCAAAACGACAATGCGCTCGCCGTTCGCGGCCTTCTCGATCCGCCCCAGCTGCTGCGTTCGATAGGCTGCTCCCTGCGCCGACGCGGGAAACACCAGACTCGTGCCCTGCAGTCTGCCCACTGCATCGCGGCAAGCAAGATCCACCGCCACGTAGCCCGCCACGCCGGACGACACCCGCAGCGCCGCAGACCGGGGCCGCTGCTCACCCGGGTTCAGCCGCCCCAGCGACACCCGCTCGCCCCCGTGGACCTGCACACCGTCCAGACCGCGCAGCGTGACCTCGACCTGCGTGCAAGCCTGTCGCGGCTGCACCGTGACCTGAAAGCTGTGGTCGCGACCAGCGGCGACCGGACCCTGACGGCTGGTCCATGCGCGAAACGGCGAGGCGGGGCTTGATGCCAGCGGAAAACCAGCGTCCCTCCTGAGGATCTTCGCGGCGACGGACACATCCGGCACGCCCGCGGGTGCCTGGCACGCGGTCGCGACGACCAGAAACAGCAGGGGCCAGCAGCGAGCGATCATGGCGTCCTCACGACGTTCCAGCCCGTCAACTCGACGGGGGCGCCTGTCGGGGCGAAGATCCAGACAACGTAGGACTCGCCTGCCTTCGGCGTGAACGTGATGCTGGGGCAGCCCGTCGCCGACCCATCCGAGGCGATCGAGGTCCCCACACTCAGCACCTGCATGTCCAGGTTGTTCTGGGCACAGGTCCCGCCCACAGGACTGGCGACGGCGACCGTGGTCGATACCCCTGTGCCGATCAGGCGGTAGAAACGGTTGGGGCCGTACCAGTTGTAATAGTCGAAAGGCACTCCGAAGTGGATCTGCTCGTGCGCGTCGCCGATGCGCGTGCCCGACGACAGCAGCGGATACACCGTCCAGAAGCTGGGGGCGTATTTCTTGCCAGTGCCCGTCGTGTACTCAAACGCCGTGGCGTAGGCCACACCGATGTCTGCGTCGCTGTCCCACGGGTCCGCCACGTCGCCCGACCCCTTGCAGGCACCCACGCAAAGGGCGTTGTACGGCGCACGCATCCACGTGGACCAGACGTTGCTCAGGTCGTCGCCCGTCGCCCCGTAGGCGGCGTTGTAGGCGGCGGCGAACGTCAGCACCGTCATCAGCGCCGGGCTGTTGGCCGTGCTCGCCAGCACCGCGTGGATGCGGTCGTAGCTGCCAGAGCGAAGCGTGGCGTCGCGGTTCTCCCACAGCGTCCACATGAAGTGCTGCACGCCCCACTCGCTGTGCATCGACCGCTCAGTCGGCAGCGTCGCCTCACTGACGTCGAACGACCAGCCGCCGGCCTGACCCCAGCCCGAGGTGTCGACCGGCACCGGGTCGCGCAAGGCCATGGAGGCAAAGGCATTTGCCGTGCCCTCGCTGAACGACACCCGCATGTCCAGGTTGTCGCCGTAGCCGTGGGGGCCGCCCATGCTGTCGTCGCGATAGAACATGTCGGTCAGGAAGTGCGTCATCTCGTGCGCTACGATGTGGTCGTCGTACTCGTCGGTGTTCGAGTCTTCCTTGCCCCGCAGGTAGATGACGGGGCGCAGCGTCATGCCAATCGATTCCTTGGTGTAGTGCGCCGTGCCGATCTGTCCCTTGGTCTTGTCGCCGTTGACCTCGACGTTGTTCACCGCCCAGTTCAGCCAAAGCGTTGGCAACGCGATGTTCGCCTGACCTTGGCACACGGTCTCCAGCACCGTCACGGCCGTGTCGGCAATGGCAAACGGAGCGGCGGTGCGGTCCAGATAGGCGATGTCCCACTTCATGCCGGCGTGCAGGTCGTTGCCCTTCAGCGGCGCGGCCACGGCGGCGGGGCCCTCCATCGTGTACAGCGCATAGCCCGAAGTGTTGTCGCGAACCTGGAAGTCGAACGACGCGCCGTTGCAGCTGTCGTCGCCATTCCCGTCGGCCGTGTAGGCGGCGCTGTAGACGCGTGCAGACACCCGCACCTTGACCGGCACGCCGGACGGCGTCGTCAGGGTGTAGCGGCCCAGATCGTCGGTGGACGTGGTCGCGCGCACCGTCACGCCGTCGACCGCGTCAATCGCCTCGACCAGCACGCGCCGCGCCGGGCGGTCCGCCGCCGTGCCATACTCGATGCGCGCCCCACCCTCCGTGATGTTGTCGTTGGCGTTGACCCAAGTGTAGGTGACCGTTCCCTGAATCGAGGGCACACAACCTGGCCCAGGCACGAAGGTATTCGTGCAAGACCCGTCTGCGGGCTGGCAGGCGTCGATCGTGCACGAATCCTTGTCGTCGCAGGTGATCACGGGGGGCTTGCACGCGCCGGCCGCACAGACGTCGGGGCCGGTGCAGTTGTTGCCGTCGTCGCAGGCGGCCGTGTTGGCGGGATAGGTACAGCCCAGTTTGGCGTCGCACACATCGTCGGTGCAAAGATTGCCGTCGGCGCAGACCACCGGGGTACCTGCCTTGCACAAGCCCCCCGCACACTTGTCGCCCAAGGTGCACGCCGTGCCGTCGTCGCAGGGGTCGGTGTTCTGGGGGAAGACACAGCCGCTCAGCGGGTTGCACGAGTCGGTCGTGCAGATGTTGCCGTCCGAGCAGGGCAACGGCGCGCCCGTCGCGCAGGCACCCACCTTGCAGATGTCGCCGTTGGTGCAGGCATCGCCGTCGGTGCAAGGCAACGCATTGGCCGTCGACGTGCACCCGCCCACGGGGTTGCACACATCGTCGGTGCAGGCGTTGCCGTCGTCGCAGTTCGGCGGGGCTCCGGAAGTGCAGACGCCGTTGAGGCACCCGTCGCCGACCGTGCACGCGGTGCCGTCGTCGCACGGGGCCTTGTTGGACGTGAACTGGCAGCCCAGCCAGAAACTGCAGCTGTCGTCGGTGCAAGGGTTGCTGTCGGTGCAGACAACCGCCGGTCCCGGAACGCAGGTGCCTGACTTGCACACGTCGCCGCTCGTGCAGGCGTCGCCGTCCTCACAAGCGCCCGTGCTGACTTGGAAAGAGCATCCGGTGATGGGGTCGCAAGCGTCGGTCGTGCACGGGTTGCCGTCCTGACAGGTCACGGCGGCTCCGGGTGTGCAGACGACACCGATGCAGGTCTCGCCCGTTGTGCAGGCGTCGCCGTCCACGCAGGGGCCGGCCATCGGCAGGTACTGGCAGCCGGTTGCCGGGCTGCAGCTGGTGCCGGTGCACGGATTGCCGTCCTGACAGGACAGCACCGCGCCAGACGTGCAGCTGCCCGTCGCGCACTTGTCGCCGGTCGAGCACGCGTTGCCGTCATCGCAGGTGGCCACGTTGTCCGTGAAGTAGCACCCGGTTGCAGGGCCACACGCATCGTCGGTGCACGTGTTGCCGTCGTTGCAGAGGGTCACAGAACCGCCCACGCAGCTGCCGCCCTGACAGGTGTCGGCCTGGGTACAAGCGTTGCCGTCGTCGCAGGTGCCGGTGACCGGCGGGTAGGAGCAGCCGAGCGCCGGGTCGCATTGGTCCGTGGTGCAGGGATTGCCGTCGGTGCACGAGATGTTCTGTCCACCCGGAATGCACACGAACGCCTGACAGGTGTCGCCCAGCGTGCAAGCGTTGCTGTCTTCGCAGGGGCCGGTGTTGGCCGTGTGGGTGCAGCCCGTAGCTGGGACGCAGGCATCGTCGCTGCAGGGGTTGCCGTCGTCGCACGAGACCACCGCGCCCGGCTGGCACTTTCCGGCCTGACAGGTGCCGCCAGCAACGCACAGGTCGCCCGGGTCGCACGCGGCGTTGTCGTTGGGGGGAAAGACGCAGCCGGTCATCGAGTGGCAGAGGTCGAAGGTGCAGTTGTTGCCGTCGCTGCACGTCACGGCCTTGCCCGGCTGACATGCGCCGCCCGCGCAGAACTCTCCCTGAGTGCAAGCGTCGCCATCCTCACAGATCGCGGTGTTCGCCGCGTGCAGACAGCCCTGTTGGCCCTGACAGCTGTCGTCCGTGCAGGGATTCTTGTCGTCACAGGCAAGCGGCGCACCGGACACGCAGGCGCCCTGCACGCAGCCGTCGTTGGAGGTGCACGCGTTGCCGTCGTCGCACGGGGCGGCGTTCGACGTGACGACGCAGCCGGTCGCAGCCTCGCAGCCGTCGTCGGTGCAGGGGTTGCCGTCGTTACAGGTGAGCGGCGCCCCGGGCTGGCAAGCCGACCCCTGACAGGCATCGTTCAGCGTGCAAGCACTGCTGTCGTCACACGCGGCGGTGTTGGCGGAAAACACGCAGCCGGTTGAAGGGTTGCAGGCGTCGTCGGTGCACGGATTGCCGTCCTGGCAGACCAGAGAAGCGCCGGGAGCGCACGAGCCGCCAGCGCACAGGTCGCCTTGGGTGCACGCGCTGTTGTCATTGCAGGGGGCGATGTTGGACGTGGCTACGCAGCCGGTGGCGGCGTTGCAGCTGTCGTCGGTGCAGAGATTGCCGTCGTCGCAAGTGCGAGGGGCGCCGGGCTGGCAGGCAGACCCCTGACACGCGTCCTTCACGGTGCAGGCGCTGCCGTCGTCACAAGGCGCGGTGTTGGCAGAAAACACGCAGCCGCTCAGGGGGTTGCACGTGTCGTCAGTGCACGGGTTCTGGTCGTTGCAGGCGATGGCCGTTCCTCGCTGGCACGAGCCGGACTGGCACGCGTCACCCTTGGTGCAGGCGTCCTTGTCGTCGCAGGCCACCGTGTTCGGCGCATACACGCAGCCGGTCAGAGGGTTGCATGTGTCGTCGGTACAGGAGTTGCCGTCCTGGCAGGTGCGTGCCGCGCCGGGTCGGCAGGCTGTTGCAGCGCACGCATCATCGACGGTGCAGGCGTCGCCGTCCTGGCAGGGCGCGGTGTTGGCGGTGAACACGCAGCCGACCGCCGGGTTGCAGCTGTCGTCGGTGCAGGGGTTGCCGTCGGTGCATGTGACCGCAGTGCCGGGCTGGCAGGCCCCTTGGCCGCAGCGGTCGCCCGAAGAACAAGCGCTGCCGTCGTCGCACGGCGCGGTGTTCGGCGCATACACACAGCCAGTCAAGGGGTTGCACGTGTCGTCGGTGCAGGCGTTGCCGTCGGTGCAGGCGATCTTGGCCCCGGGCTGACACACGCCCTGACCACACACGTCGCCCTGAGTGCACTGGTCCCCGTCGGAACACGGCAGCGTGTTGGCGGCGAACACGCAGCCCTTCGTCGGGTCGCAGCTGTCCAGTGTACAGCCGTTGCCGTCGCTGCACGTGGTCGCGGCGGTGCCGACGCACTCGCCCTGCGCGCACGCGGACTGCGAGGTGCACGCGTTGCCGTCGTCGCAGGGGCTTGTCGTAAACGAGAAGACGCAGCCCTTGCCGTTCAAACACGCGTCGGTGGTGCAGAAGTTGCCGTCGTCGCAGGGCATGGGCTGGCCGGGCTGGCAGGCGCCGTTCTTGCAGACGTCGCTGACGGTGCAGGAGTCGGCGTCGTCGCAGGGGCCGCTGCGGGGAGGGAAGACGCAGCCTGACTTGGCGTCACAGACGTCGTGGGTGCAAGCGTTGCCGTCGGCGCAAGCCTGCAGCGCGCCAGACTGACACGAGGCGTTCTTGCAAGCGTCGCCCGTGGTGCACAGGTTGCCGTCGTCGCAGGCGATCGCGTTGGCGGAAAACACGCAGCCGGTCGCGGGATTGCAGACCTCGTTGGTGCACGCGTTGCCGTCGTTGCAAACGACCGCCGCACCGGGCTTGCAGGCGGCGTTCTGGCACGCGTCGCCCTGCGTACACGCGTTGCCATCGCTGCAGGGAAAGGCGTTGGGTGTGAACACGCAGCCGGTCACCGCGTCGCAGTGGTCGTCGGTGCATGGGTTGCCGTCGGTGCATCCCAGCTGCAGACACGCGGGCGGCGGCACGTCGGGGGTCGTGTCGGCGTCGGCTTGGGCATCGTCGGTGTCCGGGACGTCCTCAGCAACATCAGCATCGGTGGTGTCGGTCACGTCGTCGGCGTCGGTGACCGTCGCGTCCGTCGCGTCCTGAACGTCCGGCTCGGGCTCGACCGTGTCCGTCGCCGCGTCGGGCAGCACCACGCCCAGATCGGTCGCGCCGACGTACGAAACGACCGGCAACGGTGGCGTCGGGTCAGGGCTGGCGCAGGCCGCGGCGAACGCAAGCGGCAAAAGCACAAGCAACGCACGGACTTGCAGCCGGCTGCCAGCGTTCGCCATGAGGTCCTTCAGGGTCGGCGCAAAAGAGCAGCCAAGTGCTCGCGCCAAACCCGGGCAGACTAGGAGTGGGCCGAAGAGAACGCAAGTTATCTCCGCAGATACGCGTCATCGGCACCGCCCCGCTGTCGGGCCCTTTGCCCTGACGGAACACCCGGGCCGTCCCAAAACGGGACACACGGTTATCGCGGGAATTCCGGTTGCGAGCGGGTCTGTGCGCAGTCTAAGCTCGCGCTTCTTCACCCTTCGTGGGCGCCCAGCGTCCCCGCACCATCCGTCCACGGACAGGAGTTCCCGATGACGTTTGCCAATGCTGCACCTCAGTCTGGATTCGCCGGCGGCACCGGCCCTGACGCGATCGTCCGCCCCGTCTTCAACGGAACGGGCGGCGGGCTGTTCGTCCAAGTCCTGGTCGGCATGCTGCTGACGCTCCTCACGCTGGGCATCTACATGCCGTGGTTCGTAGCGGGACTGATCCGCTGGTTCTACGAAAACACCACGCTGCAGACCCCGCGGGGCAACGTGCGCCTGAGCTTCTCGGGCACCGGCGGCCAGTTCTTCCTGACTTTGCTGATGGCCTGCTTCCTGCTCCCGCTGACGCTCGGCCTGGTGACGCCGTGGATCGTGGCGCGCCTGCTGCGTATCATGCTGGACCACACCAACGGCACAGCTGAGGACGGCACCCCGTATCGCCTGAAGTACTTGGGCACCGGCGGCGGCCTGTTCGGGCCGATCGTGGGCGGCATGCTGCTGACCATGATCACGTTCGGCATCTACGGCGCCTGGTTCCTGGTCGGCCTGACCCGTCGCATCTGCGCCGACGTCCGCATCGCTGAGAACGACGAGGAAGCCGCCACTTTCCAGTTCACCGGCACGGGCGGCTCGTTCTTTGGTGTGATCTTCGTCGGTTACCTGCTGACCATGATCACGTTCGGCATCTACAGCTTCTGGATGCAGGTCAACGTGTGGCGTTACCAGTCGCAGCACACCCAGATCAACGTCACGGGCGGCGGCACTTGGCGCATGGACTTCGACGGCAAGGGCGGCGAGTACTTCGTCACGTTCCTGGTCGGCTACCTGCTGACGGCGATCACGCTGGGTATCTATCTGCCGTGGTTCATGTGCAAGCTGGCAAAGTTCCAGATCGACCACCATTCGGCCGCGCGCATCGCCTGACCGTCCCCGCCGCACGGGAGCCCTCGCACCGCATGGCCAAGCCCCCCCGCCCGTCGCGAGCGCCGGAACCGCCGCGCGCCCCCCCTGCCGCCGCACGTGCAACGACGACCGACCGTCGCCGTGTGGGGCAATTGGCCGTCGCACTTGCGGTCGTCACGATCGCCGTCTACGCGCAGGTCGGCGGCTTCGGCTTCGTCAGCTACGACGACCCTGAGTACGTCACGGCCAACGCGACGGTGCAGCAGGGGCTGTCGACCCAAACGCTGGGCTGGGCGTTTGCGGCGCCGCACCACGGCAACTACAACCCGCTGACGTGGGCGTCGCACCTGACGGACGTGTCGCTGTTCGGCCTGCAACCCGGCGGCCACCACCTGCACAACCTGCTGCTGCACTTGGCCAACAGCCTGCTGCTGCTGTGGATCCTGTGGCGGGCGACGGGACACGCGTGGGCGGCGGCCTTCGTGGCGGCGGCGTTTGCCGTGCACCCGCAGCACGTCGAGTCGGTGGCATGGGTCAGCGACCGCAAGGACCTGCTGGCGGCGTTCTTCGGGCTGCTGTCGCTGGCGGCGTGGGGGCGGTACGCGCGCACTGGACACCGTGCTGCGTGGGGGGCGGCGTTCGCGGCGTTTCTGGCAAGCCTGCTGGCCAAGCCGATGCTGGTCACGCTGCCTGCGGTGCTGCTGTTGCTCGATGCGTGGCCCCTGCAGCGGTGGCGGCCGTCGGGTCCGGGCAAGGGCGTGCCGGTGCGGACGCTGCTGATCGAGAAGATCCCGTTCCTGGTCGTGGTGTTGCCGTTCGTGTGGATCAGCGGCCGCGCACAGGCCGAGATCGGTGCATTGGTGACCGACGAGGAGCTGGCGCTGCCGTGGCGTGTGGGCAATGCCGTAGTGTCCTACGCCATGTACGCGTGGAAAACGCTGTGGCCGAGCGGACTTGCCGTACACTATCCGCACCCCGGTCCGGCCCTTCCCCTGGAACACGTCGTGCTGGCGCTTGGGCTGCTGCTTGCGCTGACCGTGGGCGCCTGGGTGGCGCGGCGCGAGCGGGCGGTGCCGGTTGGCTGGCTGCTGTACGCGGGACTGCTGGTTCCCGTCGCGGGCGTGGTGCAGCTGGGGCAGTTCGCGCGCGCCGACCGCTTCACCTACTTGCCGATCGTGGGGCTGTTCGTGGTGCTGGCGTGGGGAACCCCCGCGCTGGCGCGACGTTTCGGTCTGGCGCCGACCTGGCCTCGCTGGGCGGGAGCGGCGGTGCTGGTCGGGTGGACGGCGGTGACGCTGACGCTGGTGCCGACCTGGGCGAGCTCGGAGACCCTGTTCGCCCGCGCCGTCGCGGTGACGACGCCCAATGCCGTCGCCCACTACAACCTCGGTGTCGCGCTTGCAGACCGCGGCGATACCGCAGGGGCTGAGGCGCAGTACCGGGCGGCCCTGCAGGCGCGCGTCGACGACGCCCGCAGCCACAACAACCTCGCCAACCTGCTGGTCAAGCGAGGGGGCTTGGCCGAAGCGGTCGACCACTACCTTGCCGCACTGAAGACGGACCCCAGTGACGTCGAGGTCATGCAGAACCTCGCCTACGTGTTGGAGAAACTTGATCGCAAGGACGACGCCATCCGCTGGCTGGACCAAGCGCTGTCGCGGCTGCCCGGCGACCCGGCGACGCTGCGGCGGCTGGGCGTGCTGCTGCTGCAGGTCAACCGGACGGCGCCGGCCGAGACGCGCTTCCGCTCGGGCGTCGAATTGCACCCGGAGGACGCGGGGTTGCGCGACGGCCTTGCCACCGCACTGGCCCGTCAAGGCAAGTGGAGCGAGGCGGTCGCGCAGTGGCACGCGGCTGTTGCACTGCTGCCGCAACCTCCCGCCGGACTGCTGCACAACCTCGCGATCGCAGAGGCGCAGGTGAGGCGCTTGGCACCCTCCGCCTTGCCAGCCGCGTCAAGTCCTGTCACAAGGCCGCCCGGCGCGGCGCCCAGCCCGAACGCGGCACCCGCTCCGATTCCCTGACGCCCCGCCGCTCCCCCTGCACGAGGAACCCCCGATGGTCGACGATCACAACGAAATGGACGAGTTCGAGGACCTGTTCGAGAAGGGCGGCGCCCGCGCGCAGAAGCGGTTCGAGCCGGGCGAGCGCATCACCGCCACCGTCATCCACGTGGGCGAGAAGCACGCGATGCTGGACGTCGGCGGCGGCCGCGACGGCCTGATGGACATGGCCGGCCTGCACGACAAGGACGGGCGGGCGATGCTGCGCGTCGGTGACAAGGTCGACGGCTACGTGCTGCGGGTGGCCAATCGGATCGTCGAGGTGACCCGGTCGCTGGGCAAGGGCTTCGTCAACGCGTCGATGCTCGAGGAAGCTCGCCAGAGCGGCCTGCCGGTCGACGGCGTGGTGTCGGGCGTCAACAAGGGCGGCTACGAGATCGCGATCGCCGGCACCACGGGCTTCTGCCCGCTGGGCCAAATGGACCCGCGGCGCATCGAGGACCCCAAGACCCTGATCGGCCAGAAGCTGCAGTTCCGCGTGATGGACATGCGCGGCCACGACGTGATCCTGTCGCGCAA
>JBMOIG010000094.1:0-18307 GCA_049317445.1 Myxococcota bacterium | reverse complement strand
CGGGCGAGACGCGCGAGACGGCGCTCGAGACGCTGCAGGGCGGCTGGGACGCCGGCGCCTGGTTTACCGACTTCAGCGTCGGCTGGCGCATCCAACCCCGCACGCCGCTTCATGATCGCGCGGTGGCTGAGGGCGTGATCGGCGCGGACCACGACGGCTGGGACGCGAAATTCTACGTCTCACCCGACACGCCGCAGGACTGGCTGCTGCAGCAGATCCGCCAGTACAAGCGCAAGAACCTGCACCGGATGGCTTGGCGCATGTTGCCGATGACGTGGGCGATGGCCGTCAGCCGGCCGTGGACGCATGGCCCCGAAAGCGCGACCACGTAGCGGCACAGAACAACACAGGAATCAATCGCGCGGCAATGTCCGCAGCAACCGCCCCAGACGCGCACCGTCGGCCCGCAACTGCGCCAACAGCCACGCAGGCGCGATGCCGATCAGCCCCAAGCCCGCCACCGCGCCCTGCCACGGCGGCACCAGCCCCGTCTGCACGGCCACCCAACCCCCGATCACGGGCGACAGGGCCAGCGCGGCCGCCGTCGCGTACGTCAGGCGGATGTTCCGGCGCAAGTCGACCTGCAGCCGCACCCACACCTCGGCCATCGTCCGCACCTCGGCGAACAGCGCGCGGGTGTGCCAGCCGGGCCCCAAGCGCCCTTCCAGCGCGTCCCAGGCCGCCTGCCGCAAGCCCTGCCATGACCGCACGGCGCGGGCGTCCTCGGGATGCACGACCTCGACCCAGGCTTGCAGGTCGTCCAGGAAGGCGACCGGGTCCTGGTACAACGCCTGCACCGGCATCGGGATCCCCGGCGTTCGCCCCGCGCCGCCCACAAGATCCACCCAGCCGATGTGACCTTGGCGCGTGTCGAGCACGACCTCGCCCGTGCCCGAGGCGCCCAGCGGCAGCAGGTGGCGGGGCCAGGCGGGGCGCCCCTCGAGCCTTTCGTTCGCATCGTGCCAGGTCGGCAGCAGTCGGTGGGGACCCACGGCGATCGGATCGACCGGCGTACCCTCGCGCAGCACGCCCAGCAGGGCGGCGGGAACGTCCACGCGATGCTGCAGCGCCCGCAGGTCTTCGGGGTCGATGGGCAGGAAGGGGCGCCCCCCCTCTGCCGACGCAGATCGCAACGACCGCCACGCTTCCAGCAGCGAATTCGCCAGCATCGGCTCGAACATGGCGACCTCTCCCGCGCGAGACCCTGTCGCCGGGTGCGGCGATCTTGCGCCAAACGCGAACGGTCGGCCAGCCTGAGTTTACGAGGCGGAAGGTGCTCAACGGGAAGGGGGAATCGGCAGCGTGAGAGGCAGGGGCACTACCGCCCGCGCATCTTCTCGAGCTGGTCGCGGAATTCCGCGCAGGGGTCGGTGTCGTCCAAGCGCGGCGTGTACCAGACGTAGTCGGCAACGGCCCCCGGCTCGCCATGCTGCGGATCGAGGCCCACGTGCACCTCGACGAAGGCCACCGACGCGATCGACTTGCCGGACCCCCGCTGCCGCAGCCACCACGGCACGCCTCGGTCCTTGCGCGCGTGACCGTTTCCGGTAATCAGCACGGCGCCACCCGGACTTGCGTGCGCCAGCATTGCATCGGCCATCGCGGCATCGCGGGCGCGCTGGGCCATCGCCATCGGCGGGGCCGCGTGCTTGGGGAGCATGCCGCAGTGGCTGTCCAGCACCTCCTGCTCCATCTCAGCCGCGGCGGTCGCGTCGAACGGCATGTCCAGCGCAAACCGCTTGCGGCTCTCGGCGTCCAGCGCAGCCAGACCGTTGCGCGAGATCGCCTTGGCATCGGCCCCCGGCAAGTTCGCGGCAAACAACGGCAATCCCGCGTCCAGCGCGGCCTGGGCGATGGGGCGATACAGCTGCCAATCCGGCCAACTGCTGTCCTGCCAGCTGACGGCGGGACCCAGCTCCGCTGCGTCGGTGGGGTGTCGGGCCAAAAAAGTGTCGAGCGGCACCTGCTGGCTCGGCTCGAGCATCTCGAACCCGACCGCGGGCCGCCGACCACGCACCGCCAGCTCCAGCACGACAAGCGCCTGCAGCTGGTGGTGGTCGGGGTGGTCGTGTTTCTCGCCCAGCAAGACGAAGTCGCGGCCGGCCAGATCAGCCAGCATGTCTTCGGGCGCAACGAAACGACGCGACGGCACATGCCAAATCCGACCGACCAAGGGATGGTCCCGGTCGAGGTCGGTCTGCCAAGCGGGGTCGGTCATGCTCGCACCGCCAGCTCCGCAACCCACAAGGACAGCCAGCAGCGCACCGAGCACAAAGACACGCGAAAGGGTCACAGCGTCGCGGCCGAGCTGCCCTTTGCGGTCTTCTTGTCCTTCTTCTTGGCCTGCTTCTCCTTGGTGGTCAGCTTGGGCTTGTTGTTCTTGTCGGTTTTCTCTTGACCCTTCGGCATGGCTTTCCTCCGTTTTGTCGAGCCCCTGCACGCTACGCTCAGGGCGGTTGATCGCAGGCGTCCTGTTGCGCGCCTTGTCGACCTGCGGGCAAAGTATGCGTGCTGCGGTGGACGCAAGGCCAGCTTTTTGCGCCTTCCCGCCTCGACCTGCAAGTCTGCCCCTGCATCCGCAAGGAGCCCTGCCATGACGCGCCCCCTGGAGATCGCCCTGCTCGGACTGGGCACCGTGGGCGCCGGAGTCGCCGAACTGCTTCAACGCCATGCGGAATTGCTGGCGGAACGAGCCGGCGGACCGCTGCAGCTGCGGCGCGTGGCCGTGCGCGACCCCGACAAGCCCCGCGACGTGGACTTGGACCCGGACCTGCTGTGCGGCGACCCGACCTTGGTCGCCGCGGACCCCGAGATCGACGTTCTGGTCGAGGTGATGGGCGGCATCGAGCCGGCGCGGACGCTGCTGTGCGAGGCGTTGCGGCGCGGTGTGCACGTCGTGACGGCGAACAAGGAGCTACTGGCCAAGCACGGGGCTGAGCTGCGGGAGGCGGCGCTGCAAGGCGGTGCGGGGCTACACTGCGAGGCTGCGGTCGCGGGCGGCATCCCCATCGTCAAGGCGCTGGCCGAGTCGCTGTCGGGCAACCGCGTGCAGGCGCTGTACGGCATCGTCAACGGCACCACGAACTTCATCCTGACGCTCATGACGCAGGACAAGGTCGGGTTTGCCGAGGCGCTGAAGCAGGCGCAGGACCTGGGCTATGCCGAGGCGAATCCGGCGGCAGACGTGGACGGCGACGACGCGGCCAGCAAACTGGCGATTCTGGCCGGTCTGGCCTTTGGCGCGGAATTTGCGTCGGACGACGTCTACCGCGCCGGCATCGGCCACCTGACGCCCACCGACATCCAGGCGGCGGCCGATCTGGGCCATGTGATCAAGCTGCTGGCTATCGCCAAGGACCGCGACGGTCAGGTCGAACTGCGGGTGCACCCGACGATGATCCCGGCCGACCATCCGCTGGCCGCCGTCCACGGGGCCTACAATGCCGTGTTCGTGCACGGGGATGCGGTAGGCGACCTGATGTTCTACGGACGCGGCGCGGGGCGGATGCCGACCGCCAGCGCAGTGCTGGCCGACATCGTGGACGCGGCCCAGGATCTGCGGCGCGGGGTGTCGGGGCGGATTCCGATGCCTTCTCGAAGACTTGCAGTGCTTCCGATGACGGAGGTGACGTCGCGGTATTACCTGGCGATTCAGGTCGCCGACCAACCGGGCGTGCTGGGTGCCATCGCAACCGTGCTGGGCCGTCACCAGGTCAGCGTCGCGTCGATGATCCAGAAGGGTCGCCGCGACGCACCGGTGGACCTGCTGTTCGTGACGCATCAGGCGGTCGAGCGGCAGCTGCTTGCCGCACTTGAGGAAGTCGCGGGCCTGCCGCAAGTCGAGCGCATCGCCCAAGTGATTCGCGTGGAAGGGAGCGAGGAAGCATGACGCAGGGATTGTTGCGCAAGTACCGAGAGTTCCTTCCCGTCACCGACCGTACGCCCATCATCACGCTGCACGAGGGCGACACACCGCTGCTGCCGATCCCCCGCCTGTGCGCCCAGCTGGGCATCGCCGCACGGGTTTGGGTGAAGTTCGAGGGTCTGAACCCCACGGGATCCTTCAAGGATCGCGGCATGACGATGGCCATCTCGAAGGCCGCCGAGCAGGGGGCCAAGGCAGTGCTGTGTGCGTCGACCGGCAACACGTCGGCGTCGGCAGCGGCCTACGCGGCACGGGCGGGCATGCGGGCCGTGGTGCTGCTGCCCAAGGGCAAGGTCGCGCTGGGGAAATTGAGCCAGGCGATCATCCACGGCGCCGAGGTGCTGGCGGTCGACGGCAATTTCGATGAGGCTTTGGAACTGGCGCGGCAGCTGAGCCAGCAGTACCCGATCGAGCTGGTGAACTCTGTAAATCCGTTCCGTATCGAGGGCCAGACGACCGCCGCGTTCGAGATCTGCGACGAGCTGGGCGACGCCCCCGATCACCTGGCGATCCCCGTCGGCAACGCCGGCAACATCACGGCGTATTGGCTGGGCTTCCAGCGCTATCTGCAGGCCGGTCGCAGCACGCAACTTCCCAAGATGCAAGGCTTTCAAGCCGCTGGCAGCGCCCCCATCGTGCTGGGCCATACCGTCGAGCACCCCGAAACGGTGGCCACCGCCATCCGCATCGGCAACCCCGCCAGCTGGAAGCAGGCTCTTGCCGCGCGAGACGAGTCGGGCGGACGCATCGAAGCGGTGACCGACGACCAGATCCTGGCCGCGTGGCAGCTGCTGGCGCGGGTCGAAGGTGTGTTCTGCGAGCCGGCATCTGCCGCGTCGTTTGCCGGCATTCTGCAACGCAACCAGTTGGAACCGTTCCGCAAGGACGAGCGCATCGTCTGCGTATTGACGGGCCACGGCCTGAAGGACCCCGACCGGGCGATTGCGGTGGCGCCCGAATTCCGCACCATCCGCGCCGAGTTGGCAGAGCTCGTGCGCGGGGTGTTCGGATGACGACCGTCTCTCTACAGCTCTGCGGCACTTGCCGAAGGAAGGGCAAAGGCGCACAGCCCTGCACGCCGCTGCGCCCGATGATGGCCGCCGCCAACGCTTGGGCCAAGCGGAACGGACGGGAGTTGGTCGTCTCGCCCGTGTCCTGCCTGTCCGGCTGCGCCATCGGGGCCACGGCGATGGTCGAGACGGCGGACGCCTCGGTGCGCCTGCACTCGGTCGCAACACCGGAAGTGCTGAATCTTGTGCTGGATCAGGTCGACTCTTTGCTGGCCGGCACCGCAGAGCCGCCGGTTCGAGATCTGGAACTGTCGCGGACCGACTGGACCCTGTGGCGCTGACCGCCCCCCACCCAACACGCTGAACCGCGAAGTGACCGGCCAAGGTCGCGCAAACCAGCATTTTTCGTTGGCTTTTTTCGCGATGGGCCCGTATGTCTCTTGTTCGCGTCACCCGGCGTGACTACGCTGGTGACTTGACCCCAACGCCACGGGACGCCTCCCTCCCCGCTGCTGATGCCGGAGAACCCTCCCCATGACCCAGCTGTCCCCCAATCCCGCCGCCGTCGACTTCGACCTGCCGGGAACGATGGCGAGGATGCTGGATGACGAAGACATGTTCCGCAGCGTGCTGCCGCTGTTCCTGACCGACGCCGCCGAGCGTCTGGTGCTGTTGCGACACGCGGTAGCCACCGGCGACGCCCCTGAGATCTCCCGCCAAGCCCATACGCTGAAGGGTGCGGCCGCGAACCTGGGTGCACAGGCGATGGCGAGCACGGCCGATGGCCTGTGGTTGCACGCCCGCGACGGTCAGCTCGCGGCCATCTGCGAGGACCTGGCCCGCATCGAGCTGGACTTCGCTCGCTACCGCATCGCTGTCGCCTCTTGGCTCTGACCGCCTACTTGCCAATGCAGAATGTGGAGAACACCTGGCCCAGCACGTCGTCGCTGCGCACGGTGCCCACCAGCTCGTCCAGCGCGTCCGCGGCGTCGCGCAGGTCGGCAGCGGCGAGCTCCAGCGGACTTCGGGACGGCAAGGCCGCCGCGGCCCGCTCCAGCGCCTCGCGGGCTTGGTCCAGCGCCAAGGCGTGACGCTGACGCGCAATGGCCACCCCCGCCGTTCCCGGCCCCTCCGCCTGCAGCCCACGCACCGCCGCCACGACGGCATCCCGAAGCGCCCGGAGGCCCAGCCCACTCCGGGCGGACACCACAAAATCCTGCAAACACTCGTCATTTTGCGAAAACGCGGGATGGGTCGGCTTGTCGGCTTGGGCGCGCACCCGTAGGACAAGCGGCGGCTCGACCACGGCCAGTTCCTGCGGCGTCGGCAGCAGTGCCGGGGCGGAACTCTGGTCCTGCACCCACAGCACGACATCGGCATGCGCGACCTCAGCCTGCGCGCGACGCGTTCCCTCACGCTCGACCGGGTCCTGAGTGTCGTGCACGCCCGCCGTGTCGACCCAGGTCAGCAGCACGCCGTCGGGGGCCGTCGTGACTTCCAACGTGTCGCGGGTGGTGCCGGGCCGGGGGTCGACCAGCGCCCGATCGATGCCGATCAAGGCATTGAATAACGTAGACTTACCAGCGTTCGGGGCACCGAACAGCACCACGCGCGCCCCATGCAACCGCACCCGCCCGGCACGCGCCGTCGCCCGCAGTTGCGCCACTTGATCGGCAAGCTGCAAGACCCGAGCCGTCCACGCCGCGTCGTCGGGTGCCGCGTCGCCTGTCTCGACCGGGAAGTCCAGGTGTGCTTCCACCTCTGCCAACAGCTCGAGCAACGGGGTGCGCAGGTCCTGCAAACGGCGGCTCAATTGCCCGTCCAGATGGTCCAGCGCCGCCTGCCGGGCGGTTTCGCTGCGGGCCGAGACCAGATCGGCCAAGGCCTCTGCCTGCACGAGGTCCAGCTTGCCGTATTCGAGTGCGCGATAAGTGAACTCACCGGGTTGGGCAAGACGGGCACCCAAGCGGCACGCGACCTCTACTACGGCATCGACAACCGCCAGCGACCCGTGCACGTGAAACTCTGCGACGTCCTCGCCGGTGAACGAACGCGGCGCGCGGAAGACGACGGCATAGCCCCGATCGAGCAGCCGATCCTCCCAGCGCAGCGGACCGAATCGCAGAAGCCCGGACGGGAAATCGACCGGCAAGCGGCCGGTCAAGGCACAGGCCATCGAAACCGCGAGGGAACCCGACACACGCACAACCGCCACGCCCGCCGGCATGGGTGCGGTAGCGGCAGCGACGATGGTGTCGTTCAGATTCATCGGGGCGGGGGTCGCCTAGCTCTTGATCGCCTTGAGCTTCTCGACGAGCTCCGGCACGGCGACGAATGCGTCGGCGACCAGTCCGTAGTCGGCGACCTTGAAGATGGGCTCGTCCTCGCGGGTGTTGATGGCGACGATGACCTTGGAGTTCTTCATGCCCGCCAAGTGCTGCACGGCACCCGAGATCGCAATCGCGAAGTACAGCTGCGGCGCAACCACCTTGCCCGTCTGGCCGATCTGGTAGTCGTTGGGGCAGTAACCGTCGTCAACCGCCGCGCGCGACGCGCCGATGGCGCCGCCCAACAGGTCGGCCAAGGGCTCGATGACGCCAAAACCGCCCTTCTCGGGCTTCAGACCACGACCGCCGGCCACCACCACCGTCGCCTCGGCCAGATCGGGGCGGGTGGACTGCACGCCGTCGAATTTCACGAAGCGGACCCGGGCCTTGGCCAGATCGGGCTGCGCGGCAAACGCTCGCACCGGCGAGGCGCCACCAACGGCCTCCGCGGCATCGAAGGCGGACGAGCGCACCGACACGACGTGAACGGGCGAATCGATGACGACGTCGGCAAGCAGGCTGCCCGCCCAAACCGGTCGCCGATAGGCCGTCCCTTCCTTGGTATCCACAAGCGCGACGACATCGCTTGCCATGCCGGCGCCCAAGCGGGCGGCCACGCGCGGCAGCACGTCCTTGCCCAGCGACGAGGCTGTCGCGGCGACGACCTTGGCTCCCGTCGACTTGGCCAAGTCGGCCAGCACCTTGGCGTACGGTCCCGCCAGCGGATAGGCGAGGTCGGCGTGGTCCGCGACGTGGATGGTCCCCGCGCCAAAGCCACGCAACGCCTCTGCGACCGGGCCGACGCCGTGACCGAGCACAGCGATGTCGACGCTGCCACCCGTCTTCTGGGCGAGTTGGCGCGCAAACAGCAGCGTGTTCAGGGTGAGCTTCTTGACCGTGCCCTTGTCATGCTCGGCCAACACCAGAATCTTGCTCATGAGTTCAGCTCCTTCCATGCGTTCGGATGCCGGCCCCTGTCCGTCCGTCGACGTAGGCGGCACCGGGTCCGATCACACCACGCGCGCTTCGGTCTTCAGCTTGTGGACCAGCTCGTCGACGGTCTTGACCATGACGCCCGCCTTGCGGCCGGCCGGCGTCGACATCGCGACGACGCGAACCTTGGGGTCCGCGCTGTCGAGGTCCAGATCGTCCATCTCCAACTCGTCCAACGGCTTCTTCTTGGCCTTCATGATGCCCGCCAGCGACGCATAGCGCGGCTCGTTCAGGCGCAGGTCGGCCGTAATCACGCAGGGCATCGTCAAAGCGATGGTCTCCAGGCCGCCGTCGACCTCACGCTGCACGATGACCTCGTCGCCCTGGATCTCGACCTTGGAGGCGAACGTCGCTTGCGGCCAGCCCAGATACTCCGCCACAAGCTGACCCACCTGATTCGAATCACCGTCGATGGCCTGCTTGCCCAGCAAAAGGATGTCGGGGCGCTCACGCTCGCACAGTCCCTGATAGATCCGGGCGATGACGTCCGAGTCGATCACAGCCTCATCAGCCTCGACGAGGATGCCCCGGTCGACGCCGCGGGCCAGCGCCCCTTGGCGGATGAAGCGGGCCGTCTCGTCGTCGCCGATGCCGACCGCAACCGTCTCGGTACCGTCATGGGCCTCGGCGAGCTGCAACGCACACTCGATCGCGTTTTCGCAGAAGGGATTCAGGATGTACTCGACATCGCCTTCGATCCACTTGCCGTCGCGGCTGATGTTCAGCCTGGCGTTGGGATCGCTGACGCGCTTGGCGGACACGAGGATCTTCATCAGTACTCGCTCCTATGGCCGAGGGTCGGCCGTTGGACTGCCGCGCGAAGGTCGCACGGCGAAGGCTTGCATCGTCTGCTCGGGATGGGCCGCGACCCCCGTCGATGACGCGCCGCGTCAGCCCGCCCTCAAGCTAATGGCGAACGCCCTTCGGTGTCAACGGAGCCGACGCCGTCGCGTATTCCCGCCCCCGGTGCGCCGGACTTCACGGCTTCAGGGGGCCAGCGGCCTGCTCGATCTCCGCCCGGAGCCGCAGCGCGTCAGGATGGTTGGGAGAGCGCCGCAGCACGGCGTCGAGCAGTTCTCGGGCTTCGCGCACCTGACTCATCTTCAGGTTGCACTCGGCCAACAGGACGGCCACTTCGTTGTTCTTCTCGCCGGCGAGTCCCTGTGCCAACCCGGCGGAGACGAGTGCATCGGCGTTTCGCTCGAGCTGAATCTGGGCCCGGGCCATGGAAGCCCAGAAGAACGCTGCGTTTTCCGGGCCGCCGTTTAAGCGTCCCTGGACACTGGTCAGAAAGTCGATGGCGTCCTGAGGCTTGTTTGCTGACAAAATGGCCTCGACCGCGAACATGCAGGACTCCACGTCGCCAGGCGTCTGCTCACACACCTCGCGGAACATGTGATAGGCGATGTCGGGGTGGCCGCTGTGGCCCTGGATCGTGCCCTCCAGAGAATAGCCGTCGAGCCGTGTGGACTCGTCGGACAGCAACTTCAGCGCGATCTGGCGCGCCGGCTCGAAGTTGCCGCGCTTGACGTAGATGCGGCCGCGCACAACCTCGATGCCGTAGCGCCGTTGCGGATACTTCTTGCGCAAGGCAAGCGCGATGGTCTCGACCAGCGCTGGCCGCTGATTCTGAAGGAACTGTCCCACGCTCAGGCTCTTCTCAGGCCGTTGCAGCACCGCCTGCAGGAGGACCTCGTCTCCGCCCCGGTAATCGGCACACAGCATCAGCGCGCGGGTGGTTGGGTCGCCGCTCGTCCCGAGGCCGTGGTCGAGCAGCCACACCATGTCGGCAACGGCGGCTTGGGGCTGGCCGATGCCGAGGAACAGTGCCAGACGGAACAACCGGGCGTGCCGACTATCTGGGCGCAGGGCGACGGCGCGGTCGAGCGCCGCATGGGCCGTCTTGTGGTCCCCCTCAAGCAGCGCAGCGCGGGCGAGCAGGTAGAAGGCGTGGTGGTGATGCGCGTAATGTTGGCCTATCTCCAAGGCCATCGCCGCAGGCTTGAGCCCCTGCAATCGCTCCGGTGTATCCCGTGTCATGCCCTGCCGAGCTACCAGCAGCATCGCTGCCGCGGTTGCGAGGCCAAGGCCGCCAGCCACGAGCACCCGTCGGTGCATACGGTGCTTGGCGCGGTCGGGACGGGACGGCATCTGTCCCGGATACGGCAGCATGCGCTCCAGCGAGGTGGCGAGCGCAATGGCGACGAGCAGACCTCCGGCAATCTCGCTGGAGAAGTCGACCAGATTGGACATCAGGAATGCGATAACGGCGATGAGAAGAGCCGGCGCCTCCGGGACGCCCTGCCGTCGGCGCACCATGCCCCAAACGATCCACAGCAGCACGATCAGAAAGAGAGGCCCCAAGAACACGCCCTGGTCGATGATCCGCTGCACGATCAAGTTCTCGGCAAACTCGAAGCGCACAGGGCCAAACTCAGCATTCTGGCCGGCGACCACGGGCAGGCTGCCCGGTGCCATGCCGAACATGAAGCTGCCAGCGACCAAGTCGGGCAGGTGCATGATGCTTTGGATCTTGGGCTCTGCGTGCAGTTCCGGCGACTGACTGAATTCGCGTTCCAAGATCGGCATTGCGACGAGCGTAGCAAGCAACAGGACGACCAACCCGCCGGCCGCAACGGTCTGGCGCTGTCGAAGCCACTCCTCGCGCGGGTCACGGCGGGTGCCGGGTGCGGGCTGCGGCAGCGCCAGCGCGGTCAGGGCGAGAATGACGCCCAACACGACGATGCCGCCGCGCGACGCGATAACCAGGACGATCACTCCAAGCCCCATCGCGAGGATGCCGTAGAGCATCTGCAGGCCAAGGGTCGGAGCCTGCACCGTGCGGCCGAGCAGCAGTGCCAGCGCGACGTTCGCAAGCCCTGCTTGATGGTTGGGGTTCACGAAGGCGACCTTCCCGAGTCCCTCAGACAGGGTCACGCCCAAGAGCTCCGTCAGTGCCGGTTCGTGCGAACTGACCCAGCACAAGGAACTCAAGAGCCCGAGGCCGAGGATGCCGGTGGATAGCCGGTCGACCGACTCGCGGCCGCCGGAACCCATCAGGACGACCGATCCAACCGCACCAGCCACTCCAGCGATCAGGAACAGCGCCGCCTGCAAGGCCGCATCGCTGGGTGCAAGGGCAATCGGCATGAAATCCGGCACGGTGAGGCCCATCGCGCGGTGACCGGCGTCGATGATCTCGACCGCCCGCGGGTGCAGCCATGCCACCAGACTTCGGGGCAAGGGAATGACCTGTAGCGCCGTCACCGCCCCCAACCCGAGCCAAGGCAGGGCAAATCTCAAGCGCGGCGGCTTGTGCGGCGTTGCCGGGAAGGCAAACAGCCACGACCCCGTGACCAGCGCGCCCACCAACGCGACGGCCGCCAGAGACACACCGCCCTGCCACAGCACAGCCACGAGGACCGCGAGAGCGAGGCACGAACGAGAAGCCCATCGCGACGAGCGTCGGATCCACGAGTCGTCTCGCAGGGTCCGCGGCGTCTTCTGCCTCAGGTCGTCTTGCTTGGCTTCGAGCGGCACGCCCACCTCGGTATCACGGAACAAGGAAGATCACGCGGGAACCATTTCCCCATCAGTTAGACACTTCGCGCGGCCGATGTCCGTGAGCGTTCGATGATGTTCGTGGTGTACACGAAAAACTTCAACACTTACAGAAAGTTACCCTCAATCGTCAGCCCCTGATCCAGACGGCGACGGCCACGAGCAGGACCACCGCAGCCGCGGCAGCTGCATAGGCCCATCGCCGCAGCCGCAGCGGCTTGCCGACCGTCTTCGACCCCGATTTCGACGCTTCGACCAGACCCTCGAGCCGCTCGGCCAGACTGACCGTCATGCTGGCGTCATCGGCCAGATCGTCGAGCGGCACCTCGTTCAGGCGTTCGAGCAGTCCCGCCACCCCCAGCGTCGACGTGCTTTGCGCTTGCAGATCGCTCGGCTTCAGCGGCACCTGCCCCAACGTCATGTCCAGACGGCCAACCCGTGCCAGCTCGTCCAGCTCCGCTCGCAACAACGCGCCGATGTCGACCTGAGACTCACCCAGCTGACCCTCGCCGGCGGTCAGGCGCAGGAAGGCCGCGAGATCGTTGCCGGTGACGCGCAGGTTGTTCTTGAAGAGGTAGGCGGCGAGGTCCTGCTCCAGCTCGCGGGCGCTCTGGTAGCGGCGCTTGACGTTCTTGGCCAACGCGCGCAGCACGATCCGCTCGAGTTCCTCGTCGACCTCGGGCCGAACCGAGCTGGGCTTGGGAATGACGCCCTGCCGCACCAACTCGACGGTGTCCGGGTCGCTCTTTCCGGCGAACAGGCGACGGCCGCACAGCAGCTCCCACAGGATGATGCCGCAGGAGTAGATGTCCGCACGAGGGTCGACCGGCTTGCCGTCGGCGGCTTCGGGCGACAGGTACGCATACTTGCCCTTCACCACACCCTGATCGGTCACTTGAGCATTGGTGGCCGCACGCGCCAGACCGAAGTCCGTCAGCTTGACCTCGCCCTGACGCGACAGCAGCACGTTTGGCGGCGACACGTCGCGGTGGACGATACCCAAAGGCTGGTCGTTCGGGCCGGTCTTCTCGTGGGCGTAAGCAAGGGCCTTGGCCGTCTCCATGATCAGGAAGCAGCCGATCGGCACCGGAATGTGCAACCCAAGGTCGACGGAGCGCTGCATCACGCGGCGCAGGTTGGCGCCCTCGACCATCTCCATCGCGACGAAGTAGGTGTCGCCCACCTGACCCAGATCGAAGATCTGCACGATGTTGGCGTGATTCAGCTGCATGGACAGCCGCGCCTCGTCCAGGAACATCGTGACGAACTTCTGGTTTTGGCACAGCGACGGCAGGATGCGCTTGATCGCGACGGGCTTCTCAAAGCCCTCGATGGAAATGGCCACCCCGCGGTAGATCTCCGCCATGCCGCCCGCGTCGAGCTTCGACAAGATGCGGTAGCGTTGGTGGACTGAGGCCATCGAACTTCCGTGGCGGGGGAAAGACGCCCAAGGGGGGCAATGCCCGCGCGGAGTATGCTTGACTAGGGCTGACTTGCATAGATCGACCGGGACGCGCACCCTCCGCCGCACCTCTGCCCGCCCACGCGCGTGCCCCCTTCCCGCGACCTGCTGGTCATGCCCCACACGCTGCCGATCGCCGCCTCTCGCCGCCCCAATCCCCGCACGCCCGGGACATGGTTGGCGTGTGCCGTGACGTGCGCGCTGCTGGCGAGCCCCGGCGCACCCACTTGGGCCGTTCCGCTGGGACCTGCCGATCGCGCGGCGTCGCTGTACCGAACCGATGTGCACCTGGATGAGTCGGGCAGTCCTCTGCTGCCGATGTCGGTGCTGGAGCGGCAGGGCGAAGTCGCGGTGTCGGCGCCGCAGGGGCTGCGTGTGCTTGCCGGCGTCGATGGCCCGCTGGTGCTGAGGGTACCTGCAGGTCGCACGGTGCGGATTGAGGGGCTGAACACAGCGGTGGGGACCTCGGAGCACCACGTCGTGCTCGCCCAAGCAGCGGCAAACGACCTCGAGTCGCTGCGTCGCCTGCGCGCGCTGTGGCAGGGACGAGGCGTCGCGGTCGAGGCAGTGGGCAGCGGCACCACCTTCAGCCTGAGCAACCGGACGCTGGACACGCGGCGAACATTGCTGTGTCTTCGAGAGGTGTTCGCGACCGAAGGTGAAGCACGAGACCAAGCGATGGAATTGGGACGCAAGTTCGCGGCCGAGCTGACGGTGCAGTCGGTGGTCGGCCGGCCTCCCTCGGGAACCCTGCGTGTGCGCAGCGGGGCGACCGAAGCCCGCGTGGCCGATGCCGTTTGGCTCGAGGCCGACGCGCCGCAAAACCGGCAGTCGCTGTTGCTGGTCGCCGGCACGCGCAACGGCCACAAGACCCAGCTCTCGCTTCCCGGACGCGTGTACGTCGTGCCAGGGCCGCGCGGGGGGCTCGAGGTGGTCAACGAGGCAGAGGTCGAGCGGATCCTGCAGGGCGTCGTGGCCGCTGAGATCTTCCGCGACGCGCCCCCGGAGGCCATGCGCGCTCAGGCCGTCGCTGCCCGCACCGACATGCTGGCCAAGCTGGGAAGGCGCCACGCGTCAGACCCCTACGCGCTGTGCAATCAGGTGCATTGTCAGGCTTATCGAGGGGTTGAACGGGTCAGTCCTGAGATCGAGCAAGCGGTTGCCGCGACGCGCGGCGTGGTGCTGATCGGTCAGGACGGACGGCTGCTCGACGCCTACTACCACGCGGTCAGCGGCGGCCACACCGAGCACAATGAGCTCGTCTGGCCCGGTCTGCCCCAGCTAGAGCTGCGCGGCCGCGCCGACTTGCCCCCGAACGTCGCAGACCCGCTGCAGAACGGTGCGACGGAGCGGGCGGTGGCCGCGCTGATTCAAGCGCCGGACGCCAGCTGGGCGGCGAGGGCAGGCGAGAATGCCGCCGCGCTGCGGTGGACAGTCGTGCGGACCGCCGCAGAGCTGGGTCGGTCGCTGGCCGACCAGAGCATCGCAGGCCACGTCCGGGCGATTCGCGTGTTGCAGCGCGGGGTATCGGGACGGGCGATCCGGGTGGCGCTGGACATGGACGACGGCAAGACGGTCGCGCTGGACGGCGAGCTGCGGATTCGCAAGGCTCTGGGAGGCTCTGCGGGCCCCGCCGGCTTGCGGTCGTCGCTGTTCCTGGTCCAGGCTGGTGCGCCAGGACCCGATGGCCTGCCGCGGGAATGGACGTTCCGGGGAGCTGGCTTCGGCCACGGCGTCGGCATGTGCCAGACAGGTGCGGTGGGGCGGGCCAAGGCCGGGCAAGACTTCAGGGAAATTCTGGGCCACTACTACGGCGGCGCACGACTCGAGAAGCTGTACTGACTGCTGGGTGCGAGGAGGGAGATATGCCGGGCTCGAGCTTCGGACACGCGTTGCGGGTAACCACGTTTGGCGAGTCCCACGGGGTGGCGGTGGGCTGCGTGGTCGACGGTTGCCCGGCGGGCGTCCCGCTGGCTGCCTCGCGAATCTCTGCTTGGCTGGCGCGGCGACGCCCGGGGCAAGGACCGCACACGTCCGCACGCGCGGAAGCCGATGAACCGCGCATCCTGAGCGGTGTCTACCAGGGCCGGACACTGGGCACGCCGATCGCGGTGATGGTTGAGAACACGGACGCAAAGTCTCAAGACTACGAAGGGTTGGCCGATGTGTTTCGGCCGGGCCACGCCGACTTCACCTGGCACGCCCGCTATGGACATCGAGACCCTCGGGGTGGCGGTCGGGCCAGCGCCAGAGAGACCGTCGGGCGCGTCGCGGCGGGAGCGGTGGCAGAGGCTGTGCTGGAAGCGCTGGCGACGGCGAGTCGGCGACCTCCCGTGCGGATCGTGGCGTGGGTGCAGCAAATGGGGCCGGTGACCGCCGACTCGCCGGATCCGTCGGAGCTGACGGTTCAGCGATCCGAGCAGCTAGACCACGCGATCGACCCGTGGACGCTGACGCGTGAGCAGGTCGATGCGAGTCCGGTGCGCTGCCCCGATGCGGCGGCGAGCGACCGGATGCTCGCGGCACTGGACGACGCCCGGCGCGACCGCGACAGCTTGGGCGGCGTCATCCGCTGCGTGGTGTTTGGTGTGCCGGCGGGCTGGGGGGACCCCGTGTTCGACAAGCTGTCGGGCAGCCTGGCGCACGCGCTGGGGTCGCTGCCGGCCGTCAAGGGCGTCGCCTTCGGCAGCGGATTTGCCGCCGCGTCGATGCGGGGCAGCCAGCACAACGATCCGTTCGTACGGCAGAATTCCGGCGCTGTCGGCATGGCCACCAACCACGCGGGCGGTCTGCTCGGCGGGATCTCGACCGGAATGCCGCTGGTCGTCGATGTTGCGTTCAAGCCCGTCGCCACCATCCCGCAGCCGCAACAGGCGATTGGCCCCGAAGGACCGCCTCAAGCGACAACGGTGACGGGCCGCCACGACCCGTGTGTGTTGCCGCGTGCCGTCGCCATCGTCGAGGCAGCCGTTGCGCTGGTACTGGCCGACCACGCCCTGCGCCCGGCACGCATCGAGGCACTGGCCGTGCCGGAGGGCACATGAACCGCTGTTCACGCCTGGTCGGTTTTCTGAAGCGCGCGAGCGGCGTTGGACTGATCGCCTGCCTGTTGACCGGGGTCGTGCCGGGCTGCGCCGCCATTGAGCAGACGTCGCGGGTTCGCGCCAACCCATTGGAGGCGCCGCGCACCCACCGCGTGCCGCTCGGGCCCGGTCTGGCCGTACAGGGCGAGCGGCAGGGACCCGTCGTGCTTGCCAAGGTCGAGGTCGTGGACTGGTGCGCCATCGAGCAGCTGCAGCGCGCCGACGGCGTGCGCATCACAGAGCGAACCGCCGTCGGCAACTCGCTGACGGTCGAGTGGCTGTTCGGAGGCCTGCTGACGGCGACCGGCTCGGGGCTGCTGGCCTACACGGCGTTCGCCAAGCCCACGCAGGAAGTCGATGGCGAGTTGAGCGTGCCGCAAGCCTCCGGGTGGGCCTACTCTGGCGGCATCACCGCGGTAGGGGTGGCGCTGCTTGCGGGCGCGGCTTGGCAGCAGCTCAGTCTGGGTGTCCATGAGACGCCGTTGGGCGAACGCGAGATGCAGAAGCGTGGCGCCGCCTTCGTGTGCGCGCGCAAGCCGGCGGCAGCGGGACAGGTACGGCTGACGCTCTCGGACGGCTCGCAGCTGGAGGCGCAGGCCAACGAGTCGGGTGAGGCGCGCATCGAGCTGCCGGCCGACATCGACGAACGCCTGAAGCTCGAAGGCCGACGCGCGACACTGGAAGCGGTGGGAGACCCGCGCGCTCAGGTGCGAATCGAGCTGTAATCGTCCAAGGTTGCCGCCGACCCTAGCCGACCAGCGCCGACAGCCGCCGCTGCATGTCCGCCATCACCGTGTCCGCCTGCAGCTGGTCCAGATCTTGGGGCACCGGCGCCTCGCCAGCCAGCGCACGGCGTAAGGTGGCGGCCAAACCGTCCACGTCGGCCGCATCGTGCGTCCAGCCTAGCTGATGGCGGTCGACCAACCGCGCCGAGTCCGAGCCTTGACGCGCGACCAACAGCAAAGGACGGCCACGCCCCAAGATCTCGAAGATCTTCCCTGGGTAGCCGTACTCGACGACCGGCGGCACCAGCACGACGCCGGCGAGTGCTCCGTCCAGCATCTGCAGCGCTCGCGCCGACGACACCTCTCCCAAGTCGTCCACCGCGTCGTCCACGCCCAGCGCCACCGCCTGTTCGCGCAGCACCCGACCGTGAGGACCGGCGTGCTCGAGGCGCAGGTCGCCGGGGCCGAATGCCGGCCGCAGCTGAGCCATCGCGAGCAGAATCGGCGTCAAGTCGCGGCCATAGGCAAGCGACCCGGCGTAAACCAACCGCTGGGGTCGCCGTGCAGCATCGGGGGGAGCGGGCGGGCGCTCTGGCGAAGCAAAGGCGTTGGTGACCAGAGCGACCTCACACCGGCAGCGCAGCCGCAACCACTCGCAGATCGTCGGCGTGACGCCGATGACAAGGTCCGCCGCCGCCAGACACGCATCTTCGAGTTCGCGGTGGCGGCGGTGCTGGTCCAGACCGGCCACCTTGGGGTTCGGCGTGCTCAGCGACAGGATCTCGCACCAAGGGTCGCGGTAATCGAGCACGAGCTTGGCACCCACGTCGCGGGCGATGCGGCGGGCGATGGGCGCGGTCGAGAACGGCGGCATCGTCCCCAGCACTACGTCGAACTTCCGCCCGCGCACGGCGCGACGGGCAAACGGTCCCCAGCCCATCCACACATCCGGGAATTCCAGCAGCGACAGGGACTTCTCGATGGCTGGTCGCAGCTCGCGAGCCTTGGCGGCAAGGGCCTTGCGAAACTGGCCGACCGGACCCTGAGCCGCGGGAACCTGAGAGGACCCTCTGCCGGGAGGAGCGGCCGACCCGCCCTTGCGCAGGGACTGCAGCAGCGTTCTGGCGTGCACGCGGGGCATCAGCGCGTGGGTGGTCAGCACCTCAAAGTCGCCTTCCACGCGAAATTCGGGGTCGAACGGCGCCATGTACTGCGGGTGCA
>JBMOIG010000093.1:0-18379 GCA_049317445.1 Myxococcota bacterium | reverse complement strand
GCTCGACCACAGGCAAGACCAAGCCTGTCGCGGTGGCAACCCTTGCCGCTGGCGTGGACAGCTTGGCCACCGGTCAGGGCCTGCATACCTGCGCGATCCTGAAGTCGGGCGCGGTGACCTGTTGGGGTGCCAACGGCTACGGACAGACCGGCAACGGCTCTGCAAGCGCCAACCAGACGACGCCGGTTCAGGTGGACCAGCTGGGCGCGGGGGTCACGGCGGTGACGGCAGGCGCCTCCCACACCTGCGCGCTGGTTCAAGGCCCCAAGGTACAGTGTTGGGGCCACAACGACGTGGGTCAGATGGGCGACGGCACCACCGGGGCGAGCCAGGTCACACCGACCTTCGTGCTCGGCTTCGGCCAGTGACCGTGCGTTAGCGCCGCGTCGCCTCAGCACCTGACCGCCACGGGGAGCCTCATGAACACTCGTATCCTCCCGTGGGTGTTGGCTTTGTTGGCCGCCGTCCTGCCCGCCTTGGGTTGCGACGACTCCTGCGAGGGCTGCGGCGACACCCCGCCGACCAGTACCCCCGGCATCGTCGAAATGACGTTGGCGGGTGGCGTGCAGATCCGGGTCGAGTCCGATCCCGCGCGCGTCCGCATCCGCGACGCGCAGCAAAACCTGCTGTGGGACGGCCTTGACGCGGGGTCGTTTGGCGCGGGGAAGGCCAGCTTCGCCTTCAGTTTCGGTGCCTTCAAGATCGAGGAGACCAGCCCCACCGCGTGGACCCCGATCGCGCGGCTGGCCAAGGTGGTGAAGCGCAGTGACGGCGTGGACTTCGACCTGCTGTCGGCCGACGGGTCGGCGCTGGGCTCCGGCGAGGTGACCGAAGGGAGTCCGGGCGAAGTGATCGTGCGGTTGAAGGGCACGGCCGCCGGCATGAACCGCGCATCGATCCGTGCCAAGTGCCTGCCCAACGAGCACTTCCTGGGCCTGGGCGGTCAGAGCTTCGACGTCGACCACCGCGGACAGGTGGTGCCGCTGTGGGTGCAGGAGGACGGCATCAGCAAGGCCGACACGGACGCGTTCACCGGCGACTGGATGCTGAAGGGGCGCCGGCACTCGACCCACACGCCCATGCCCATCTACCTGTCCAGCCGCAGCGCTGCGGTGTGGCTCGAGACCGACAGCCGGGCCGTGTTCTCGCTGTGCCCTCCCGGCGACGAGGGTGCGGTAACACTGGAGGCGTGGGAGCCGTCGGTGCGCCTGCACGTCTTCGCAGGGGAGCCGGAGACCGCGGTGGAGCGTCTGACCGCGCGTCTGGGTCGCCCCGCCCTGCCCCCGGCGTTTGCGTTCGCGCCCTGGGTGGATGCCATGTACGGGTCAGAGAACGTGCGGCGCGTGGCCAAGAAGCTGCGCGACCTGAAGATTCCGGCGTCGGTCATCTGGACCGAGGACTGGCGCGGCGGCACCAAGGAAGGCGACGACTACACGCTGGACGAGGACTGGAACGTCGACACCAAGCTGTACCCCGACTTCGCGCAGCTGGCCCAGGACCTGCACGATCAGGGATACAAGTTCCTGACCTACAACAACACCTTCCTGACCCAAGACGCCGACGTGTTCGCTGAGGCCGTCCAGCTGGGCCACACCATCCACGATGCGAAGGGTCAGCCGTACCTGTTCGGCGGTGCCAAGTTCGTGCCCGCATCGCTGCTGGACACCACCTCGCCCGCCGCCGTCGCATGGGCCAAGTCTGTGTACCGCAAGGGCTTGGAGGCGGGCGCCGACGGCTGGATGGCCGACTTCTGCGAGTGGCTGCCGCATGACGCGGTGTTGGCATCGGGAGAGGACCCACTGGCGGTTCACAACCGCTATGCGGTCGACTGCGCGCGACTGAACCGGCAGGTGCTGGACGAGCAGAACGCCGTGGACAAGATCGAGCGCCTGTTCTTCGTCCGATCCGCCTGGCCCGGATCGCAACCGCTCGTCTCCGTGGTGTGGGCGGGCGACCAGCAGACCGACTTCCAGCTGGGCGACGGCCTGCCCAGCGTGATCCCCATCGGTCTGGGCCTGGGCGTCACCGGCTTTCCGTACTACGGCCACGACATCGGCGGCTACATGTCGACGATGGCGGAAGGACCGACCAGCAAGGAGCTTTGGTTCCGCTGGGCGTCGCTGGGGGCGCTGTCACCCGTCATGCGCACACACCACGGCAAGAGCGCGTTCGCCAACTGGAATTGGGAGTCGGACGCAGAGACCACCGCGCACTTCCAGCGGTGGGCCGCGTTGCACGCGCAGCTGTTTCCGTACCTGTACGGCATGGCCAAAGTCGCCGCCGACACAGGGCTGCCCCTGATGCGGCCGCTGGCGCTGAGCTGGCCGACCTTTGTGCCGGGCTGGACGCGCACGGACCAGTACCTGCTGGGCGACCGCATCGTCGTGGCACCGGTCGTGACCAAGGGAGCGACCAGCCGTGAGGTCGAGCTGCCGCAAGGCGACTGGTACCCGCTGTTGGGCGGCGCGGCGATCCAGATCCCGGAGGGGGGCGGCAAGGTGACGGTGCAGGCGCCCCTGACCGAGATCCCGGCGTTCGTGCCCAGCGGCACGCTGCTGCCTGTGCTGCCCCCGGGGGTCGACGCGGTGGTCACCGCCAAGGCGGGCACGGGCGTGCGGACGCTGCAGGACTCGGGCGACGACCGCGAGCTGTGGGTGTGGCCTGGGGCGGAGGGCGTGATGAAAGGCTCGCACTTCACTGAGGCGGGCGGACTGACCTACGGGTGGGCCTTCAAGGGTCCGGTCGGCACGCCCAAGTCCGCGACGTGGAACGGCAAAGTCGTGGCAATCCAGGACGGGCGGGTGCAGATCGCAGGCGCCGGCACTCTGGAGCTCGACACCGGGACACTCGTGCTGATGGGTCACGCTCCGGCCGCCAAGATCACCGTGGTCTTCCGCTGATCGGCCGACGGTCAGCTGGAAAAGCGGCTGTCTGCTTTGGCGTCGAAGCGCTGCAGCCCGGTGTACCAGCCCGCGCGGGCATTCGGACACGCGTCGAAGTCCGGAACATAGGGCTTGATGTCAATCAGCGGCGTGTTGTCCAGCACATCGATGCCGCGGATGTGCAGCACGTTGCCCTCGATCCGCAGCAACTCGACCATCGACATGCCAATCGGGTTGGGGCGACGTGGCGCACGGGTCGCAAAGATGCCCCGCTCCTCCGTGTCCAGATACGGCACGACCTTGGCTGACCACCCCTGTGTGCGGTCAAACGCGTAGATCAGCCAGATTCGGTCGAAGCCGTCCAGGTCCGACAGCGCCTCGAGGTAGTGCGGATCGACCTCGACCGTGCCCTCGGCTCCCTGCGTGTTGGCCGACTGGATGGGCGTCCCCGCCTGCTCGGTGAAGGGCGTGCGGATGCGACCAATGGAGGAGAAGACCAACTGTCTCATGGGGTACTGCCGATGCGGCGCAGGGCGTCCGCGGTCCGGGGGGAGCGGCCAGAGGGCCGTCACGGCACAAAACGGTACGCCTGCCCGCAAGGCCTGCGCAAGGGGGCACGCGTCGACGACGCGTTCGGCACTGTCCCGTGAGCTCGTCCAATGCCTTGCGCCGCCTTGTCCCGGTGCCGCCGAATGCCTACGCTTCCACCTGCTCCGGGCGGTGGCGCCTGGGCTGAAGGAGACCCGTGAAGCCCACCCGCCCGTTTGCTGCCCTGTTTGTTGTGGCCGGCCTGTTGCTCGCGCTGCCCGGCCACGCCGTCACGCCCATCGACTTCCCCGCCGGTGTGCGCTGGCAGACTTGGGACGAGGCGCAGAAGATCCCCCAGGCCAAGCGCAAGCCGATGGCGCTGTTGGTGTTTGCGCACTGGTGCCCGCACTGTCGGTCGCTGGCTCCTGCCTTCGCGGACAAGGAGGTCGTGCGCCTGTCGAAGCAGCTGACGATGGTCAGGCAGGACAGCGACGAGAAGCCCACATGGCTGAAGGACAAATTCGGCAAGTACGGCGGCTACGTCCCGCGCATGTTCATCGTCGCGCCGGACGGCCGAGTGGTCGAGGAGATCACGAGCGGCCACTCGCGCTATCCCTACTTCTACCAAGCCAGTCAAATCGAGTCCTTGCGCGCTGCGCTGGCCAAGGCGGGTGACCTGGGGAAGGCGGGCAAGCGGCCTTGACGAAGGGGTGACGCACCCGCGGCGACGCTCCGGAGCTTGACGATCCTGTGGCCCGGGCGTAGAGCCGCCTCGCACGCTGCACCGAACGGCCGGAAGGTCCGATGCACGGTAGGCGCAGCACAGTGCGGAACAAACGACCCGTGATGACCACTCCCCCCCAGGCGTCGAAGGTCCAAGAGCAGGCTTCCCCCCAAACCCTTTATCGCGACAGGAAAATGTCCCCGGCGGAGGCCGTTGCCTTGGTGCGGGATGGCGACGCCGTCGTCGTTCCCACCGCCGCGGCGGAGCCTCCCGCCCTGCTGAACGCGCTGTCCGACCGCCGCCACGAGCTGCGAGACGTCGCCGTCAGCCAGATCCTGCCCATGCGTCCGTTCGGCTACCTGACGCCGGAGACGAGGCAAAACATCCGTCACGACGCGTACTTCTTCGGCACGGCCACGCGTCCGGGCGGGCTTGCCGGCTGGATCGACTTCGTTCCCGCATATTTTTCCGAGCTGCCGATGCTGATCGGTCAGGGGTTGGTGCCAGCCGATGTGCTGGTGTCGATGGCCTCGCCGATGGACGACAACGGCTACTTCTCGCTGTCCCTGGCCCCCGATTATGCGATGGCCGCAGCGCGCAAGGCACGGGTGGTCCTGCTGGAGGTCAACCCCAACGTCCCGTACGCCTTTGGCGACTGCCACTTGCACGTGTCGCAGGTCACCGGAATCGTCGAGAGCGATGACGAGCTCTTCGAGGTCGGTCTGCCCACCATCGGCCCGGTGCAGGTGGCGATCGGCAAGTACGTGGCGGACCTGATCGAGGACGGATCGACCCTGCAGATCGGCTATGGCGGCATCCCTGACGCGGTGGTGATGCAGCTGCAGGGCAAGCACGACCTGGGCATCCACACCGAGATGTTCGGCGACGGCATCCTGTCGCTGGTCGAGAGCGGCACCGTCAACAACAGCCTCAAGACCTTCATGCCGGGCAAGATGGTGGCCACGTTCGCCCTTGGGTCGCACAAGCTCTACCGGTTTCTGCACCGCAATCCGGCGGTCGAGATGCACCCGGTCGACTTCACCAATGACCCGTACCTGGTCGCACAAAACGACAAGCTGTGCGCCATCAATGCCACCCTACAGATCGACCTGCTGGGTCAGTGCGGGTCGGAGAGCTTGGGGTCCGCGCCCTACTCCGGCACCGGTGGCCAGGTCGACTTCATCCGCGCGGCCAACCGGTCCAAGGGCGGCAAGGCCTTCATCGTGCTGCCCTCGACGGCCAAGAACGACACCATCTCGCGAATCGTCCCGGTGCTCTCGCCCGGCACCCACGTGACCACCAGCAAAAACGACGTGAACTACGTCGTCACCGAGTACGGAGTGGCGCACCTGCGCGGCAGAACAGCAAGGCAACGGGCAGAGGCGCTGATCGGCATCGCCCACCCGGACTTCCGGACAGAGCTGCGAGACGCCGCCCGCAAGTTGCACCTGATGTAACGCCTGCCATTGGGGTTGCCCACAGATCCCGTCCCGCGTAGCCTGCCTGCCAAACCAAGTGTTGGGGAGGTACGACATGGTCGCGCGACAAGGCTCTCGTGGTGTGCGTTGCTGGTGCGCCGTGTGGACTGCCCTGCTGGTCTTGGCCTGCGCGCTGCCTGCCGCTGCCGTGACCCTGCCCCCCGTCCAGGTCGAGGGCGTGCTGACGGCCGGCAACGGCATTCCGGCCGCCGATGGCGATTACGATTTGGCGTTCCGCCTCTACGGCGCCGAGGTCGGTGGCAACGCCGTCTGGACCGAGGCCGCCGTCAAGGTCGCCGTGAAATCCGGCGCGTTTCTGCACGCATTGGGATCGAAGACGCCCCTGGACCCCAAGCTGTTCTCGACGGCGTCGGAAGTGTGGCTGGGCATCCAAGTTGCTGAGGACCCGGAGCTGGCCCGCAGACGGGTCGGGTCGGTGCCGTTTGCGCTGAGGACGTCGCTGGCTGAGGGGCTGGACTGCTCTGGCTGCGTCAAGCTCGCCCACCTGGACGCGCAAGTCCTCGCCGACTATGCGAAGACTGCAGACCTGTCCAAGATCGCCACCAGCGGCAAGTACGCCGACCTGAGCGGTGCGCCGGACCTGACGGTGTACGCGAAGCTTGCGGCACTGGCGGCCGTGGCGACCTCCGGTGCGTATGCGGACCTGGAGGGGACGCCCAATCTGGACGCGTATGCCAAGACGGCCGCGCTGGCCAAGGTCGCCGCCACCGGCAAGTACGCCGACGTCGCAGGCGGCCCTCTGGTGGGCAAGGCGTGCGGTACCGGGTTGGTGATGCAGGGCATCAAGGTCGACGGGACGTATGACTGCGTTGCCGGGGGCGTGACAGCTGAGAACTTGCCCAAGGACGGTCTGGACGAGATCTCGAACGGCTTGCTGTTCAACCAGTTCCAGGAGGTCGCGGTCAGCACCAAGACTCCGGTCGCCGTCCCCGACAACAACCCCGTCGGTGTGAGCGACATGATCGACGTGCCCGACTTCGGAACCGCCCAGTCGCTGACCATCACCGCCGAAGTGACGAACAGCGACACCAGCAACATGCAAATCTTCGTGATCGACCCTGCCAACACCAAGTACACGCTGTGGGACAAGACGACGAAGGGCACCTCGGTCAAGACCACTTGGCCCACCCTGACCAAGACGATCAGCGGCGACCTGACCACTTGGGTGGGCAAGAATCCCAAGGGGAAGTGGTACTTGCAGGTCGTCGACACCGCGTTCCTGAACAACGGCCAGGACGGCGCCATTCAGAGCTGGAGCATTCAGGTTCAGGTCCTGGCGAACGCAAAGGTCGGTCTGGGCGGCGCGCTGATCCTCAAGACCGCCGCAGACCCGCCGTTCCCCTGCAACGCGTCGGTGCTGGGCGCCGTGTACTTCGACACCAAGTCCAGCGCGATCCGCTACTGCGCCCTTGGCGTTTGGCGCAGTCTCGCCGACACCTGCGGCAACGGCATCGTCGAGGTCACCGAAGAGTGCGACGACGGCAACAACGCGAACGGCGACGGCTGCAGCGCCATCTGCGTCGCGTCCTTGGGTGTGACCAAGGCCAAGGCCGGCACTTCCTGCCTGAATGTCCGCGACGCCGCGACCGCCGAGGGCACGACCCTGAAGGACGGCCTGTATTGGGTCGACGTCAACGGCGCACCGACCACCGATGCCGTTCAGGTCTACTGCGACATGTCGACCGATGGCGGCGGCTGGACACTGATTCTGCGCACGTACCCAAGCAGCGTCGCCGTTTGGGGCCAAGGCGGGGCCGTCGGCAACCTGACCAGCCCCACCATGTCGTCCGCAGCCAAGCTGCCCGATGCGTTCGTCAATGCCCTGAAATACACGCTGTTGCGGGCACGCGGCGATGGCCAACCGGTCGAGACGTACTGCGTACACGACAGTGAGTCGCCCGCGGGCTGGTCCTCGACGACCAACACGCACACGCGCCGCTGCGCGAGCACGCTGCAGAACGCCTTGGCCGGAAACTGGGCGGGTTTGGCGAGCAACAACAACACCACGTCGTATCACTGGATCGACACCCACGACACGACGCTGGATGCACAGTACGGCAGCTACGGCAACCACATGATCCTGCACCACTCTGGCTTCGACAGCGGATCGTGGTTCTGCATCAACGGCAACTGCGACCAGAACCGCGGTGCCGTGGCGTACGTCCGCTAGACCTCCCGCTCCACACCGGCCCGCCGACCCGCGACCACGCGACGACCACGGGTGGCGAGTGCTATCGTCGCGCCCTCAGGCCACCTTGCTGGCCGCCGCGAGCCCGCCGATGACATCTTCCCTGCCGACACTGGACCTGCTGACGCGCCACCGCTCGATCCGCCGTTTCACCGACGCCGCGGTTCCCGACGCCGATGTGCAAACTGCCGTGCGCGCAGGTCAAGCAGCGTCGACCAGCACGGCCGCACAGGCCTATTGCGCCATTGAGGTAACCGAACCGACGGTGCGGGCCGCGCTGGTCCCTCTTGCCGGCAACCAGCGCATGGTCGAGCGCTGCGGTGCGTTTCTGGTCATCTGCGGCGACACCCACCGCCATCGCCTGACGTGCAGCGATGTCGGCCAGCCGTATGAGGCGGGATTTGAGGCGCTGCTGGTCGCTGCCATCGACGCCAGCCTGTTCGCCCAGAACATCGCCGTGGCGTTCGAAGCCATGGGATACGGCGTCTGCTACGTCGGCGGTCTGCGCAACCAGCTCGAAGACGTTGATGCGCTGCTGGGCGGCCTGCCGCAGGGCGTCTACCCGCTGTTCGGCATGTGCGTGGGCGTTCCGGCCGAGGAACCGCTCCCCCGTCCTCGCCTGCCCTTGGCCTCCGTGCTGCTGCGCGACCGCTATCCGGACGACGCAACCATCCGGAATCACTTGGCGGCCTACGACCAGCAGTACACGGACTACCTTGCGGCGCGCGACACCGAGGCGCATGGCTGGACGGCTGGCATCGTCCCCATGTTCGCCAAGGTGAAACGAGCCGGGCTGGCGGCGTACTACAAGGCCAAGGGCGCGCGGCTGGACTGACGCGAGCTTCTGCGGTTCGCGTCCCGGTCGTCCTTGACCCACTGCCGCCGGGGACCATACTCCGCGCCGCGGTCGTCCGGCGGCCTCGCGAAGGAAGCCATGCAAGAACCCGACGCCCCCACGCCCCCGCAACCGCCGCCCGAAGCACCTGCGCCGGACCTGACGCACACCACCCAGCAGAAGAACAACCCGCTGCACGGCGTGACGCTGGAGATGATGCTGCGTGCGCTCGTGACGCATTTTGGCTGGGAGGGGCTGGCCAAGCAGATCCCGGCACGCTGCTTCTCGTCGGACCCGAGCATGGGCTCCAGCCTGAAGTTCCTGCGCAAGACACCGTGGGCGCGCGGCAAGGTCGAGGGGCTGTACCTGTTCATGCGGCGCGAGCACGGGCGGCGGCCCCGCTGACCGGCGAACGGCCCGGCAAACGGCGAATCAAGGCACGACACGTAGAAAGGGTCGGATCTGCTTGAATTTCAGCAGACCTGTACCCGCCTGCACCTTGAACTCGAGATCGAACAGGATGTCCGCGGGGTGGTGCCCCTCGAGATCCAGCGGATAGGCCTTGGCGATAGCCGCCATTTGCTCGCCCAACAGCGTGAGTTGCGCGTCGGTCAGCACAGGCACCCCCGGTTCGGCCAGCGACGAGCTGCGCGCCCGCACGATGGCCGTCACCTTGCCGTCTGTCAGCTCCAGCAGGTCCTTTTCGGGCACCTTGCTCGCGTCGTTGCTGACGACCGACTCGTCGCCGACCTGCGCGTTGACCAGATAGCGCGTCTCGGTCGCGTCAGACGGGTCGCCGGTAAAGGCCACGCCATTGGCCACCTCGTCGGGAAAGCCCAGCGATACCAGAATGGCCATCCCCACCTGATCTTGCGGCACCTGGTACCAGTCGCGTTCCTGCCATGCCTTGTCGTTGTACAGGCTGGCCCACACCTTGCGCAGGCCCCGGGCGATGTCGCGCTTGCCCTGGGTCGGGTCGCACGCGCTGGCCCCCCCGACGCCGCTTCCCACCGAGTCGGCGGCGCAGACCGTCTGGGAGTCGTACAGACCGGCGCCCGAGAACTGCAGGCCATCCTCGACGTTGGACGAAGAGCGGAAGCGCACCCGCACATTCGCCCCACCAAAGACCTGGGTGATGCGCTGGACCAGTTGCTGCACCAGCGGCGCCGGCACCTGTCCCGCCTCGATAGCCGCCCGCAGTCCGGCCAGGACCGACTTGCGATACGCGGGATCCGCCGCCATCTTGGGGTCGGTCGCCAGACGCTGCACGTACTTGCGCAGGGTCACGACCTCAGACGGACTCTGGCGCGCGTCGAGCACGGTGTTGGCGTCCAGAAACGCCTCGAACGGCGCGAACGGAATGCCGAAGCCCGGCACCTGGTGTTCAGCGGCCAGAAACGCGTACAGCTTGGCCAGGTTGGTCGCCTTGCCGCCAAAGCGTGTGACCAAGGGCACCAGCAGGTTCGCGGTGTCCATGGCCGTCAGCGCGTCCAACCCTGCGTACGTCTTGTCGATCACGGGCACGTGGTTGAGCTTGGGGCGGTGCTCGGTCCACCACGCCTCAGCCTCTGCCTCGGTCGCGGGCGTGACGGTGTACACGTCGGCCTTTTCATCGCCCGTCTTCTTGCGGGCGTCCAGGCGCACCAACTGACCGTCCCAAGGCGCGAGGGCGTCCAAGGCCGCGTCGACGAACAGGTTGGGCGTCCCCCGGCGCGCCAGACGCACGTTGACGTGGGTCAGCTCCCACTGCCGACCCGCTGTGACCAGCCCGGCCACGATGTTGACCACGTCAAACGGCACGGAGTCGACGACGGCAAGGTCGCGGTAGGTCAGCATGCCCGCCGCGTCGGCCTTCTCGAAAGCATCGAGCGAATAGCGCCGCACGCGGCCATAGGCGGTGCCGGCGGTGTAGACCTCGACCTTCACGTCATCGTGTTCGGCGAAATAGACGGGCACGCCGGGATCGATCCAGGACTTGGCCTTCTTGGGTCCGGCGGCGTCGTAGGGCTCGAAGGTGAAGGCAAGTGGCCCCGCCGTGAAGACGGTCTGCAGGGCGTCGCGGATGTGGCGCACTTCGACGGGCTCCAACGCGCCAGCCAGCCCTCCGGAGGTGTAGGCGGTGAAGCCGTACAGCGTCCCCACCGTCGGGTCGTCGATGCGCACCAAATTGCCGGCGTAGTATTTTCGCGTGGCTCGCTGGGTGACCATGGCCATGTAGGCACTCTGCGACAATCCCGGAAACACCAGTGAAGTCAGAAACTCCATGTGCATGGGGTAACGAAACGCATTCTGAACGAGCGGCGGCACCAGCGCAGCGTCGTCCAGGGCCGGCACCATGTACTTCGTCGCGCGGGACCAATACTTCACGCCGGTGGGAGCTTTGGCCAACGCGTCGAACTCGGCGGCCGTCTGCACCGAAGTCGAACACGCTGGCCCCAGTGGGTGCGGATCGGCAGGGTCGCAGACCGAGAACGAGGTCGCGTCCGAGTCGGCCGTCGTGTCCGCGTCGGACGATGCGGGCGACTCGGTGCAGGCCACCGCCAGCACCCACAGGACGGCCGCGACCGGGCCCAACCCCGCGCACGACCTACGGTTCCCGGCGACCTTCACCACAGCACCTTCAGGTTGCGGGCGCTGCCGACGAACAGCTCGACCTCCTTGCCGCCCGCCAGGTGCCGGTCCCGGGTGTATCGCGTGACGCGGCTGCACTTCTGCAGCCACTGGCCGTTGCACGACAGCACGTGCGCCTGGTCGAACAGCGAGCCGTCGATCGACACCTGGCCGTCGCTGTCGGGCACGTCGCACAGGATGGTTGCCGCCAGCGGATTCGGGTCATGCGAGCCCGCCTGGATGGCGACCTGCACGCGCGCGTCGGGGTCGGCGGTCTTCCACTTGACCAGCACGGCCTTGCCCGCCCCCTTGGGTCGCTCGATGTCGGTCGTGATCAAGTCGAGCGGTGCCACGCCCTTGGCCGTGAAGGTCATCGGCGGCAGGTCGCCCCCCGAGGTCGTCGCGGTGATGACGTCGCCCTTGTCGAACAGGTCGTCGGGATTCTGCAGCGCGGGGGCCATGTAGCGGTCGAACTCGTCGGGCGTCAGGGCCAGTGGCTGCTTCAACCCCTGCAGCGACAAGGTGCCGACCGAGTAGTGCGCGGGCAACGCTTGGCAGATGCCGTGAAAGTCCAGGTCCGATTCGACGCACATCTCGTCGTCGCCGCACCAGCGCTCGGTCTCGTCGGCGTTGTAGCACTCGATGCCCTTGTCGAGGCACAGGCAGTCGGTCATGCACTTTTCGGTCATCAAGCCGGGGTCGTACAGCGTGCAGCTGCCGACGGTGGCCACGGCCTTCATGAAGCCGAGCGTGTGGGGCAGCGCGCGCGGCCACGACGGCTCGGTCGCGAACTGGGCTCGTACGCCGCCCAACCACTTCGTCTTCAGATTCCATTGGTCGCACGTGTCGTTCCACTCGATGACCGAGATCCAGCCCCACACCGGCGTCACCCACGTGTCGGGGGCTGCGTCGGGCGGGACGTCGGGCACGCCGTCGGGGACGGCGTCGGTCGGCACGTCGGACACCGTGTCGGTCGTGGTGTCTTGGGCCACGTCGGTCAGGGTGTCGTCGACCGCGTCGGACGGGCCGGTCGTGTCGGCGGGCGTCGAGGAGTCGCTGCAGCCGGTTGCGGCCGCGAACACCAAGCAGAACAGGCAGGTACGCAACGTCATCGGGCCTCCGCTGGCGAGTCTGCCGCCCGCCCTTGAGTGCTGCCGACGGACAGGCGAAGCGGGGGGGGCGGCGCTCGATCCTCGGCTAGTCTAGCAGGATCGCCGGGGGCGGTTGCCAGTGCGGTTGGGTGGAATTTATCGGGTCGTCGCCAACGAGTTCAGGCCCGCGCTGTTCCTGACGGCGCTGTGAATCGCAGGCCGGGCGGGCAACTGGGAACGCGCACCGGGTGTCAGTGGATCTGCGAGATGGCCTGAACGAAGAGGACCGCGACCACCGCCGCGGTTCCGCCGAGCCACACGAGGCCCGTCCAACCCGGATGCACGCGCTCGACGTCGGCCTTGCGGATGTCCGCTAGGTCGACCCGCAACCAGGTCTCTCCCAGTCGAGGATGGGCCACGACGAGCTGGTCGTCCTGCACGGCCGTCGCCTGCGACTCGAGATCGGCCCCATTCCGCAGCGTCAAACGGACGCGGGGCTGGTCTTCTGCCACGAGGCGCGGCAACTGCCCACGGGGCACCGGCTTCCAGAAGTGGATGCACCCTTGCGCCGCCACGACGCACAGCGCCGCCGCCAGGGTCCCCGCTCGCACACGAATACGCATTGGATTCGCTCTCCCCATGGTCCCCTCACCTCCGGCCCCCAGCATGACCTGAACCGTCCTGCGCGCCAACTCCCCGACGTTTGTCGATCCCGGGCGCCTGTCCTAAGCTCCACAGGTGGGGGAACGAAGACCATCTTTGGGGGGGAGAGCGGATGCGTTTGAGGTACTTGTGCTTGGTCCTGGCATGGCTTGTGGCCACGCCTGCCTGGGCCGCGGGATTCGAGGACCCGTACGGACCGGAGGAATCGGCTTCGTGGGGTGTGGACCTGGCCACGGGCATCGGCAGAACTTGGGGAAGCGGCGGCATCCTCGTCCGCCACGAAGACGTCATCTCGGACTTTGCGTGGTGGACGCAGCGAGCCGGCGTCCTCTGGCTCGATACGATTCGATTCGACCAGACGGCCGTTGCCGACGTGGCGGTGGGGCTGCGCGTGTTCTTCACGTCGTATCACCGGGGGCCCTTCCTGCTGACCGAGCTCGGCTGGATCCAGGGGATCGGCCCGCGATTCCGGGGTTCAGCCAAGGCCTCGGTCGGTACGGGCGTGCGCATCCGCGACCTGAGCGCCGAGGTGCAATTCGCCATCAGCGACGGCGACAACCTTGCGCTGGGCGCCCTCGGCTGGACCTTCTAGGGAGCGATCTCGTGCACGGCGCTACCCGTCCGCCCGCATTCGTCGGTCACCGTCAAGCGGATCTGGTTTGGAAGCCCGGCGTAGGAAACCTGGATGCCACTGCGCACGAGGGCGCCGTCTGCGGCCGTGACCCACGACTCGTCCACGATGATGTCGTGCTGCTCGACCGACTCGAAGGTGTACAGCTCGTACGGCAACTTGCACGAGGCAGGTTTGTCGGGCCAGTACGCAGCAGCGGTGCAAGGGACCACCCGGACGAGTTGGGCCGAGACCAGACTGCGCCGATGGGCGGGATCCAGTCCGCGAACGCGCACCGCTAGCGTCACGTAGTTGTTCCAGCCGTCGTCGAGGACCGTGGGGCGCTGGCCTGGCAGCAGTGGCGAGAACTCCTCGTCGCCTTGTCCCGCCTCGACCTGCGGTGCGAAACCGTCGGCGCAACCCGCGACCACGGTCCAGCCGTCGCCACTGGAACAGAGCTCCGGGTCGAGGTCGCACCGGCCTTGCGTGACGTCGTAGACGCACGTGGATGCCAGCAGCGGCACAAGCAGCGCCAGTCGCCGGGTCCACCGCGTCCTGGCGCGGTCGCGGTTCAGAACGTCCATCCGGCCCCCAGGTTGATCGACGGCTGCAGGCGCCCGTAGGTGTGGAGCTTGCCGGAGCCGAGCTGATCGCCCCACGCAACGACCCAGGCGCCGCCAACCAGGAACTCTGCGGTCCAGCCGATGGGGTGCGCGTACTTCCAGCCGAGCTTGGCGCCCGTCGCGAGTCCCCGCTCGTGGAGGGGGCTGTCCATGTGCTGCAGCCAGATGCCTTCAAGCGCCAGCACGGCCCCGTCGCGGAAGTTGCCCGCCACGAAATAGCGCAGCTGGGCGCCCAGTTCTCCCACATCGTCGGTCGGGTGATCCACGACCGGACGGCCATATCCCAGGATCAAGACGCCCGTCACCCGCTGCACGAACGCCCGCTCGTAGCGTACCTCGCCAAACGCCGCACCCAACGGAACGAGCGACAGCAGGAGCGAGTTTCGCGCTTCGGTCTCCGGCGGCGCGTCCCCATCGGGTGTGCACAGCCCCGGGCGAGCCAGCAGCATCACCAGCAGCAACCCGCCCAGCCCGATGGCACGACGGCCGGCCATCACAACCCCACCGTGACGCGAGCGCCGCCCATCCAGGGAAAGCCCGTGGTCAGCGCCAGGCCCAGCCGCGTCGGCCCGGGGAACCATTCCCACCCGAGTCCCACGTGGGCGCCGGGCGAGCGCTTGGTGTCGAAGACCCCGTAAGCGTCCGCGTCGAGTCCGGCGAGCAGGAAGCTACCCGGGGCGTAGACGTAGCCATAGCTTGCATAGAAACCCGCCACGAGAAGTGAAGTGCCGGCCCCGACTTGCACGAACGACCGGGCGTCGAGCCGGTGGTAGACGTCGACGCCGAGCGCGCCTCCGACAGGAAAGGGCGCGCCCAGGCCAATGCCGAAGTACGTGCGGCTCGGCGGCATCGCGGGTTCGTGCGCCTGGGACGACGGGGAGTCCACCACCGCGCCGCCAGCTTGCGCAACGCCCGAGACCGCGACACCACACGCCAGCACCAACGCGAAGACGAGCACTCGTGCACAGCGGTACTCCGTCCGACCAGGTCCTGTTGCGGACTGCTGGGACAGCGACCACGCCGACCGGCGACGTCGAGTCCACGCCCCAGCCAGGGCCGTTGCCCCCGGCCGCCGCCGCTGAGTTGACCACCGCTGAAGTGGGGAAAACGACTGGGGTCGCCGACAAACCATCGCCGCAGGCTAGCGCTGGAGTGCCATGCGAGCAAGCGCGTCGTCTGGCCACACCCACCCCACAGCCACACCGCCTTCGTCCCCCCGCAAGCCTTCTCGCGATGGCGCGGCACCCAGGTGCCATCCGCCACCGATGGATCGCCGCGCCCCCGCCGCCCACCACATATTCAAACGGGATCGAATTCAATTGCGATCTTGAAGCCCACCGCCCCACCGCGTAGCCTCCGCGCCACATTCTCCGTAGGCCCGTGTCCCGGCGCCTGACCAACCCCTTGCATTTTCCCTCCGAGGTCACCGATGTCCTTGCGCGTACTCGCTTTTGCTTCCCTGACTACCCTGCTGTTCGCCCTGCCCGCCTGCGGCAGCTCCGACGGCGACAGCGGCGCCACCACGACCGACACCACCGGCGACACGGCGTCGGATGTCGCCGGCGACACTGCCGGATCCGACACGGTCGAAGCCGACACGGTCGGGGACGACGCCATCGCCGCCCATGGCCTGACGCTCGCGAGCCCCTTTGGCGTCAACCTGGTCCAACACCCCGTCAAGAACCCGTTGGATCCTGCGCAGTCCGAGGGCGCGGTCGAGGGCATCCTTTCCGTCCGACGCAAGTCTGCGCCCGTGGACACGGCCGAAGTGACCGTGAACGGCGTCGCCCTGGTCTCCATCGGCAACGGCGACTACGAAGTGCCGAACACGGCCGACGTCACGGGCGCCGCCGCCGGGGCCACGCTGAAGGTCGTGGTCAAGGACGCAGGCGACATCCTGACCTACGACGTCCCGTGCCCGACCGAGGTCGTCATCACCGCACCCGTCGAGGACGCCGCCGTCACCGAGGGCCAGTCCCTGACCGTCGCCTGGACCGGCGTCATCGGCTACGACCACCCGCTGCTGGATCCCGCCTTTGGCCTGTACCGCTACCATGCCTCCAGCGGCACGTTCCTGGGCTACTCGCCGCTCGACATGCCCAAGGTCACGGCGACCGACACGAGCGTCACCGTCACCCTGCCCGAGAACGACAAGCCACAGTATGTCGCTGAGTTGCGCATCCCGGGGACGTTCGTCGAGACGGCCAAGTACGACGGCATCCACTGCGGTCTCGTGCGCCGGGTGCTGCTAACGAACCAGCTCTGACCGTCTGACCGCGCCGTCACCCCGGCCGGTTCCAATCGACCACCACGCCATCGATCAGCGTCTTGCGGCCGTCGCGCGTCAGCTTGCCCCCGGCCGGCACGACCACGATCAGCGCCGCGGTGTCGGCCGCCAGGTGCAGAATCACCTTGCCGCTTGCGGACCTGGCCACATAGACGCCCGACACGATCTCCAGCACGTCGCGCGGCGTCGGACCCACGTCGACCTCGACCTGCACGGCGTCCTCGCGCGGGTTGTAATACAGCCACGTGGGATGCGCCGGCGGGTGGAAGGCATCGGTGGCAAGCATGTCGAACCGCAACACTTCCGGCACGTTGGTCTTGTCGACCAGGGCCGCCAGGTAGCCCGCCCCCCAGGCCCCGTACGGCGTCAGGTCGGTGGTCGGGTTGGCGGCGCTGACGGGGGCGTCGCCGGTGGCATACGGGGTCGTCTTGCCCTGCTTCTTCACGCCCTCGAACGACAGCAGCAGTCCGGTCTCTTGAAACCACGCGCTGGCCTTGGGCGACTGCATGTTCGCAGGCAGGGTGTCGGGATAGAACAGGTTGGCGTTGGCCGACAGGTGCAGCAGCCACTTGCCGATGGCGTGGGCATAGCGCGGCGCGTACCGGGCCACCGGGGCGATCATGCCCGCGGCCACGAACGTGTTCATCGCAAACGCATAGCCGCCAAAGTCGTCGGTGCTGCCGGTCAGGCCGTAGGCATCGTAGTTGCCCCAGCGGTCCTTGATCACGCCCCAGGTCGGGCGGGCGGCAGACGTGGCGGCGAACACCCAGTCCAGATGCTTGGCGAGCCCGTACTCGGTGCCCTGCTCTGCATTCATCCGCGCGGCGACCAGCGGGCCGTAGTAGCCCAACACCTCGTACATCGGGTTGGTCTGGCGGGATTCCAGTTCTCCCATGGCTTGTTTCGCAGCATCCAGGTACGCGGGGTCGCCGGTCTTGGCGAACGCCAGGTACTCCAGATACGCGATGCCGGTTGCCGCGTCGGGCTCGACCCAGTCCTCGTCGACGGTCTGCATGGTCGTGAACAGAAAGCCCGCGTGCTCCCAGTTGTGCACCAGCGACGGCAGTGCGGCGCGCCAACTGTCTGCGATGCCTCGCAATGCCGGCACCAAGGTGGCATCGCGCTCGGGATAGTGCGCGGCGATGCCGAAGAACAGGCACGCGGGCATCATGTCGTACCAGTACGAGCCCGCCCCCTCCGAATCCAGCCCGTTGAACACCTGCCCGTGCCCGTCGACCGTGTGGTAGTACGCCTGCGCCATGGCGACCCAGTCGCGCTTGCCCGGCACCGCGGTCTTGTCTACCCCCGCCAGACTGCCGCCCAGCACCGCACCCAGCACGGCCAGCGCCTCGCCGCCATCGGGGCTGCCCAGATACGACGGCAGGCTGAAGGTGGGGCCGTCGAAGGTCACGAGCGGCAGGTGCGGTCCCGTCAGCGTCTCGTCGAAAGCCCAGGCGTCGTAGGCGTTTGCCGTCGCCTTCCAGTCGCGCACCACAAACGGCGCGGGCAGGCGCGGAAAGCCGGCCAGGTAGGCGATCTCGGTCTGCGCGTAGGCGGCGCCCAGGGAGGCGACGGGGGCCGGGTCGGAGGGGGTCGAGGCGTCGTTCTCGCAGCCGACGAACGGCACAAGTGCAGCGCACAGCATGAGTTGCAGGTGCCAGCGGCGGCCGGGGGGGAGTGGAGAGCGCATCGTCACCTGCCTGCGAGGGGGAGAGGCGGCGAGCGTACCAGCGCGGTCGGGCCGACTCAATGCGGGGGGTGACGAGGGGCTAAAGATCCCACATATCTCCGTAACCATGCGTATCCATGCAACGTTCGCGCCTCACCCCGTCGCTTCGC
>JBMOIG010000092.1:0-18380 GCA_049317445.1 Myxococcota bacterium | reverse complement strand
GCGGAGTCTCTGGGGCGCAAGTTCCAACGGCTGTCGCTGGGCGGCGTGCGTGACGAGGCCGAGATCCGCGGTCACCGCCGGACGTACATCGGTGCGATGCCCGGCAAGATCATCATGTCGATGAAGAAGGCAGAATCGCGCAACCCCGTGATGATCCTGGACGAAGTGGACAAGCTGACCCATGACTGGCGTGGCGACCCGACGGCCGCGCTGCTCGAGGTGCTCGACGGCGAGCAGAACCACGCGTTCTCGGACCACTACCTGGACACGCCGTTCGACCTGTCCAAGATCCTGTTCATCGCGACGGCCAACACGCTCGACACGATCCCGCCCCCGCTGCTGGACCGCATGGAGGTCATCGAGATCAGTGGCTACACGCACGAGGAAAAGGCGGCCATCGCACGCCGGCACCTGCTGCCCAAGCAGCTCAAGGAGCACGGGATCACTGCGGAACAATGCGTGATTCCGGACGAGATCCTCGACAAGGTCATCATGCACTACACGCGTGAGGCCGGCGTCCGTGGTCTGGAGCGTCGCATCGCCGACGTCGCGCGCCAGGTGGCGGTGGGCGTGGCCAAGGGCGAGTACACCGAGAAGACCCTGACGGAAGGCGATCTCGAGGACATGCTGGGCATTTACGCGTATGTGCCAGAAGTGGCGACGCGCACCGAGCAGCCCGGCGTCGCCACCGGCATGGCTTGGACCCGCACCGGCGGCGACCTGTTGTTCATCGAGGCCAGCAAGATGCCCGGCAGGGGCAAGCTGAGGCTGACCGGCCAACTGGGCGACGTGATGAAGGAGTCGGCGCAGATCGCGCTGAGCTTGGTCGAGGCGAACGCCGAGCGGCTGGGCATCGATCGCAAGTCCTTCGAAGACTTCGACATCCACGTTCACGTGCCGGCGGGCGCGACGCCCAAGGATGGCCCGAGTGCCGGCGTCACGCTGTTCACGGCGCTTGTGTCGCTGCTGACCGGCGTGCGGGTGCGCGGCGACGTGTCCATGACGGGCGAGGCGACGCTGCGCGGGCTTGTGTTGCCGGTCGGTGGCATCAAGGACAAGGTGCTGGCGGCCATGCGCGGCGGCATCAAGAAGATCATCCTGCCAGAGCGCAACCGCAAGGATTTGCGTGACATTCCGGCAGAGGCGCGGGACCAGATCGAGTTCGTGTTCGCCCAGACGATGGACGACGTGCTCGAACACGCGCTGGAGATCCCGCCGTCGGCCCGCGCAAAGGCCACGGCAGCCCCCGCTTCGGCCTAGTCTCCGGCGCACCCGTTTGAGACAAGTTGCCCTCGATCCTGGCCCGGAGGTTCGGAAGTGCTTCCCGTTGCTCCACTTTTGGCCCGCTGCGTCGTCTGCGTCGCGGAAGAGAAACCATACGGTTGGTACGTCATTGGCGGCACGGTGCTGCTGGGCTCGGTGCTGATCGCCCTGTTCTTCGCTTGGCAGGATCAGCGTGCCCGTCGTCACCATGTGATTCCGGACGACTCGACGATCGAGTAGCCTCGCAACCCTCGGACCGCTCGCCCGTCTGACGTGAGCCGAGGGGAGCCCCTTCATGAAAGTCCTAGCCCTCGCCGCTCGCGGCACCCACGACCTCGTCGCCCGCGAGTGCCGCGCCCTTGGCTTGCCCGTGGAGCGCACCGCTGGCGACGGCGTGTGGATGGACCTGACGCCGGAGCAAACGGCCAAGGCTCTGGTAGGGTTGCGCATCGCCTCGCGCTTGCTGCTGCACCTGGGCGGCTTTCACGCCGAGGACGCAGAGTCGCTGTACGAGGGCGCGTGGGATCTCGACTGGCCGCGCTGGATGAACGCCGACGCAACCTTTGCCGTGCACGCAAGCGGCGACCTGATCCCGTCGACGCCAGAGCGACGCGGCCTGGACCACCACTTGTTCGTTTCGCTGAAGGTCAAGGACGCCATTGCCGACCGGTTGACGCGCAAGCTGGGGCGCCGGCCGAACGTTGCGCGCGAAGACCCCGAGATTCGCGTGGTGGTTCGCGGACGTCGCGGGCGATGGGACGTGTTTCTCGACCTCGCCGACCCGCCGCTGCACCACCGCGGCCACCGCGCGCAACCCGGACCGGCGCCGCTGAAGGAAACGCTGGCTGCAGCGGTCGTCGAAGTGGTCGATTGGAGAGGGCAGGGCCGTCTGCACGACCCGACTTGCGGTTCGGGCACGCTGGTGATCGAAGCCGTCAACCGCCACTTGGGCATCCCGCCCGGCTGCACCCGCTGGTTCGGCGTCGAGCGCTGGCCGCATCACGGTGAGACCATGCAACAGCATCTGGACGAGGAGCGACGCAAGGGGGTGGACCACGCGAAGTCTGCCATCAGCAAAGCGAAAGGTCTTGATGTGCTGGCGACCGACCTGTACCCCGATGCGATCGAGGCGGTGCGGGCCAACTTGATCGCCTCTGGTCTGGACGGGATCGTACGGGTTGAGCAGGTGGATGCGGCGAGGCTGGCACCGCCCCCCGCGGGCACCACGATCGTGTGCAACCCGCCGTATGGGCAGCGGTTGGGCGGCGAGGGCGTTGAGGACCTGTTCCGATCGCTGGGCGACGCATGGCGCGACTTCAGCGGTGTGACGGCGTGGGTGCTCGAAGGGCACGAGGGCTTTCAGGCGGCGTTTGGCATGGCGGACACCGGTCATCAGGACTTTTCCAACGGTCCCCTGCCCGTGACCCTGCGCCGCTATGCGCTCGGAAGGGTCGCGAAGGCGAACGCATGACGCTTCCGGACGGGACAAGACCCTCTGTGGTCATCGATACTTACGGTGGGGCGGCAGGTCCGGCCGGCATCGTCGCCGCCGCCGCGCGCATGTCCCGGCAGGGCGTTGCGCGGGTGCATCTGGTCGGCGACGTGACGGTGCTGCAGGACTGTCTCAGCTTGTTGCCCTATGACCCGATGACTTTGCGGCTGGTGCCGGCGCCGGCGACCTATCCACTGCAGGCTGGCGACACGGCGGCCAAGACCGAGGCCGCCCGCATCGCGCTGCCGATCGCGATGGCGATGCTGAACGACGGCGAAGCGGATGTGCTGATCACGGCAAGTCCGCAAGAGCTCGTCTATTCGTTGGCCCAGCGGCATCTGCCCAAGCTGCCGGGCAAGCCATCGACCGCGTCGGCTGCCATCTTTCCGACGGTCGCACGTGGCGAGGGGGCGGACCCGCTGGCGCTGCTGCTCGACGTGTCCGGTCGGCGCGCGCACTCGGCGGACGAGCTGGTGGCTTGGGCGGTGATGGGGTCGACGTATGCGCGGACGGTGACGGGGGTTGCCGAGCCGAAGGTTGCGTTGCTGTCGACGGGCTTGGGGCCCGGCGATGGCACGCCGGAGGTCGTCGAAGCCCACGAGCGTCTGCGGCACACGTCCGGCCTGAAGTTCGTGGGCAACGTGCGGGCGGTCGACATCTCCAGAGGTTTCGCCGACGTCGTCGTCACGGACGGTCTGGTCGGTCACACGGTGCGAGGGCTGCTGGAAGGTCTGACCACGATGGTGCTTGAGGCCGCGCGGTACGCGTGGAAGACCAAGCTGACGTGGCGTGTGGGGTTGCGGCTGCTGGCGCAAGGGGTCGGCATGTTGCGCACCGTCTCGGAATTCCAGGACTATGGCGGCGCGCCGATGTTGGGGCTGCAGCACCTGGTGCTGGTGGCGAACCCGGACTCGGGCGAGGCGGCGTTTGAGAAGGCGATCCGCCTGGCGGCCCGCTGCTCGTCGCGAGGCTTGCAGGTCGAACTCGCCAAAGCCGTGCAGACGTTGTCTGAGGCGCCGAAGTCGCCGGGGACGCCGCCGGACCGACCGCGCAAGGTCTCGGAGGTGCACGGTGGCTGAGACGGATCCGCGCCGGGAGAAGCCCGAGGTCGTCTACCGCTGGGACTTGGACAAGACCTACCTGGAGACCGAATTCTCCAGCGTGGGCGGTATGTTGCGTGCGGCACTGGAAGGGGCGAATCGCAAGCGCTCGATCCCCGGGATGCGCTCCCTGTTGATGGCATTGTCGCAGGCCTATCGCTCGCGGGTGGTCGTCGTTTCGGGAAGTCCGACGTTTCTGCGCAAGCGCATCCTCGCGATGTTCCAGTTGCACGGAATCCACTGTGATCGACTGGTGCTGAAGGACTTTGCAGCCGCCCTGCAACGTGGACGGCTGCGGACGCTGACGCGGCAGGTGCCCTACAAGTTGCGGGCGCATCTCGACACGCGGCTATGGCTGGCGGCGCGCGAAGAGGATGTCGACGAGATCTGTTTTGGCGACGATGCCGAGGTCGATGCGCTGGTGTACTGCTTGTACGCCGATGTGTGCGCCCGGCGGGTCTCGACCACACGTCTGTCGCGGATCCTGCAGGTTACGGGAGCCTATCCTGATGAGATCGCAGCGATTCTTGGGCGTCTGAACCTGATTCCACAGAGCGACCCGGTGCGCCGTGTGTTCATCCATCTGGAGGGCAACTCGCCGCCTTCGCGCTTTGGAGCCTATCGTGGCCGGGTGGTGGCAACCTTCAACGCCCTGCAGATCGCGCTCAATCTGGCCGACGAAGGGCTGGCGGACGACTCGGTGCTGGTGGCGGTGGCTGAGGAGCTGGTCGGCGAGCACAAGGTGACCGCCGACGGTCTGGCGGGGTCGATCGAAGACGCCGTGCGCCGCGGGCTGTGTCGACAAGAGCTGGCCAAACGCATCGCGCAGGACGTCCTTCCCCGCACCGCCGCATTCGAGGTCGGGTTCGATCTGGGGTTTGCGGCGCGTGTGGTCCGTCGGCTGACCGCTTCACCGCTGGGCCGTACCCCGCAACAAAGCCTGCAGCCGCTGCCTTATGAGCAGCTGTTCGAAGCCGAGCAGAGCTTCGCCAAGGCCCGCAAGCTGGCGCGTGAGACGGCCGAGAAGATCCCGGGTCTGTCGGAATTTCTGAAGACTCCCGAAGAATAGGCGTCCTGACATTCCAATAGGTTACGGTCGGGTGGGGCCGCGCGACGCCAAAAAGATGCGTCGTTCGGTCGATTCCGTTGCGTCGTTTGACCGATTCGGACGATCATCTTTCGCCATTCACCCGGTGGGAGCCGGCTCAGCAAAGGGGGAGAAGATGAGGGTTCGCACGCTGCGTCAGTGTATCGGTACGGGTTCGCTTGTTTCCGTCATGGTGCTCGGGATGTTGGCATTTGCCGCGTGCAGCGACCCTGCGCAGGAACCTGCCAACCCGACCGACATCAGTGAAGACACGCCTGAAGACGTGAATCCGAACTTTGGCGACGCGGCCAAGGATGCGACGGACGCGACCGGCGACCAGAGCGGCGACACGGATGCTGCCGTGACCGACGTGCCCGACTCGACTGACGCGGCGGAAGTGACCGCGGACATTGCGGAAACGACGGACACCACGGACACCCCCGACACGACCGAGACCGTCACGGGCACCTGCCAAGACCGTTGCGGCGAGTACGACGCGAAGGCGACGTGCCAGTGCGACGGTTACTGCTCGGGCTCAGGTGATTGCTGCTCGGACTTCGAGACCTTGTGCGGCACCGACAAGGCGTGTGCCGTCGACGCCGACTGCGACGATCTGGACCCCTGCACGACGGACGCCTGTTTGGCCAGTCAGTGCACCCACTCAGGCAACGGCAGCTGCTGCACCAGCGACGCCGCCTGCGACGACCAGAACCTTTGCACGACGGACAAGTGCACCGGCTCGGGCTGCACCAACGATGCCAAGGCCTGCGACGACGGCCTTGCCTGCACCAACGACTCCTGCGACGCCAAGACCGGCCAGTGCGTGTTCGCTCCGCTGCCTGGCGCCTGCGCCATCGACGGGTTCTGCCGCACCAACGGCGAAGTCTCGACGGCCAATGCGTGTCAGTCCTGCAACGCCACCAAGAACCAGACGGGGTGGACTGTGCTGCTCGCCGCTCCCTGCGACGACGGCAGCGCGTGCACCGGCAAGGACGCGTGCGACGCGGCCGGCAAGTGCGTCGGCATCCCCAAGCCCGAGTGCTGCAAGATCGACAGCGACTGTGTCAACGATGACGTGTGTATGACGGGTAGCTGCGACGCCCAGTTCGGGACGTGTTCGTTCGAGGCCAAGGCCAACTGTTGTACGTCCGGCGTCTGCTGCGACCCGGTGACCCACACCGTCAAGACCGCCGGTGTCACCTGCGGCGCGACCGCACTCGCCACGGACTATGCTTGCACCGACAACGTGGCCCAAAGCCGCGAGGCCTACGCTGGCTGCGACGGCAAGAACGCCGCCATCTGCCCGACCGACAAGGCATTGTACGCGTGGACGCCATGGAAGGCCCTGCAGGCTTGCGCCGCGCAGCAGAAGTGCGTCCTCAAGACCGGCGCGCCTCCCGTCTGCGAGGGCCTTGCCCCCGTCGCCGACTGCACCAAGGCCGCCGATTGCGACGACAAGAATCCGTGCACCGACGACTCCTGTGTGGCGGCGACGCAGAAGTGCTCGAATCTGCCCAAGAAGTGCCCCGACGGCGACACCTGTGAGTCGGGCACCTGCGACGCTGTGACAGGAGCCTGCAAGCTCGTGGTCAAGGCCGGATCCTGCCGCATCGACAACCAGTGCGTGGTCGAAGGCGTCAAGAAGGCCGACGACACTTGCCTTGCCTGCCAGCCTGCGAAGGGCACCACCGCTTGGACGCTGACCAGCAGCTGCTCCTGCGCCAGCGGCGTCTGCTGCAACGTCCCGCAAGGCCGCATCCAGCCCAAGGGTTTCAAGTGCGGCGCCGACATCAAGGCGACCCAGTACGCCTGCAGCACCGACGGCAAGTCGGTCGAGACGCGCACGGCCTATCAAGGGTGCACGGGCGGCTCCAACACGTGCTCGGTTTCGGCATCCAACTATGCATGGGAGGCATGGAAGACCTTCAAGGCGTGCTCCGCGGGAGAGACCTGCGAGGTCACGGCTGTTGACGTCCCCGGCACCTGCAAGGCTGGCGCGGACCCGCTGTGCGGCCAGAAGGACGACTACGAGGCTGGCACCACGGCCAAGACCGCAGTCAGCGTGGGCGCCTACACCGATGCTTCCGCCCTGAAGACCCTGGCGCCTCAGATCCTGCTGGGCGCATCGACCGACGCGGACTTCGTGAAGTGGACGGTCGACGACGGCGTGAACTCGTACGCACCCGTGGTGTCGGCCAAGTGGACGGCTGCGGACAAGGTCACGGTTTGCTTGTGGTATGCGTGCCAGAACGGCGCGAACGCCACTGACTGCGCGCCCGTCACCTGTCCCGCCGGTAGCACCACCAAGGCCAACGCGGACGTCAGTGGCGTGGCGGCCAACGGTTGCTGTGCGACGGCCGCCGCGACCGGCTCGCTGGCGTGGACGCCCAAGCCGTCGAGCGGCACAAACGCAAGCGGTATCGCATGGTTGTCGGTCACCAACGCAAGCGCCAAGTGCCAGCAGGTCGCCGTCGACCTCGAGTTCGGCGCCAAGACGGCCACCGTCTGCACCCCGGGCACGACCTGCTGCGAGGCGGACGGCACCTACTCCGTCAAGGCCAAGCAGTGCAGCAACACCGTGGCGGCGGCGCAGTACAAGTGCGAGAGCGCCGATCAGGGCGGCAACGTCTTGAGCCGCAAGGCTTATCAGGGCTGCACCGGCACCGGCACCACTTGCTCGGTCTCGTCGACCAACTACGCTTGGACCGATTGGTCGGTCTTCAAGGACTGCGGCGTGACCGAGATCTGTCAGGTTCCCGACGTCAACACGCCCGGCACCTGCAAGTCGACGACGGTCTGCACGCCCGGCACGACCTGTTGCGCCGCGGACGGCACCTGGGCCGCCAAGGGTGCGGTCTGCGGTGCGGTGGTACACAAGGTCGAGTACCAGTGCTCTGGCGCCGGTCTGGGCGCAACTGCTCAAGTTCGCAAGCAGTATGACGGTTGCACGGGCGCCAGCGGCACGTGCTCGGTCCAGGCCATCAACTACGGCTTCACCGACTGGTCGACCTACCAGGCCTGTGGCGCCAATGAATACTGCTTGGCCGGCGCAACGGTGACCACGCCGCCGACCTGCTCGGCCAACTCTGCGGATCTGTGTGCGAAGTCAGACAAGTACGAAGGCACGGAGTCGACCGCCGCCAGCTACGACTTGGGCACCTGGAAGGACACCGACAAGGCCGTGTACATGGACCCCAAGGTTCATCTGAAGTCCGCGACCGACAAGGACTACTTCGTGTACGGCATCGAGGACGCGATTGGCCTGACCGACCCCCGCGTCAACATCACCTGGACGGCCGCCAAGTCGGTAACCGTCTGCGCGTACTACGAGTGCATCGCTGGCCCCAACGGCACGGACTGCGACCCGATCACTTGCCCTGCGGGCTCGGTCGCGATGACGAACTCGGCCGTCAGCGGCATCGTGCCGAACGGCTGCTGCAAGACCGGGGTCACCGGTCAGTTGCTGTTCGACGTGAACGCGCCCGGCACCACCGACGAGACCGGTTTGGTGTGGTTCAACGTGAAGAACGAAGCGACCTCACCGTGTCAGGAAGTCTCGATCAAGCTGGCGTTCCAGAGCAGCGCCGACAGCGTCTGCGACCCCGCGACCACTTGCTGCAGCGCGACGGGCGGTTGGGCGGCCTCCGGCGCAACCTGCGGCGCCGCCACCAAGACCGAGTACAAGTGCAGCAAGTCGGGCGCGGGCGGCATCGTGCAAAGCCGCAGCGGCTTCGGCAGCTGCTCGGGTTCGTCGGCCTCGTGCTCGACCTCGACAACGGCGTGGGGCGCCTGGACGACCTACCTTGCCTGCACCTCCAGCGAGTTCTGCAGCGTGGTGTCCAGCGCAACGCCCGGGACTTGCCAGAAGGTGGCTGCCGGATCGTGCGCGGCGGCTTGCGGCGGCCAGTCCAAGGACGGCACCTGCTATTGCGACGCGCTGTGCACCTCCAGCGGCGATTGCTGCGGCGACTTCGAAGCCAAGTGCGGCGGAACGTGCGACGGCGCGTGCGGCCTGCAGAGCAAGACCGGGCCGTGCTACTGCGACGCGTTCTGCTCCACCGCGGGCGACTGCTGCTTGGACAAGGCAGCCAAGTGCGGCAACTGACCCAGGTATCGATGGCGTGAGGGATCGGCGGCCGGTCAGCTCGTTTGGACCGGCCGCCGCTCGCCTCCGCCGCCTGGCGTGTCACGAGTCGGTTCATCCTCCACCGCCGCTGTTGACCGCGCTGTTGGGCTTCGCGCACCCTCTGCACGCCCGACGCATCGGGAGGGGAAGCGCGCATGGCGAACTGGTTGATGAAGACCGAGCCCGAGACCTTCTCGTGGCAGGATCTGGTGCGCGACGGCCAGGCGACCTGGGACGGCGTACGCAACTACACGGCACGCAACCACTTGTCCGCGATGCAGGTCGGCGATCGCGCCTTGATCTATCACAGCGTCTCGCAGAAGCAGGCGGTCGGCATCGCGCGCGTCAGCCGCACGGCCTTCCCCGACCCCACGACCGACGACCCGCGCTGGGTGGCGGTCGAGGTCCAGCCGCTGGTCGCCTTGGCGCGCCCGGTGACGCTGGACGCCATCAAGCACGAGGCCGGCCCCGGTGGTCCTCTGGAGGGGATCCGCTTGCTGCGCGAGAACCGCCTCAGCGTCGTACCTCTGCAACCCCATGAGTGGCAAAGGCTTCTGGTGCTGGCCGACACCCCGGACCCGGAGTAGGCGATGGTGCGGCTGTTGGTGGATCGCGCGGTGTGGGATGGCTCGGCGCAAGCCTTGCCTGTGTCGTGGCTGGACGGGTTCCATGTGACGACGTTTGCCGCGGACCGGCCGGACGAGCTGACGGCGGGCTTGTCACGGGCGGATGCGCTGCTGCTGAGGTCGGTCACCCGTCTGACGCCCGAGATCTTGCGTGGGGCCAGTGACTTGCGTGCAGTCGCGACGTTGTCCTCAGGCGTGGACCATCTGGACCCCGACGATCTGGCGGCGCGCGACGTGCGGCTCTTCACGGGTCATGGCGGCAACGCGCTGGCCGTGGCCGACTGGGTGGCGTGGGCGCTGCATCGATTGTGCGGCAAGTCATTGGTAGGGAAGCGGATTCTTGTCGTGGGTGTTGGGGCCGTAGGCGCAGCGGTGGCCCATCGACTGCAGGCTCAGGGTGCTCTGGTCATGCGCTGCGATCCGCCCCGGGCCGAGCGCGAACCCGGCTTCGCTTCGATGGATTTGGACGACGCCCTGTCGACGGCGGGCTTGGACGCCGTGACGCTGCACGTGCCGCTGGAGCACGCGGGTTGCCACCCGACGTGGCACCTGCTCGATCAGGCGCGGCTGCAGCGGCTGGCTGGTGCGGTGGTGCTGAACTCGGCGCGAGGCGGCGTGCTGGACGAGGATGCGGTGGCCCTCCTCAGGACATCGGGCCACTTGGCAGGGCTGGCCATCGACACGTGGCAGGGCGAGCCACGGCCGCGCACCCACGTGGTTCAGGCGTGTGATCTGGCGACGCCTCACATCGCGGGGCACAGCATCGAGGGCAAGCTCAAGGTGGCCGCGCGGTCGGTTGCAGGTCTGCGTGCGTTTGTGGGTCTTCCGGTGGACTTGGTCGATCTCGCGGCCGCCGTGCGCGAGTCGACACAGACCCGCGGCCGACACGCTGGGTTGGAACCGTTCGTGGCGCTGGACCACGCGACTGCGGCGTTTCACGGTATGCCCGAGAAGCAGGCGGCGGGGCAGATCGAAGCCTCCCTGTTTCGCGCGCAGCGACACGACCACGCCCGCGTCGAAACTGCTGGTGACGGGCGGCCCTGAGGCGCGTTTCGAACACGTGAGCAATCGTTGTCGCTGGCTCCGGGCTCGCGTATGCTGTGAGACCTGCCGTAATCCGTGAGCGGCTCCGAGGCTTCGACATGTCTGTGTTTGTCACTTCCGGAACCCGCGCCTTGCACTTGGTGGTCCTCGCCTTGGCGTTCGCCGCCATCGGCTGCAGCAACACCACGACACCCGTCCCGACGGACCCCTTCGCCGACATCAGCATCGACAAGAACAAGGACATCAAGGACGTCCCGGACACGACGGACGTCGACACGGGTGGGGATGCCGACGACGCGGACACGACCGGCGAGGATGTCGACCTGGACGCAGCGATCCCGGACGGCACCGAGGACACCCCAGTCGAGGACACGACCAACCCGGGCACCGACACCAGCGCGACTGACGTCAAGGTAGACGTTGACATCGGCCCCATCTGCACCACCAACAAGGTCTGCGCGAACATCCCCGACACCAAGACCCCGTTCTGCGCCGTCGCCATCCAGAAGTGCGTCGAGTGCTTGGTCGGCCTGAACTGCCCCACCACCAACAACTGCCAGAATTACAAGTGTGTACCCGTCACTTGCAAGCCGGGCGCGGTGGCCTGCAAGGGCGACTTCCTCGAGACATGCAACTCCGACGGCAAGTCGTTCACGGTCGAGAGCTGCCCCGACGACAAGCCGGTGTGCTCTGGCACCAAGTGCCTCGCTTGCCAGCCCAACAAGTTCTTTTGCGCCAAGCCGGAGGGTGCCAGCGCCAAGAGCACCAAGCTGCTGAAGTGCAACGAAGCCGGCTCGGGAACCATGGTCGTCGACATGTGCGACGAGGGAGAGGAGTGCGTCGCCGGCAAGTGCCAGGTCTGCGTCCCCGGCTCGAAGATCTGCATGGGCGACAACGCGATGGAGTGCGCACCGGACGGCTCGCAGTACCAAGTCTCGCAGAACTGTTCGGCAAACGGCTGGACATGCTTGGGTGGTCTGTGTCTGGACCCGTGTGCTTCGGACATCAAGTCGAACACCAACGTCGGCTGCGACTACTGGGCGGTCGACCTCGACAACGCGTACGTGCCGTGTTCCAGCGCCACCGGTTTCTGCGACGCCCAGAACGCGCAGTTCTCGGTCATCATCTCGAACACCACCACCGCCCCCGCGCTCGTCACGGTCACTGCGGGCAACGGCATGACGGCTAGCTATCAGGTGCCTGCGGGCGGCCTGAAGATCCTCAACCTCCCGGATCCTGTGTGGAAGACGGACGCGACCAAGACGGGCAACCAGGACGGGTCGAGCATCAACAAGCGCGTCTACCGCATCCAGTCCGACAAGCCGATCGTTGCGTACCAGTTCAATCCGCTGCAGAACTACGACGTGTTCTCGAACGACGCCTCGCTGCTGCTGCCCTCCAACGGCATCGGCAACGAGTACTGGGTGATGACGCGCGAGCAAACGCACGCCGAGCTGCGGTCGTATTTCACGGTCGTGGGCACCTCGATCGGCGAGACCATCGTCACCGTGCTGAGCTCGGCCGTGACGGCAGCTGGCGGCGGCGACGTCCCGGCGCTCAAGCCTGGCATGACGCAGCAGTTCACGTTGACGCAGGGTCAGGTGCTCAACGTCGAGACGAACATCAACGGAACCGACCCGACCGGCACGTGGATTCAGGCGGACAAGCCGATCGCCGTGTTTGGCGGTTCTGAGGCCTCGAACTCGCCCAACACCGACCACTGCATCAACGGCGTGTGTGAGTACCAAGGCTGGGCGTGCCAGACCAACGACGACTGCCCCAAGACCTGCTGCGCCGACCACTTGGAGGAGCAGCTGTTCCCGGTCTCCTCCTGGGGCACCATGTACGTGGCCACCAAGCTGCAGCCGCGCGGCGCCGAGAAGGACGCCTACCGCGTCCTGGCCGCGGAAGACGGCACGCTGATCGACACGGACCCCAAGCAGGTCGACATCCCGCAGCTGTCCAAGGGCCAGTGGTTCGAGTTCGAGTCCACCCAGGACTTCGTGATGACGTCCAACAAGCCCATCCAGGTTGCGCAGTACATGGCGTCGGCCAACGCGCCGAATCCCAACAACGACACGTGCGACGGCAAGTTCGGCGGTCAGAAGGTGTGCAAGGCGTTCATGACGACGGGCGTACCGTGGTCATGCGTCAAGAACGCGGACTGCCCCAACATTCAGGAAGCCAACGACGCCAAGACGGGCGATCCTGCGATGATCATGAACCTGGCGACCGACCAGTACATGAACGAGTACATCTTTCTCGTGCCCGACAAGTACAAGTCGAACTATGTGAACATCGCCGCCCCGACCGGCACGCCCATGCTGCTCAACGGTGCGCCGATTGCCGCGGGCGACTTCAAGGCGATTGCAGCGGGTTGGAGCGGGGCGCGCATTGCCGTGCAGCAGGGCGTCAACAAGCTCACTGCAGAGGCTCCCGTCGGTCTGCTGGTCTACGGCTACGCGGACTTCGTCAGCTACGGCTATCCGGGCGGCGCTGCGCTGAAGTAGGCGCGCGTCCCCCCCCCAAGCATCCCCTCGCATCATCCGACGCAGTCCGCGCGCTATTCGGCCCCTGGAGCCCCAAGCGGTGCCCGTGGCGACGTTGTCTGCCGCCGCTGGGTCTTGGAACGCCCACGTTCTCTGCCGGCTCCGTTCAGAATTGCACCGCCTAGACACGATTATCAGCGTGGTTGTCTCACATGAGACAGTGTCGAGACATCATGAGACAGTGCGAGACAGATCGGGTGTCTCATGCCTGCGGCTGAACCCGGGTGGAAGTAAATTTCCACATCAAATACATAGTCTTGTAACTTGTTGGCACGGCTGGCACGCAACGTGTTATAGCTTCTACACGTGGCTCGGTTCGGAGTCCACCAGCAGCCCCCCCCGCTGGTGTCGGTCGTATCTCTTCCCTCGACCGGTCCGAACGACGAAGCCCCGGTGTCCGCTGGTCCCCCCCATGCGCACACCGCCGTACCGAAACCGGCTCGCCCGACCGAACCCCCCCTTGGTCGGGCGAGCCGGACGGTTCAACCAGTTGGCCCCCCGCCCCGGCGTCCTCCCCCCGAAGGTGAAAACCTTGGACGCCGGGTCTATTTTGCGTTGGTGGGCAGGTGATCAGCGAAACGAAACGCGTCCTCTCCCGTCAGCCGCACCAGTCGCTGGCCTTGGGCGTCGAACACGTCGATCACGGGCAATCCCGGCACGTTGGGCAGCAGGCGCTGCCAGTCCTCGGGCGACCACTCGGTGGCGTCCACACGGCGCACGGCCACGTCGGTTCGTCCGGCCAGCTGCGCTTCTATCTGGGCCGTCAGCCGCGTGCAGGGCTCACACCACGTCGCCCAATAGTCGACCAGCGTCACCTTGCCCGGTTCCAACAGGGAGGCGATCTCAGGAGCCACGGCAGACACGTCGACCGGCAGCGGCACCGGACCCGTCGCCGAGCCCACGGTGAAGCTTCCGGAAAAGCCGACGTAATACGATGGGTTCTGCACGCCCTGCTTGCCCATCACGTCCCGGCTCAGGGGGTAGCGGACCGACCCATTCAGCACCAGGTTTTGCGTCAGCGTGACCAGCAGGCTGGGGGTCGCGCTGATCCAGGTGCCGCCGTTGGGGTACTTCACGCGGCCGGCCTCTGCCAGCTCGGTGCTTTCCCAGCGGTGCTGCAGCTCACCGGCCACCGACGCGGTCAGTCGGCCCGGCCATGCGGACCAGCGCGCGCCCAGGCCCAAGCGGACGTCCTCGCCCCAGTCGAAACCGTCGCTGCCCTTGCCCATCGGGGTACGGGTGACGACGTTGGCAGAGACGCCGACGGTCGAGAGGACCTGCGCGCTGACTTCAGCGTCCGCCAGCAGCCACCAGACGCCGCGGCCGAGCGAAAGGTCGCGTGCCACCGGCGAGTCGCCCACAGCCGACGCGAACGGGTCGGAGTCGACCAAGTCGAAGCGACTCGCCAGCGTCCGTTCGGTGTACCGGCCTGTCGGAGCGACGGCACCCAGCGTGACGGCCAGACGGGGACCCTTGCGCTGGCGCCACAACGTGCCGATGTCCTGACGGAAACGCAACTCGACGTCGCCCACACCGTGGTTGGCGACCTCGTCCAGGAACAGGCGCAGGTAGTACAGCTGCAGATACGGAACCATCAGCGAGACCGAGGAGCCCCAGGGACTCTCGACGCTTGCGCCCACGACCGCCACATGCATCGACATGGCGTATTCGTCGTCGTTGAGGACCGGCTCGGCGTGCTTGTAGTACTCGTCGGCCGTGGCGTAGCCGTACATGAGGCTGCCACGGAGGCGCCAGGCTTGCGCGCCGTCCGAGGGACCGGAATCTCCGAGGTTGACGTCTCCCACCGGGAGAGCAGGGCTCGTTCAGGTGGCGCACTGGCCGAGAGACGGCCGGGGAGCGAGCGAGGCGGCGAGGGTCAACACGGCCACAAGGAGCAGGCGGGCGGTCATGCGGGCTCCGGCGATTACAGCATCGGCTTCAGGTAGTTGATCAGCGAAGTGTTCGGCAGACCGTTCCACTTGTGCTTGACCTTGCGGGTCTTGGCGTCGATCAGGATGTTCAGCGGGGGGCCGTCGCCAGTGTTGTAGGCCCAGAAGTCCTGGTTCGGGTCGACGCCGACCACGCCGCCTGCGTTCAGCTGCGAGATCCACTGCCGGGCGAGCTTGAGGGTGGGGGTGCTGTTCTGCGTCGCGCCGTCGAAGAGGACCTGAAAGAACTGCAGGTTGGGATAGGCCTTCAGCACCGCCTTCACTTCCTTGGTCTCCTGCGCGCAGTAGCCGCACCAGCCGGCGACCACGTTGATCAGGATGAACTCGTGCGAGTCGGCGAAGTCGGAGAGCTTGATCACGTGCGGGTCTTCGTTGGCCAGGCTGCCGTTGTCGTCGGTGTCGAGATAGCCAACCACGGACAGGTCAGCCAGAGTGTCGCCGGCCTTCATGATGTTGGCCAGCTTGGCGACGCACTGACTGGTGGGGGCGGCGGGGACGCACTCGGAGCTCTTGGTGCCGCCGCTCAGCGGGATCGACTCGCACGAGTAGCCCGTGTCGCACTTGCCGGCGTTGCAGCCGACGGTGCAGAAGCTCTCCTTGGTGTGGCCGAACGTCAGGCACAGGCCGTCGGTGCAGGAGTCCCCGGAGTTGCAGGGGCTGCACATGCTGCCGTCGCCGTCGCAGGTGCCGGCGCTGTGGACGCACTGCCAGTCGCCCTCACCGACGTCCACGCACTTGGCATAGCGCGGGCACTCGGTGCTTCCCTTGTGGCAAGGACGGGTGCAGAAGCTGCGCTCGCCCTGCTTGACGCAGCGGCCGCCGTCCCTGCACTGGCCGTCGTGCTTGCAGCCGTCGCAGAAGTTCCGCTCGAGGCAGACCTTCTTGTCGCCGGTGTCGGTGCAGGCCATCGTGGGCGGGCAGTCGGTGTCGTTGATGCAGCCACCGGTGCAGTAGGAGGTAGAGGCCTCCGGATTGCCGGCGCACGCCAGGTTCGTGTCGCAAGTTCCGGTGATGGCGCAGGAAGCTCCCAATCCTTCCGGGTACTTGGCGGAATAGCAGAGCAGGCGCTTGCCGTCATCGCTGCCGCACCACTCGTCGGTGCCGCAATCCGCAGGAGCCGCGCACGCCTTGGCGCAGTGGCCGCCGAAGCAGATGCCGCTGTCGCATTCTTCATTGGTCGCGCAGGGCAATCCGTTGGAACCGGCGCGCGGAGCGACGTCGGCCGTGTCGATCGCGACGTCAGGTACCCCGCCGTTGGGATCCCACGTAGCGGTGTCGGCCGTTGCCGAGCTGCCGGTGGTCGAGTCGCACGCGGACAAAAGAGCTAGCGCGGCGGTCATTGCGGCCGCAAGCAGGCGGAAAGACATGGAGGCTCCGAGGGCGATAGGCGGGAGTGCCGGCAGAAGCGCCGAAGTTGGGAAGAATAGGGGGCCACCGCAGGTTTCCGCAAGCAGTCCGGCCAAGTTGCTGTTCAGGCTGGCCCTTGTGCCCCGCGGCGGGTAGAGTGCGCGGCCCCCGGGCTCCGCGTTGCGCGTGTGCCTGGCCGCCGCGACACGCAGAGGCCGCCGATGTCCGAAGAACCCGTCCGCCTGTCCAAGGTGATGGCCGAGCGAGGCCTGTGCTCCCGCCGCGAGGCTGACGTCTACATCGAGCGCGGTTGGGTGCGCGTCGACGGTCAGGTGGTCGATCAGCTGGGGACCCGGATCCTGCGCGACCAGCAGATTGAACTGGACTCTCGAGCGAAGCGGCAGCAGTCCGACCTTGCGACGATCCTGATGCACAAGCCGATCGGTTTCGTGTCGGCCCAGCCGGAACACGGCTACGAGCCCGCGATTGTCTTGATCACGCCCGACCGTCAGGACCCCGATTTTCCCGGACCACGGCTACATCCCGAACACATGCGCGGGCTTGCAGTGGCGGGTCGGCTCGACATCGACTCGAAAGGCCTGCTGGTCTTCACGCAGGACGGGCGGATCGCGCGGCAGTTGATCGGCGAGGACTCCGAGATGGAGAAGGAGTACCTCGTGCGGGTTGAGGGGTTGCTGGCCCCGGGAGGCCTCGAGCGTTTGCGCCACGGCCTGACCATGGACGGCAGGGCGCTGGAGCCGGCGCAGGTCGAGTGGCTGAACGACGGCCAGCTGCGGTTCGTGCTGCGCGAGGGCCGCAAGCGGCAGATCCGCCGCATGTGCGAGGCCGTGGGCTTGAAGGTCACGGGGTTGAAGCGGGTGCGGATCGGCCGTGTCCGGTTGGGCAAGCTGCGCGAGGGCATGTGGCGTTTCCTGAGGCCCGGAGAGGAGTTCTGAATTGAGCGAGTCGAGCAACACTGAAGTACCATCCGCGGTCCCCGCCAAGCCGTCGCGCAACACGTTGATGATCGTGTTCATGACCGTCCTGATCGACCTGATCGGGTTCGGGCTGATCATTCCGATCCAAGCCCTGTACGCCAAGGAGTTCGGCGCCAGGCCGGCCCTGATCACGCTGCTGGGCGCGTCGTACTCGCTGATGCAGTTCCTGTTCATGCCCATGTGGGGCCGCATCAGCGACCGCATCGGCCGACGTCCCGTGATCCTGATAAGCGTTGCCATTGGCGGGATCGGCTACCTGTTGTTCGGATTCGCGGGCAGCATCCCCGTGCTGTTTCTGTCGCGGATGCTTGCGGGCTTCGGCAACGCGAACATCGGGGTGGCGCAGGCGATTGTGGCCGACACGACCACGGCAGAGCAGCGGGCCCGCGGCATGGGCCTGATCGGCGCAGCGTTTGGCATCGGCTTCGTGGTCGGTCCGGCCATCGGCGGTGTGCTGGGACAGATCAGCCTGGCGACACCGGCGTACGCTGCGGCGGGTCTTGCAGCCGTCAACTGGGGGCTGGCCTGGTTCCTGTTGCCCGAGACCCGGCGCAAGGATGCGGCGCCCACCGCGCGGCAACTGATTCCGCTGGACGCGCTGAAGGTTGCTCTGCGCGACGGCACCATGGCGCGACTGCTGCTGCTGTCGTTTGTCGTCACCGCGGGATTCTCGGCGATGGAGCAGGTGTTCAGCCTGTTCATCGAGCGCATCTGGGTTCCGGAGGCGCTGAGCCCACTTGTCGCAGTGCAGATCGCGGCCCACAAGCACGCGGCGATGCTGACGACCTACGCGATGATC
>JBMOIG010000091.1:0-18769 GCA_049317445.1 Myxococcota bacterium | reverse complement strand
TCTCGCCCTCGGAGATCAACTACCGCGCCAACATCTGGGCGCTGAAGAAGGTGGGCGTCACCGACGTGCTGTCGGTCAGCGCAGTGGGCTCAATGCGAGAGGACATCCACCCGGGCGACATCGTGCTGGTCGACCAGTTCATCGACCGCACCGTCAGTCGGCCGCGCACCTTCTTCGAAGGGGGCATCGTCGCCCACGTCAGCCTTGCGCATCCCGTCAGCCCCCGCGTGCACAGCGCGCTCAAGACGGCGTGCGAGAAGCTGGGCATCCGCCACCACGTCGGCGGCGCGTACGTCTGCATTGAGGGGCCGCAGTTCTCTACGCTTGCGGAATCGTTGACATTCCGCACGTGGAATGACGTCGCGGTAGTCGGTATGACCAACCTGCCTGAGGCGCGCCTGGCCCGCGAGGCAGAGCTACCGTACGCCACCGTTGCGCTCGCCACCGACTACGACTGCTGGCACGACGACCACGACGCCGTCACGGTGGACCAGGTCGTCGCGACGCTGCACGCCAACGTCAACACGGCGCGTCGCATCGTCGCTGAGATGGCCAAGAACCCGCCGCAGGGTCCGTGTCCGTCGCAGGACGCTTTGCAGTTCGCGGTGATGACCCATCCGACCGCCATGCCCACCGCGGTGCGGGAGCGTCTGGCCCTGTTCCTGGACCGCTGGTTCCCTCGCTCCTAGGTCCTACTTCCTGCTTCTTTGCTCGTTTGGAGGGTTCCCATGGGTCTGCTCGTCGTAGGCTCCGTGGCCTATGACTCGGTCGAGACGTCCGCCGACAAGGTGGTCGAAGTGCTCGGCGGGTCGGCCACGTTCTTCTCGATGGCTTCGTCCTTGTTTGCACCTACTTACGTGGTGGCGGTCATCGGCGAGGACTTTCGCGAGAGCGAACTCGACCGCCTGCGCCGACGAGGCGTGGACGTGCGCGGCATCGAGCGCGTGCCCGGTGCCACGTTCCGATGGGGTGGCCGCTACTCACCGTACTTCACCACACGCGACACGCTGTTCACCGAGCTCAACGTTTTCTCAGACTTCCAGCCCAAGATCCCCGCGGAACAGACCGGCGCGGAGCTCGTGTTCTTGGCCAACATCCACCCCGCGTTGCAGCTGGACGTGCTGAACCAGATGAAAGGGCCGCGGTTTGTTGCGCTCGACACCATGGGCTTCTGGATCACGGGTGAGCGGGAGAAGCTGCTGACGGTGCTGAAGCGGATCGACGCGCTGTTCCTGAACGACGAAGAGGCCTTTGCGCTGTCCGAGTGCGGCAACCTCGTCACCGCCGCGCGGCGCATCCAGGCGATGGGGCCGAAGATCCTCGTGGTGAAGCGTGGCGAGTTCGGTTCGGTGCTTTTCTACGACGGTCACGCGCTGGCGATGCCGGCGGTGATGCTCGAGCACGTGGTCGATCCCACCGGCGCGGGCGACACTTTTGCGGGTGGTTTCATGGGCTACCTGGCCTCGCAGCCCGTGATTGACGTCAGCGCCCTGCAGGGGGCGATGGTCACGGGGACGGTGGCGGCTTCGTTCTGCGTCGAGGGCTTCAGCATCGATGCGCTGGAGCGCGCCGACCTCGCAGCCCTGGCGCAGCGACATCAGCAGCTGCGCACGTCGACGGCCAGCCTGGACATGGACCTGACGCACGCGCGTGATCGGGCGACCTCGCGCGGCTAGCAAGGGTTGCGCAAAGTGCCGCCGCGTGCCAGCTTTGGCACGTCCGGGGGGGAAGCCCTGCTGGCCGAACAGGCGGCGGGTCCCCGGTGCGGGCGTTTCGGCAAGTTCGCGTCATTGCAATCGAAATCGGGGGGGCATCCGTATGCGCAAGTTGGTTTGGGGCATCCTTCTGGCGGGCCTTTGGTCGCTGGGTCTGGCGGGCTGTGGGAACGACTCGGGCACGACGGTGGCCAAGGACACGACGGCGGGAGACACCGTCGCACCGACCTGCGAGCCCGGGTCCGCGATCCCCGCGAGTCTGGACCTGACGGGTTCGGTCTTCCGCGTCATCGAGCTGCGGATGGAGCACCCGGACAGCGCGACCGGCTACATCAAGACGCAGTTGAACGGCCTGTGGGCGATGGACATCCAGAAGAACGTCCTGAATTTGTTTTTCAAGGTGAAGGCGTGGCAGCCGGCGGCGAAGAAGCTGACGCTGTCCATCGGCACCGGCCAATGGGACGCGGTCAAGTCGGAGTACTTCTGGGATTCGGTGCCCACGGACGTTGACCTCGACCTCGATAATCCCGACGTTCAGACGCCCGGGCGCTACGGACTCGGCACGCTCGACCTCAAGCCGGCCGCGGTCAACGCCGCCATCCACATCATCAACCTCGCCATTCAGGGCCAGCTCGAGTGCGATGGCGCGGGCATCTACGGAGGCGCGCTGCAAGGCTCGATCAAGCGGTCCGATGCCAAGCCGCTCCTCGTCAAGTTTCCGATCGGCAGGACGTTCAACGAGATCGGTCTCGTCAACTTCCTCGAGGTCGCCCAGGTCTTCACCGACAAGGCCACTTCCCTGCCCGACAACGCCGGCATCGCCGAGCCATGCCCGTTCACTGCGGACCTAAAGGGCGCCAAGGTGGTGGACGGCTGGTGCATCCCCAAGAAGGACACCGCGTTCTGGGACAAGGACTGCGCGAAGAACCTGGGATGCAAAACGAACTGCCCCACTTCAGGGACGGACTGCGGCGAACTCTCCAGCGACGACGCCGACGACGAGCGGTGTGCGGTCGAGGTCAAGGACAACGCGGTCGTCAAGACGATCTGCGTGCAGCCCGACGCTTGGCACTTCACCGGCACCTTCAGCGCTGAGAAGATCGACGCCATCCGCGAAGGGCCCTGAGCCCCCGGGGCCGGCTTGGCCCGACCGTCCGGAGGAACGCCATGCCGCCGCCCACTCCCCCTCCCCCCAAGTGGCTGACGCTGCTGTCGCACCCCAAGGTCTCGCAGGCCGTGGGGATGCTGGTCCGCACCCGCGCTCCCCGCCCGGTGGTCCACGCCGCCATCCAAGCATTCTGCAAGGCCTATCGCGTCGATGTGACCGAGGCTGACCGGGCGCTGGACGACTACGCGACGTTTCAGGACTTCTTCACGCGACGGCTGAAGCCGGGGTCGCGGGAGATCACCTTGGAGCCCGGCGTGTTGCCCTCGCCCTCAGACGGCAAGCTGTCGGCGTTCGGTCCGTTGGGGCGTGGTGCGCTGATTCAGGCCAAGGGCGTCGAGTACACGCTGGACGCGCTGCTGGGCGGCAGTGACGACGCGGATCCGTACCGCGGTGGCACCTACGCCGTGGTGTACCTGGCTCCGTACAACTATCACCGCGTCCACAGTCCTTGGGACGGCGACATCGTGCGCTGGCGTTACATCCCCGGCGCGCTGTATCCGGTCAATGCCATTGGGATCAAGCACGTCCACGGACTGTTCGCCCGCAACGAACGCATCGTCGCCCACTGCGACACCGAGCTGGGTCCGGCAGCGATGGTCATGGTCGGCGCCACGTGCGTCGGCCACATGCGGGTGTGCTTCACGCAGCGCGCCACCAACGAGGGACAGCCCGGCACCGGCCTGTTGGAGGTCCAGCCCCGTTATCCCCAGCAGCGCGGCGACGAGTTCGGTGTGTTTGAGATGGGTTCCACCGTGGTGCTGGTGTTTGCCCGTCCCGACATCGAGCCCACGGCGGCGCTGCCGTTCCAGGCGCGTTGGGGTGCGCCGCTGCTGCGGGTGCGGCCGGCCTAGCTGCTGCGCCTTCGCTGGGCTCATGCAAGCGCGCTCGCAGAAACAGGGATCTTGGAGACAGTTCAGATGGATGCCACCGGTCCCCACGTCGTCCCGGCGCCATGGTACATGGGCAAGCTGGCCGCGCTCGACACCGAGACGACCGGCCTGAGTCCAGAGCAGGGTGACCGCGTCATCGAGCTCGCCATCGTGCACTTTGAGCATGGCGAGGTCACGGATCGGTGGTCCGTTCTGGTCGACCCGGGCATGCCGTTGCACCCCGACGTGACGCGCATCACGGGCATCCGGGACGAAGACCTCAGTGGAAAACCGCGGTTCGCCGATGTCGCTGCCGAGCTGATCTCGCGGGTCGAGGGGCGTCTGCTCGTCGCCTACAACGCCTCGTTCGACCGCAGCTTTGTCATGCGCGAGCTGGCGCGCGCCGGCGCATCGATGCCCCAAGGCTTGAAGTGGCTGGATCCACTGGTGTTTGCCAAGGAGCTGCACAAGGGCCAGGGCGCGATGAAGCTGGGCGTCGTGGCCAAGCGCCTGGGCATTCCGCTAGAGGAGGCGCACCGGGCGACCGCCGATGCCGAGTGTGCCGGGCGGGTGCTGCTGGCGTTGGCCAAGGACCTGCCGCCGACGTTCGAGGCGACCTGGGACTTGCAAGAGATGTGGGAGGGGCGTCAGGAGGCTGAGCGGGCCGGCTGGAAGTCCCGGCAGCAGAAGGGCGGTCGAGCGACGCTGGTGGGAGAGGTGGACGGCCCCCGCAACGCTCTGGGCGCCGGGTATCCGCTGTCCGACGAGCTCGACCCGGTTCGTTACATGTACCTGCGCGCCGCCGGTCGGGGCTGAGCCCACCCATGACGAACCCGATCGAGACTGAGCTGAAGCTGCTGCTGGCGACGCCGGACGACCACTTTCGCCTGCGCAGTGCGCTGGATCGTCTGGCAACCGCCCGAATTCGTGAGCAACGCAACGACTACCTGGACACCTCGCGTCTGGACCTGCGGGCGCAGCAGGCGATGGTGCGCGTGCGTGTGGCGGGGGAGCGCGTGGTCGCCACCTGCAAGGTCGGCGGGCAGTTTGACCGCGGCGTGCACCGCGTGACCGAGGTCGAGCGCGACGTACCGCCGGCACTGGCCGCGCGGTGGAAGGTTGGCGCGCCTGCCCGGGTGCTGGTGGTCGAATTGGGTTTGCAGGACGCGCTGTTGGCCCCGCCGGATCAGGGTGGCGTGCTGGCCGTTCCGCTTTCTGGCGACGTCTGGCTTCACAACTTGGGAGCCTTGGTCAACACGCGCCGCACCTATGACGTGCAACTGGTCGATCTGGATGGAGATCCGGCGGGCGACGAGTTGGTGCGGTTCGAGCTGGACCACGCGCGTTACTCGGCGGGAGTCGAGCGCTGGGAGCTGGAGGTCGAGCACCCCCGCGCCGGAGACCTGACCGACCGCATCCGCGACTGGCTGGACCGACTGGAGGTCGAGCATGAGCCCGCAACCGAGTCGAAGTACGTGCAATTCCTGCGTCTGATTGGCACCGCGCCGGAGCCGCCTGAGTCGTTCTGAGACGACCTGAGGGCGAGCGAGCGAGCGGTCTCTGGGGGCTACTCGGACCGCCCAAGCTCTGGCGGCATGAAGAACGAGACGCCAGCCGACATCATCAGGTTGCTGCCGAACTGTCCGTCCGCCGCCTTGTTGTTGCGGTTGACGGCGAGCGTGCGGTCGATGAACACGTTGGACAGCCCGCCCGTGATGGCCAGCACCCGCGACACGAACACGCGCACTCCGCCGCCGACGCCCGGGGCGACCGAGAAAGAATCCGGGATGTTCGGGGTGCCCGCGATGCCGGCGATGCCGCACGACAGGTCCAGGTGAAAGTCGAACTGCATGGGCAGCGACCCGAACGCCATGAACTTGCCCTGCAGCGGAGTCACGGAGACGGCGGCGCTGGAGAGGAAGCGCAGCGACGTCGCCTCCATCACGAAGTTCTCGTTCGTTTTCACCATCTTCTGGCCGATCTCGTCGGCCATTCCAGTCGAGATGGGGATACCGACCATCAGGTCCGCGCCCACCGCCAGCCAGTCGTAGAGGTGCAGGTTGTACCGCACGCCCGGCAGCAGGTTGCGCTTGTAGGGGTCTCCGACGGTTGCACCGAACAACGCCGTGATTTCATGACGGTTGGCGCGGTACTCGAGCTGGCGACGCACGACCGGCGCGTTCTCGAGCACGTCGTCGGCCCACGCCATGCGCGCAGGCAATGCGCACACGAGCAGCACGGCGGCGAGGAGCAGGCGTCCGGTCATCGTTGATACCTGTAGGTGACGGTCGGCGGAATCCAGAAGCCCACGCGCAGACCCACGGACAGCTGCTGGATGAACTCGTCTCGGGCGGCGAAATTCTCGACGTAGAACACGTCCCGTGCTTCGGCGGACAGGGTCAGCCAGCGCAGGGTGTGGACCCGTGCACCGATGCCGAAGTGGCCGGCCGGCTTCAGGTCTTCGCCGCGGGTGGTCCGCACGACACCGCCGCCGGCCAACAAGTACGCGTCCACCTGCAGCACGGCGATGCCGAAGCTGGAGAACTTGCCGAACACAGGGCTGAACTGGACCTCAGCGAAGCCGCCCGCCTGCATGAGGGAGCGCTCGGGGAACAGGCCGTAGTCGGTCTGGATGGCGCTGAAGGCGTCGGTGGTGGCGCCGAAGTACTTCACACCGTCGAGACCGAAGGCCCACGTCTCGTCCAGGTGGTACATGGCGCCCGCATCGACCGAGTAGTGGCGAATCAGCGGGTCGCCGAAGTACGCGCTGCCACCGCCCAGCACCTCGACGCGTCCCGCCTTGAGCAGGTAGCGCTGCTGGAAAACCCGCACGGACTTGAAGAGCTCGGCCTGACTTTCCTCTGCTGCTTGACGGGACACGCCGGCGCGAGATCGACCGGAGGTGTCCGGCGCGGGTTCCGAAGTGGCAGGAGCATCGGCGGCTTTCGCAGCGGGGGGCTTCGGCGCCTCGGCCGGCTGGGCTTGCACCGCCACCACCCATCCCCAAGTGGAGACTGCGAGGCAGGCTGCGAAAGCGTAGAGGCGGGCGCGGTGGGAAAGCATCGTGCGCAGGCGAGCCTCGCGTGGCAGGGGGGCAACGACCGGTCAAAAAACCGGCAACGTGCGTCGCTGGATGCTAGGGGCGTGCGGGGGAAAAGGCAAGCCGCTGCAAGTGCCTTAGCCCGCGTCGGTCTGGTGGCTGCGTACGTACTGCTGCACGGTGCGCCACAGCCGCGGGACCTTGCGGGCCCAGTTCAAGTTCGCGAGCAGGTAGCCGGCCACGTCGCCGGCGTCGAAGCGTTCACCCTCGAACAGATAGCCGACCAGCCCGTCGGCCTCTGCCATCGCGGCAAGCGCGTCGGTCAGCTGAATCTCGTCGCCGCGTCCGGGGTTGGTGCGCGTCAGGTAGTCGAAGATGCGCGGGTCCAGGATGTACCGACCGACCACGCCCATGGTCGAAGGAGCGTCGCGAGAGGCGGGCTTCTCGATCAGCGTCTCGATGTTCAGGCAGCGCGGGTCCTCAGGGGAAAACTTGCCTGCCGCGATGCCGTACTGCGACGTCTCCTCGCGGGGCACGTCCATCAACGCGATCACGCTTTTGCCGGTGCGCTGAAACACGTCGATCAGCTGCGCGGCACAGGGCCTGTGCGCGTCGACCAGATCGTCGGGCAGAAATACGGCAAACGGCTCGTCGCCGATCAGGTGGCGAGCGCACAGGATCGCGTGCCCCAGACCCAGCGGCCGCTGCTGCCGAACGGTCGAGAGCGTCACCAGCTGCGAGGGCGTCACCACCTCCCGCAACAGGGCCTCCTTGCCCGACCGGCGCAGGCTCTCCTCCAGCTGTGGGTGGACGTCGAAGTGGTCCTCGATCTCGTTCTTGCCGCGACCCGTGATCAGGATCACTTCTTCGATGCCGCTGGCCGCCGCCTCCTCGATGATCAGCTGGATCGAGGGCTTGTTGACGATCGGCAGCATCTCTTTCGGGATGGCCTTGGTCGCGGGCAGGAAGCGGGTGCCCATGCCGGCGGCGGGGATGACGGCCTTGCGGATGTGCTTCATGGGGATCCTGAAGAAGAATCGTGGGTGGATCGGTAGGGTTGGACTACTTGTCCGGAGCAGAATCGGGCGCCGGAGCTGCCGCTGCGGGCGCCTCAGCAGGGTTGGCGGGCTTGGGGATGGCCGTCGCGTCGAACATGCCGTCGCGGTAGTTCTCCCAACAGTCGCCCTTGGCTGCGCGGTCGGCCATCTCACACGCCAGCTTGCCCACGGTATAGCCGGCCTCTTCCCGGGACTTGCAGACTTCCTGCAGCATCGGCAGGCCCTTGGCGGGTTCGCCGATCAGCCGCGTCAGCTCGCCGACCAGATAGCGCCACTCCAGTCGCGCCCGGGCGGACTTGGGCGGCTCGTCGCGCAGCGATTGCATCAAGTAGCCGACCACCTGCTTGCGTCCTGCGAGGATCTCGCGCTCCAGAGCGTGGTCCTGACCGCCGTTGGGTCGACGCCGCTTCAGCACGTAGGTGTAGAACAGCGTCGCGCCCAGCCGCTCGCGCAGCGAGACTTGGCGATGGTCCAGGATCTGCAGCATGTGCTTCCAGGCATACAGGGGCTCGCTGCCAGCTCGTCGCGCCGTCGCCGCAAGGTACTGCTTGACCCATGCCGACAGCTCGCCAGACACCGGGCGCTCAAAGTCCTGGGTCCACGCGGCGTATCCGCACTTGGCGCAGGCCACGACGTAGTTCGGGTAAGCCTCGGTCGGCACTTCGAGATCCGAGTACATGCGCGGCGAGGCACGGCCATCGGTTCCGGTTTCGCGCACCTCGGCGCCGTCGACGGGACAAACCAGCGGTCGGGCAGAGGCGGGCGTCTGCGCCTGAGCCACCGAGGCGGTCAGCAGACCCAAGGCGACAAGGACGGTGGGAACGAGTCGAAGCGGCACGCGGCCTCCACGGTTCAACGTGTGGAACGGCAACAGTGTAGGGCATTTCACGGCCGCTGGGCAGTCAGGGCGAGCGTTGGCCCTCAAGCGGGCGGCTGCACCACTCGCCGTCCCACCCCGTCCATGCTCAGCTCCAGCCAAATCGTGTGCGCGGGGAGCAGGTCGCGGGCGATGCCGGGCCACTCGACGATCGAGAGGAGCTCGGGGTCCTCCAGCTGCTCGAGGATGCCCGCAGCCTCAATCTCGCCGGGGTCGTCGATGCGATAGAAGTCTGCGTGCAGAATGGAGAAAACGTCGCCTTGGTACAAGTGGACCAGCGCGAATGTCGGGCTGGCGACCGCTTCGGGCTCGACACCCAGCCTTGCCGCAAGACCTCGCACCAGGGTGGTCTTGCCGGTCCCAAGGTCGCCGGAAAGGGCAAGTACGTCGCCGGGTTGCAGTTGGTCGGCCAGACCGGCCCCCAGGACTTCCATGGCCGCGGCGGACTCGACGGTGCCGGGCGGAAGGCGCAGGCGCCGTGGGGGGACGGTGCTGCGGGTCACAGGAACTCCACGTTGTCGATCAGGAACATCCGTCGCCCCTTGGGCGTCGTCACCGGCACCTCGTCACCGCATTCCTTGCCAATCAGGCCGCGGGCCAGCGGCGACGAGATCGAGATCAGGCCGGCGGCAAGGTCTGCCTCGAGGTCCCCGACAATCTGATAGCGCACGGGCGGTGAGTCTGCGGTGTCCAGATCGACCAGCGTCACGGTAGCCCCGAACATCACTCGGGAACCCTTCAGAGTCGCCGGGTCGATGATCTCGGCCGTGGCGATCTGCGTCTCCAGCGCTTGGATCTGCCCCACGATGTGGCTCTGCCGCTCCTTGGCCGCGTGGTACTCCGCGTTCTCTTTCAGGTCGCCGTGGGCGCGCGCCTCCTCGATGTCGCGGACGTTCTTCGGCCGATCGAACTCGCGAAGGTGCTTGAGCTGCTCGTGCAGTCGAACAAGGCCCTTGGGGGTAATGGGGTTTGGCATGGCGACACACGCGGCGGACGGCATGGGCAGGCGGCCTCGACAAGTGCGGGGCCGCTGCAGGTGAAAAGCGAGTCGGGACGAGCTCCGGGCGTCAGGCGCCGGGGCCTCCGCGGGTCAGGTGGCCCTGTTCGTCCAAGCGATAGCCGCGTGGGACGATGGGTCCCAGCTGCGCAGCCCATGGCGCCATCGGCAGGCTGTGCTCGGCGCCCAGCTCCCAAGCCAGCGACTTGACCCGCTGGCTCTCGTCCGGGTCGAGGATGCGCGCAGCGTAGTGCTCCGCTACCTGCTCGGGCGGATAGCCGACGAGACCGTCGAGCGCATAGAAGCGGATCTCGTTGGACCGGCTGGCCAGCAGTCCGACCAGTGCGGCGAACACCCGTTCGTGCTGAAAGTCCCGAAGATTCGACACGATCTCGCGCAAGCGGTCCAGACCCTCGTGGTAACCGGGGTCGCAGCTGCGGATCGCTTCCAGCAGGGTCTCGACGGCGACCTCGTCCCCGGCGACTTCCCGCAGCGCCTTCAGAGGAAAGTACACGGCCTCGTGGGTGGCGATGAACTTGCGCAGTGGCTCCACAGCCGCCTCGCCCCACGCGTTGATTTTCTCGGCGCAGTAGTTCTTTTCCTCTTCGTCCACGGTGGACCCGGTTGCCTGCATCGTGAAGCGCTCCAGCAGGGCCTCCAGCGCGGCGGGCGTGCCAATCTTGGCCAGATCGTCCATGCACTCATAGCGTTCGTGGGTCTGGCGGTACTGGTCGACCAGCCGACGGCGGATCTTGTCGATCGCCTTCTGGGGGTCCTTGTTGCCGCTGAAGAAATCGAACAGTCCCATCTCTCTGCCTCCGATCCGTTGCCTGGCCAAGCCCGGCGGCCGCGCACCGTAGCAGAGGCTGCGGCAGGGGTCCATCCGGCGCAGTCGGGCGCCGTGGCTCGGCCAGGGGGCGAAACGCAGGCGGGTCAAGGAGATGCGCCGCGCGACCCGGCTGGACTTCACCGGGCAATCGTGGCAGACACTCAGGAATAGCTTGGACACCGGGAGGTTGGCGCGTGGGGGACGGCGTAGGCGCGAGATCGGCACTGCTGGCGGGCATCGCGCTCTGGCTGGCCGCCTGTTCGGCGCCGGTCGCCACCTTGGAGCCGACGCCAGTGCTGCCGGAACCACCTGGACTTACGGACAATACTCCCGGAGAACCGCCACCGGTCATCGATGACGAGGCGGTGCCGGATGAGCGCGACGACACCGACGAGTTCCGCTACGCACCGGGCAAGCCCCTGACCATTGACGCAAAGATGCAGGCGCGCTGCCGCCAGTATCAGCCCGTCGTTCGGGCGGTGGCAGAGCGAGCGGGCCTGGAGCCGACGCTGATGCTCGCGTTGGCGTGGGTGGAAAGCGGCTTCAACAGCCAGGCGATTTCACCCGCAGGCGCTCAGGGGTTGATGCAGCTGATGCCGCGCACGTCAGCGGCGTTTGGCTGCGACGAGCCTTGGGAGCCTCGCTGCTCCGTGGTGGCTGCGGCGACATACTACAAGCGATTATTGAAGCAATTCAAGGGCAACGAGGTCTACGCCTTGTGCGCCTACCATGCCGGTTCAGCGCAGCCCATGCGCAACTTCCGCGCGGGCAAGCTTCCGACCAACCTGTACTATGCGGAAAGGGTGCTCGAGGCGAAGGCTCGGCTGGACCGCCATGGCTGCGACGGTCGCTGAGCGTGCCCGGGCGGCTACTCGCTGCGCAGGTGGCGCTCAATCAGCGGCAGCACGGGGCGGGTGAAGCGGACGCGACCGTCGGCGGCCTCGCGAAGTGCGGTCACACACTCCTTGTTCTTCGTCTCGATGGTCGGGGGGGCGCCGTCAGCGATCTGGCGGGCCCGCTTGGCGGCCATGATGACCAGAGCGAAGCGGTTGGGGACCGTGTCGAGGCAATCTTCAATCGTGATACGTGCCATGCGGGGCTCCTTGGGTGTCCGGCGGGGCTCCAGACTCCGACCCGAAAACCGGGCGCTGCAGGGTAGGGGTAGCCCGCCTCGGTGTCAACCAGAAGGAGCAGCACCCGCGAGACCCTGCCCGGGGAAATCGACTCCTGCGACCGCACGCACGTTGCGTTGAGGGGGGCTTTCCCCTACAGTCTCGCACCCGGAGGCTACCGGGGATGACTCCGTCCGAAAGACGCGAACACGATCCGCTGATCGGCACACTGTTCGCCGATCGCTATCAAGTTCAGTCCAGGCTCGGCAAGGGCGGCATGGCCGTCGTCTACAAGGCGATGGACCGCAACTTGGGCCGGGACGTGGCGCTGAAGGTGTTGCGCACGGACGTGGCCCCGGATCCATCGGCGGCCAAACGACTGGTCCGAGAGGCCCGAGCCGCCGCGCAGCTGCACCACCCGCACATCATCACGATCCACGACGTCGGCGAGGCCGGTGGCGTGGTGTTCCTGGTGATGGAAGTGCTGGTCGGCCGGCCGCTTTCGGACATGATGGAGGCGGAGGGTGCCGTTGCTGTCGAGCGAACGCTGGACATGGGCGAACAAATTGCCTCTGCCCTGTCCATCGCGCACAGCGCCGGCATCATCCACCGCGACATCAAGCCCGAGAACCTCTTCCTGATCGATCACGGCAGCAAGACCGACTTCATCAAGATGCTCGACTTCTCGATCGCCAAGCTGCCGAACCAGATGGTGACGGCGGCGTTGACGCGAGCGGGGTCGGTTTTCGGGACGCCGCACTACATGGCCCCGGAGCAGATCGAGGGCAAGCAGGCCTGTCCGCAGACCGACCTGTATGCGCTTGGCGCCGTGATGTACGAATTGATCATGGATCGCCCGCCCTTTGACGGTGGGTCGGTCATCGACATCCTGCTGCAGCACGTCAAGTCGCCGCCTCCGCCGCTGGTCAAGGAAGGCGTGCGGATGCCGAACGGCCTGCCGGAGCTGATCCATGCGTTGCTGGCCAAAAAGCCCGGCGACCGACCGGAGTCTGCTGCTTGGCTGCGCGACCGCTTGGGCCAGATGCTCGCGGACCTGCGTGCAGAGCGGGAAAGCGGCCACGGCCATCCGCAACTGGGCGCTCTGGATGTGAGTTCGACGGAGCCCGATCTGGGATCGGCGCTGCCGTCCCGGACTCCGCCTGCTGCACGACCGCCCGCGCAGCCGAAGGCGACCGTGCCGCAAGTCGAGCTCCCCGATCTACCGGACGCACCGCCGCGCCAGTTCGTCAGCTTTGGCGAGCCTGAAGTCGATGAGCGCACGATGGTCGGCACCGGCATCGCAGAACCGCAGGCAGACGCTGGGCGTCCGGTGCACCGTCAAGCGCCTCTGGCCGGGTCGATTCCCGCGGTCTCGATGCCGCCGGGGAACAAGCCTGCACGTCCGCAGGCGATGCATCCGCGAGGCGCGACGGTGCCTTCGCACGGCTCGGCCGCCATGCCGCCGCCCGCGCCTGCGGTGCCAGCCGCGCCGCCCGCGCCTCCCATTCCGCCGCCGCCCACCGCGGCCGCGCCTCTGCCCATTGCGGCTGCGCCTCCGCCTCCGCCCGGTCGGCGCGCGCCCAGCCCGCTGACGGGCATTGAGGCCCCCAGCGCGGTGCATCGGTCGGTCTCGCAGCGGACAGCGCCGCGGCCTCCGGGCGCGCTGGACCAGCACACGTCGCCGCGCAAAATGCCGCCGCCTCCGCCGCCTCCGCCGCAACGGCCGGTAGCTGAAGACGAGCGTGACCGACAGCCGACTCGCTCCGAGTTGGGCGAAGCTCCGGTCCCGCAGAGTCGACGGTCTGGCAGCGACAAGGACACGATTGCGCCTGAGGCTGCCCGGCCGCCCAAGCACGCGCGGTCGCTGCTGTGGCTGGCCATCCCGATCGGTCTGGTTGGCCTCGCCGGTATCGCGTTGGCCATCTGGCTGATCTCGACGCCCTGATTTCCCGGCAAATGACCTAGGTGTCCAGGACTTTCCAGCGAGGACGCGGGCGCAGCTTCATGCGCACGGCGACTCGGCGGGCAAAGGCTTCGGCCTCCTGCTCACTGCCCAGATGGGCCACCAACGCCAGCCAACCCGCTCGACGCGGCACCACCTCAGCCCGCTGCAGCGCGGCGTTGGGGAAGGTCAGCGGCTGGCCCGCCGTGTCGGCGAACAGCTCGGCCACCGGCAGCATCAAGTCGTGGATGCGGCTGATCCCAAAGCCCTTTCGCAGCACCACCGTGGCCTTTCGGGTGTCCAACCACGCCTTGTGGTGGTCGGCCGCCCGCAGCACCACCCACACCGTCGCCGCGATGCCCGCCCACACATACAGCGCGTCGTCGAAGGTCCCGTCCTCGTAGAGCAGCCACAGCGCGACCCACGGCAGGCCGACCGCCAGCAAGCCGCTGATGTTGCGCCAGAAGAGACGGGGGCGGCTGGTCGGTTGCGCCAGCGATTGACCCGTGGCCAGATGGAAAAAGCCGCTCAGCACTTTGAGGAGCAACCGCAGCACCAGCGCCACCAGCAAGACCACCAGCGCGATGGTCAGCGTCTGGCCAAACAGGTCCAAATTCTCGGTGTTGCCGGCGATCATCCGCAGCAGCGGCTCGGGCAGCCAGTTGCGGAAGGCTTCGTAGCCGTTCATCGAGAGACTCCAAGCAGAAGACGGCCGGGATTGTGGCCTGCGTGGGCCGGGTTGGGAAGGCTCATGGGGCGCAGGCGCGCAGGACGGCGACGACCTTGCCCGCGTCCTCGAGTGAGGGACCCAGAATCTGGACGAGGTGGCAGCCGGGGGCAAGGCCTGCGCGTTCGACAGCTTGGGCAAGCTGCTCCGGCTTTGTCTCCACCTGTCGGTTGGCATCGCCGACCCGCCACGGCACGATCGCCGCCCGCGGGCCGGATTCGGGAGCGGCGAGTACCGGCACGAACACGGCTTTCCACTCGATTCCTCGTTCGGTCGCGAGGACTTCGAAGGTGCCGGGTCCCGCTGACGTCAGCTTGCGCTCGGCCAACGCCGCATCGACCGCGCGGCCCGCGGCCAGCAGATCGGCGCCTTGTAGGGCCAGCCGCAAAGCGGGCAACCGCTCCTCGGGGTCCAGCTGGGGGTCCCCATGGTTTGACGTGCGCACCGTTGGCCCCTCGTGCCACACCCATGCCGGACGCCCGTCGCGGCGCGCCAGAATGCCGTCCGCGCGGGGCAGGAGCGTCACCTGCACGCCATCGCCCGCAGGCGTCAACGCCAAGCCGTCGGCCCCGATCGTGGCGAAGAACCGCAGCCGGTGACCTTCGCTCACCATGCGCAGCGTCGTGGAGTCGCCGCGCGTCGTCAGAACCTCGGCACGCAAGTCCTCCGGCGGTCGCCGCCGATTGAACGTGGCCAGAGCCGCGAGTGAGTCGAGGAGCGCGGCATCGTCGGAGTCGCACGCCGCCACGGCCGTATGGTTCATGTGGCCGTCCACATACGGGGTTTCCAGCCGGCACTCGCCATCTTCCCTGACCCATTCCACGCGCAGCGGAAGCACGTAGACGCGCAGTCGTCCGTCCTCGTCGAACAGCAGAAGCTCGTGGCGTCCGCCACCGGGCGGGGCATTCGGGAGTTCGCGCGTCCTATAGAGCCAGTTGACGAACGCAAGGCGACCCGGCTCCGGCGGAAAGCGCAGCCCCGACTTGCGCATCTCCGCCTCCATCCTGACGAACACCTTGGGCGCATCGTCCAGCGACAACGGCACGTCGGGCGGCGGCGGCGGCGGCGGGAACAGCTCGTCGGTCGACGTTCCGCTTGCGGCAAGCTGGGTTGCAGTGCCCGGCGTCGGCAGGGCGGTCGCCGTCGCAACCCCCGGCAAGTCCACGGCGGCCACCCTCGCGACGACCGACTTGGGCGCCAGGACCGGCGGCTCGCGACGGCACGCCAACGCCATCCCGACCAGCAGGACCGTCAGGGCAAAACGCGACGTGGGGCAGGGCATGCGGGGACTCCGTAACGGCAGACCAGCATAGCGTGGAACGGTGACCAAGGTCACGGCTTGTGCTAGTCTTCCGCGCCTTCGAGCGGTCCCCGGCGAACCTGCGTCGCGCAGAACTTGCGGGATCCTCAAACGAACCCTGCCGGAGCCACGTCGATGTCCGAAAACGAGAACTTTCCCAAGAACTATGACTTCGCCGCCGTCGAGCCCACCTGGATCCAGAAGTGGCAGGACAGCGGCTTGTTCGAGTACCACGCCGACAGCGCCGCCGCGAAGGCTGGCAAGGTGTACTCGGTCGACACGCCGCCGCCGTACGTCTCTGCCGCGCACCTGCACGTCGGCCACGCCATGAGCTACTCGCAGGCCGAATTCGTGGTGCGTTTCAAGCGCATGCGCGGCCACGAGATCTTCTATCCGATGGGCTTCGACGACAACGGCCTGCCGACCGAGCGCTACGTCGAGCAGAAGTTCAAGGTCAACAAGGCCAAGATCACGCGCAAGGAGTTCATCGAGCTGTGCCTGGCCGAGACGCGTGCGGGTGCCAAGGTCTATCAGGATCTGTGGATGGCGCTTGGGCTTTCCGTCGACTGGCGCATGACCTACTCGACGATTCAGCCCCGCGCCATGCGCCACGCGCAGACGTCGTTTCTGGACCTGATGCGCAAAGGGCGCATCGAGCGTCGCGAGGACCCGATCCTGTGGTGCCCCACGTGCGCGACCGCGCTGGCCCAGGCCGACGTCGAGACCGGCGACGAGATCGACCGCCCGATGCACACCGTGCGCTTCGACGTGGCGCAGGCTTCGGTGCCTGCCGGTCAGTCGGCGCCCGCCGCGGGCCTGATCGAGACGACCCGCCCAGAGCTGGTGCCTGCCTGCGTTGCGCTGGCCTGCCACCCCGACGATGGCCGCTTCAACGCCTTGAAGGGTCTGCGGTTTGCCGTGCCGCTGACCGATCTGCGCGCCGACGCCGAGGGCCAGCCGCTGCCTGCCGACCCGCTGCGCACCATCCCGCTGGTGTTCGATGCCGCCGTGGACCCCGAGTTCGGCACCGGTCTGATGATGGTCTGCACGTTCGGCGACCCCGAGGACATCGCGAAGTGGCGCGCCCACGGCCTGGACACGGTGCTGATCCTCGACCCGCATGGCCGCATGGTGACGCCGAACCTGCCGACGCTGCACGGTCAGCGCGTGCACGTGCCGGCCAAGGGCTCGCAGTACAGCGAGGCGCGACTGGCGGCCGTGGAATTGCTGAAGGCGCACGGCTATCTGGGCCCCATCCGCAGCAACGTCAGCCGGGCGAGCGTGCACGAGCGCTGCAGCACGCCGGTCGAGATCCAGGTCGCGCCGCAGTGGTTCATCCGTCTGCTGGACCTGAAAGAGCCGCTGATCGAGCGCGGTCGCGAGCTGCGCTGGTTCCCCGAGTTCATGCGCGAGCGGTACGAGGACTGGGTCACCAACCTGAAGTGGGACTGGAACATCAGTCGCCAGCGCTTCTACGGCGTGCCGTTTCCCGTCTGGTACTGCGAGTCGTGCAACGCGCCGTCGTTCGCGACCGAGGCCGAGCTGCCCATCGACCCGATGATGTCCGCGTGTCCTCGCGAGAAATGCGCCAAGTGCGGCGGCACCAGCTTCCGCGCCGAGCCCGACGTGATGGACACCTGGATGACGTCGTCGCTGACCCCGCTGCTGAACGCCAACTGGGCGATGTGGCAGGACAAGCAGGACGCCGCGACGCCGATGGCCGACCGGTCGCGCCCCGAGATCTATCCGATGGGCGTGCGTGTGCAGGCGTTCGAGATCATCCGCACCTGGCTGTTCTACACCGTCGCCAAAAGCCACCTGCACACCGACTCGCTGCCGTGGCGCGACGTGATGATCTCGGGCTGGGGCCTGGACCGCGCCGGCAAGAAGATGTCCAAGCGCGCAGGCAACTTCGTCGACCCGGCGGAAGTCATCGCCAAGTACTCGGCCGACGCGCTGCGGTACTGGGCGGCCGGCGCCACGCTGGGCCACGACCTGCGCTACATCGAAGACGACGTGAAGGGCGGCAAACGTCTGCTGACCAAGCTGTGGAACTCGACGCGCTTTGCCATGACCAACTTGGAAGGCTGGCAGCCGGGCGCCGTGGCCGAAGAGCCGACCGCAGCCGACCTGTGGATCCGCAGCCGATTGGTCGACGTGATCGGCCAGGCGACCGAGGCCTATGAGCAGTACGAGTACAGCAAGGCCCTGCGCGCCACCGAGGGCTTCTTCTGGAAAGACTGGTGCGACAACTACCTGGAAATCGTGAAGGAACGCTTCCGCGGCAGCGACCGCTGGACGGCGGGCCAGCAAGAGGCGGGCCGGCGCACCATCATGGAGGCGACCTACGCGCTGCTGCGGCTGTTCGCGCCCGTGCTGCCGTTCCTGACCGAGGAGCTGTACTTCAAGGCGATCGTTCCGTTCTTGGGCGAGAAGGCGGCGCCGAGCATCCACGTCGCCGCTTGGCCGCAGCGGGAGGATGGCGCCATCGACGTATTCGGTGGGGTGCGGGACGTCGAGGCCGAGAAGCAGGGCGACTTGCTGATCGCGCTGGTCGGTGCCGTGCGGCAGTGCAAGACCGCGGCAAAGCTGGGAGGCGGGAGGCCGTTGGACGTCGTGTATGTGCAGGCGACGGCTGAGCAGCGAAAGGAACTGGCGCCGCTCGAGCGGGACTGGCTGGCTGCGTCGCGGGCCGAGGCGTGGCGTTTTGAGCCGCCGCAGGGCGAGCATGTCGGCACGGGCGATCCCGTGAATCCCGTTGGCGTGACGGGGATTTGCGTTGGGATCGTGGCGGCTCCCGCGGATGTGGCGCCGGTGGCGTGACCTCGGGTCCTGTCGTGCCCGGGTTGGGACGGGCTTCTGCGCCTGATGATTCGTCACATCTCACTCGCGTCTGCGACCGGCACGTCTGATCGAGACGTGTGGCCCCAGCGACGGGATCGCGCCTCACCCGCCTCACCCCCCGCCCCCTCTCCATGCTCGCTAACTGCTTGTAGAACAAGCACTTCACGCGACATAGAGACGGGCCGTTGGTCCGAGGTCCCCTCTCTATGTCGCCCTGCCGGGCGGCGATGAGCCGCCCGTGGGTGAGCATGGAGAGGACGTGACTACTCCTTTGTCAACGCCCAGGTCGTC
>JBMOIG010000090.1:0-19115 GCA_049317445.1 Myxococcota bacterium | reverse complement strand
TCGACGTCGTACACGAACAGGTCCTTTTCGTCAGGCGAGGTGCGGACATAGCCGTCCTTGGTCATGAACCCCCGGTATTCCTCGTACAGCGTGTAGCCGTCGCCCAAGCGCTTCTGCAGCGGCCGGTCCTCGTCCCACGTCACGCTCCGGCCCTGCGCCACTTTGTTCTCCTTCTGCCATTCGTCGGCGACCTGGTTGTTGTCTTCGTCTAAAGGCACGCGCAGCTCTGTGACGCCTGGTTTGCCATCGAGGTAGGCCTCTAGCCGTTGGCCTGAGACCATCTTCACCCTGACCCGCAGCCGGGCGTGGGCCCCCATGTCGAACGAGCTGAGCCAGAGCGTGGCCCCGGCAACGTCTTCCTTGGTCTCGGCCCGGTACGGTTCGGGCACGTTCATGCCGGTGTTCATGGCCGCCTCGATGCGCAGATCGGCCTCGGTGTCGCCTTTGCGCGGAAAGTTGGTACACCAGCCCGGGGCATGCGACACGTCAAGCAGCTCGAATTCGAAGCGCCCCTTTTCGCCCGCAGACTCATTGGGCTTGTCCTTGCGCCGCAGCTTGACCTCGACCGCCACGGCGCTGCCCGCTACGGTCGGCGTCTTCTTGTTGGCCTCGGGAATCCACTTGCGAAACGTCTCGTTGGTGACGATGACGGCCTCGTACGGCAGCGGCTTGCCCGGGCTCAGCGACCACGTCAGGTCGGCCTCCAGCTCCTTGCCGTTCAGCATCGTCTCGTTCGTCTTCACGCGTCTGGTGCCCGTCAGGGTCATCTTCTTGGCATCAAAGACCGGGTCCTTGCCGTCGAGGTCGTCCGTCGACACCGACACGGAGAACGTCAGCTTCTCCTTCTCGAACTTCTCTTGCTGCTCTTTCATCAGCGCGCACAGCATGGCGGCAGGCAGAGCGGCGTCGTCGTTGCTGGCACCCGCCGCGCACAGGGCCTCCATCCCTTCGGGCATCTTCACGCGGCGCTTGATCAGAAAGTTGCCGGTGTGGATGTTCAGGCGGTACTCGCCCAGATCGCAATTCAGCGAAAGATGGGCAGAATTGTCGTTCTCGTCGAGTTTGCTGGCCTCCAACGTTACGGAGATGTCGCCGCCAAGCTGACCGTCGACGTCGTTCATGGACGCGGTGAAATTCTGTTCCTCGCCGTGCCAAGTGGCCTCGATGCGCTCGCTGTCTTCATAGTGAGGCAGCAGGTCGATCGGCCCGCCCGCCTGCCAGTGGTACTTGTGGAAGAGCCCCCCGCCTCCGGCCCCTGCTGGCTCGTACTTCACGTCCGCGTTCGCCGTCAGCGTGAAGTTGCCCTGCCAGCGTTCGATGGTGGCCAGCTTGCCGCACTTGTCGGCGGCGTGAGCGAAACCGGGCGTGCAAACGCAAAAGAGCGCTGCAAGGAGCAGTGTCGTACGAGTCGCAGTCATGAGCGGTATTCCTGGTGCGATGAGAGCGGGACGGGGCCGGCTGTCGTTTGGATGGCGCAGCCCAAACCTACGAGGGAGTCTGGCCCGAAGCGAGGTCGCGGTGGGCATCGCTGCGAGAGGCGTTCGGCGGTGCCGTTCGCTTCCTGGTCCGCGGCCGGATGGCGACCTCCAGCTGCCGCGCGAAGATGACCCCCAAACCAGCGGCCTCGTCACAGCTTGACCAACTCCACGCGGCGGTTCTTCGCCCGGCCCGCGTCGGTGCCGTTGTCGCCGACCGGGCGCGTGTCGCCAAAGCCGTCCGTGACCAGACGCGTGGCCGTGGCCTTGCCTTTGGCGACCAGCCAATCGCGAACGCTGGCCGCGCGCTTGCGCGACAAGTCCAGGTTCGTCGCCGCTTTGCCCTCGTTGTCGGTGTGACCTTCGATACGCAAGCGCAAGGTTGGATTGGCCGCGAGCAGCTTGGCGACTTCACCCAGAACCGCGGCGGATTCCGGGCGGATGCTGGCCTTGGCCGTGTCGAACTGAATGCCATAGATGGCGACCTTTCCGCCGGCGTTCAACTCCGCCAACATGCCGGCGGCGTCCATCTCGATCTTCTGCTCCATCGCCTTGCCTTCGACGATGTACAAGTCGACGCGAATCGCGTTGTTTTCATTCGTCGTCGCAATATGCACCCACGCCGGGGTGGTCCCCTTGCGCTCCGCCGAGAGGTAGCGCTTGTCAGGCGAGTCTTTCATCTCGAGCAGGATCGCGAATCCGGCTTTGGTCAGCGCGTTCTTGTAGTTTCCGACAATCTCGGCGGCGCTGACCTTGGCGAAGTTGTCGTACACCAGTCGGGTGTAGCGCCCCTCAACGCGGCGCGTGACCCATTCGCCGGTTTCGGCACCCCAACGGAGCGGCAGCGCGTACTCGTCGAACTCCTTCGACTCCGAGTCGGTGATGAAAGACTTGGGAAAGCGCGGAACGGTCGGATGGTCCTTGGCGCCTTCGACGTCCGATGGCGTGTCGCCTTCCTGCCAAGCGAAGGCCGGAGCGGCAGAGAGGAGCAGGACGAGGCTCAGGAGCAAGCAGCGCATGGGGAAAACCTCAGGAAATGGTCGATCAATGCCAAGGCCAACCGGTCAACAGCGGATGCACAATAGCGCACCCAGCGCGGCGGCGAAACAGCCGTGGGCGCGCCAGATGCTTCGGTCCTGGAAGTACCTTGGCCAGGCCATGGGCACGGGAACCGCAAACACGGTACCCCCCGCAAGACCAGCCGCGCTCACCGACCGACTGCACCCCTCCCGCGCAACGCCGGTGCGGACCCTCGCAGGTGCGGTTGACCGGATCTGTTCGGCCGTCCAGATACCCGCGTCGTCCGGCGGGACGAGCGGCCTCCGTGTGAAAAGGGTCTGGTAATCAACCATTCCCTATTCCCCAGCAAGGGAAATGGTCACGTAAAATACCAGCCCCTGTCTTCCCAATCGCCGCCAACGCCTGCACACTTCGCGATGGCGCTGCCGGGGGGCAGCCGCCGCCATCTCCATCGCCATACCGAACCACCCCGCGCCGCGATGCGGTGCTGCAGCGTGTCGCGCGACCGTGTGCTGCGACCGCCCTTTGGAGGAAAGATGCCCCGCACACCCCTGCTCCGCGCTCTGCGCGCCCTGGTCGCCGCCCACCGAGAGGCGGCCCGTACCGGACTGTCCGTCGAGCATGTGCGCGCACCGAGCGCGAGGACTGCGCAACCAGACGACGGCACTGGCCTCTCGCGACGCGGCTTTCTGGCCGGTTCGGCGGTGATGGCGGCCGGCGCGATGTTGCCGTGGTCGTCGGGCTGCAGCGACGAGGCGCAGGAGGGCGCCGACCCGCGCATCGTCATCATCGGCGCGGGAATTTCGGGCTTGACGGCCGCCCTGTACCTTAAGGACGCCGGCCATCGCGCGACGGTCTACGACATGGCGACCCACGTGGGTGGCCGCATGGTTTCGGAACGCGGCTCTGAGCCCACCGGCTGCGCCGCCTGCCACGCAGCACCAGCGACGGCCCCGAAGATGTCCTGGGACGACGCCCAGGTGACCGACATCTACGGCGAGCTCATCGACACCGGCCACACCACCGTCCAGGATCTGGCCAAACGTTTCGGGCTGTCGATGGTGAATGCCCTGGCCGCCGAGCCGAAGGGCGCCACAGAGACGTACTTCTTCAACGGCGCCTACTACCCCAGGGCGCAGGCGGATCAGGACTTCGGTCAGATCTACGACGCGCTGCAGAAGGACGCCGAGGACGCCGGCTGGCCGACCACCTGGGACAGCAGCACCGAAGCCGCGCGCAAGCTCGACGCGATGAGCCTCCACGACTGGATCGAGTCTCGCGTGCCCGGCGGCCACACGTCGCCCCTCGGCAAGCTGCTCGACGTCGCCTACACCATCGAGTTCGGTGCCGAGACCACGGACCAGAGCGCGCTGAACCTGGTGTCGATGCTGTCCGGCGCACCGGAGGACTCTGTGGATGTCTTCGGCGAATCGGACGAGGCGTTGCGCATCCAAGGGGGCGTCGACCAGCTGCCGCGCAGGATCGCCGACCACCTGGGCATCGGCAGCACCGTCCGACTGGGATGGAGCATGGACGCGCTGCGCAAGGAGGCCGACGGCACGTACACGCTGACGTTTACGGTCGACGGCAACACCGAGGAGGTGCGCGCCGACGTGGTGGTGCTCGCCCTGCCGTTCGCGAAGCTGCGCACGCTCGACATCGCCAAGGCTGGCTTCGACGAGCGGAAGATGAAGGCGATCAACGAGCTTGGCACAGGACGCAACGGCAAGATCCACCTGCAGTTCAAGAAGCGACTGTGGAACGAGGCGGGCCCGTGGGGCGTGAGCGGCGGCACCACCTACAGCGACACGGGCGCGCAGCTGGTCTGGGACCCCACCCGCGGTCAGGCGGGCACCGGCGGCATCCTCGCCGGCTACACGGGCGGCGACGCCACGGACGCCGCGACGATTACACACCCGTACAAGAACAATGGCGACGAGAACCTGGTGGCCGACGCGAATCGCTTTCTGACGCAGATCGAGCCCATCTTCCCCGGCATCACCGCGCTGTGGAACGGCAAGGCCGCTGAGACGATGGCGCACATGGACCCGCGGTTCAATGGCTCCTACGCCTACTGGCGCGTCGGGCAGTGCCAGACCATCGCGGGGTACGAGCGCGTGCGTCAGGGCAACGTCTTCTTCTGCGGCGAGCACACCTCGGTCGAGAATCAGGGCTTCATGGAGGGCGCTGCCTCCGAGGGCATCCGCGCGGCCGACGAGATCCGGACGACGGTGCTGGCCCAGAAGGCATAGGCGCGCGGCCAAGGGGGGACCCAAGCACCCGTGATTCCCGACGCTCGCGCCTACCAGGTATAGCCCTCGGCGCCGAACACCCAGGCAATCGACACGTTGACGCCCACGTTGCTGTAGTCAGAGCGATACGAGTCCAGGTCGAGGACGGCCCAGGGATTGCTCTCGGGCGTCAGGGCCTCGCTGATGTCTGCGTAGCCGTAGCCCATCATCTTGCGGTAGTGGACTCTGGCGACGATGTAGAACGGCAGCTCGAATTTCGCCAGGTTGAGTCCGATGTTCAGCGACCCATGAAGGCCATAGTGCGTCGCGCTGTCGGCCACCGGCATTCCCTGGGAGCCCACCTCGACGCCCTGACCACCGAGGATGAAGCCGATCTCCGGGCCGACGATCAGCAATCTGTCCATGATGGGAACGTACCCGGCCCAAGTCATCATGCCGCCATCGAAGACCACCCTGAGATCGGTCGACACCGCCTGGCCGTCTTGCACGCCCTCTGCATGAGCGAAGGGACTGGCCAGGTGCATGAACGTCACGCTGCCCTCTTGGAAGAAGTCGTCGCTGGCGCTGATGTTGAAACTGATGCCCAGATTGTAGCCAGAGTTCGACGTGATGTGGGGCATCTGCCGTGTCAGGGTCGGGTGCCCGGAGTTGTAGCGGTCGATCATGCGGTTCAGGCCGGGATCCGTGATGCTGGGGTTGTAGGTCAGGCCACCCTGAACGTTGGCCGACATGACGAAGGCCGCCCAGGCCGGGCTCGCCCCCAAGCAGGTCGCGACGAACGCTAGGCCGCAGAGCACCGTCTTGGTACCCATCCTCTTATTCTCCCTGTTGTTTTTGTCTCGCGGCCCGGCCCCCCGGCCGCACGCCCCACCTCGGCAACGATGCGCCGGGAACGGAACGCGGTCAATTCGGCTCTGCGTTGCGCCCTTTCTTGAGCAAGGGGGCTGGAGCTTGGGGTCGCGCGAGGCGGCGGGCGTCGCTTGGACATGGCAAGATCAGCAGGTTGACGGCCGGGTTGTGGCGGGCGTACAGGGTCGTGCGGGTTGGGAGGGTGGTCGATGGGCGCTTGGAGTTCCTTCACGTGGACGGGGCTGGGACGCCTCGAGGGCTCGCACCTCCCTGACGTCGCCCGCGGACCGCGCTGGAAGGGGCCGGCCGCCGTGCTGCTGCTGCTCGTGGCGACGGGCGGCATCTTCGCCAACACGCTCGGCAACGGCTACGTTTGGGACGACTTCGACATCCTGGTCGACAACCCGCAGACGCACGACCTGGGCCGACTGGGCGAGGTGCTGCTGTCGCCGGACCAGAAGCCGCCCTATTACCGGCCGCTGCCGCGGGCCAGCTTCGTGGTCGAGATCGCGCTGTTCGGCCAGGACCCGCGCGTCGGTCACGCCGTCAGTCTGACGTGGCATCTGGCTGCGGTGGTGCTGCTTTTCCTGTGGGCGCAGGTGCTGTTCCGCCGGGTCGCACCCGCGTTTGCCGTGGCGCTGCTGTGGGCGGTCCACCCGGTGGCCGCCGAGGCGGTCGGCTTCATCTCGGTGCGGACCGGCACCATGGCCGTGGCGCTGTCGCTGGCGACCCTGCTCGCGTTCTGGCGCGGCGTGCGGCACGGCGGCTGGGGCTGGCTGGCGTTCGCGGGCGTGCTGTTCCTGGCCGCGCTCGGTTCGAAAGAGCAGGCGGGCGCAGTGCTGCCGCTGGCCGCGGGACTGCTGTGGCTGGCGCCGCGCATGGGCGAGGCGAACTTGCGTGGCCGCACACCCTGGGCGTTGCTGCCGCTGGGTCTGGGGCTGGGCGGCTATCTGGTGGCGCGGGTGGCGGCGCTGGGCAGCTTGTCTGGCGACGTGCCCCGGGTGGTCGGCCAGGGCGCGGCGATGGGGGTGGGCGACGCCGTGTTGGCCGCCGGCTGGTACCTGCGGCAGCTGCTGTGGCCGACCGAGCTGAACATCGTGCACAACCTGCACGCCGCGCCGACCGCGGTGCTGGTGACGGGTGCGCTGGCGCTGCTTGCGGCGACCGTCTGGTCGATACGGCGACCGACGCCCGCCGCCCTGTTCGGCGTCGCGTGGTTCTGGTTGACCTTTGCCCCGACGGTGCAGTGGGTGGCGCTGCCGAGCGCGGCCTTGGCCGATCGGCAGGCCTACATCATGGGCGTCGGCCTGGCCTGTCTGGTCGTGCAGTTCGGGGTTGCCCTGTGCGACCTGATTCCCGTCCGCTGGACCGCAGCGCTGGCGGCCGTTTGCGTTTCCGCCGCGGCGTGCGCCCTGAGCGTTCGCACCATCCAGCGCAACAGCGACTTTGCCGACAACGGCCACCTGTACGCCGCGTCGGTCGCCGTGCGGCCGTCGGCGCTGGCGCACCTGAACCTGGGTAACGCCGCTCAACGGGCGGGGGACCTGGACACCGCGCGCGAGCACTGGGAGGCCGCCGTGGCCCTCGATCCCCGCGACGCCGACGCGCTGACCCAGTTGGGGGTGTTGCACGCCCGTGCCGGAGACTTTCCAACGGCCCGCGACCTGTTTCGCCGAGCTCTGGAGGCCTTTCCCGGCCACCCGGCGGCGCGCGGCAATCTCGAGCGGGTCGAGCGGCGGTTAGAGAGGGTCCGGGATTGACCTTTTCCCTATTTCCCCTGCAAAGGAAATGGCTAACGGTGACCCTCTCTCACGGCACCTCGCCAACTGCAAGCCCAACGCGTCGGCGAACACATGCGGGGGCGCATCCACCTGGACATGCGGCGCCGCGAGGCGACTTGCCACCCGACTACCGGGCATAGGCCCGCGTCACCCCTGCGGATCCGAACACACCGGGGTCGCCGACTCCGGCAGGGCGCACGCCGTCAATCCACCGCCCTTGGGGGCGCCCGGCGCCGCTGCCGGCAAACACGCGCGCTGGCCCACGCACTCGCTGTCGCCCGACACGACGGAGCACGTCGTCGACATCTGCTGCTGGTTGGCCAGCGCGTTGCAGGTGCACACTCCGCCGTCCTTGACCACGCACTGCATGGACGCCCAGCCGTCGACGTCGGGCATCGACTGGCAGGTATAGCCTTCCGGGCAGGGTTGCCCACTGCAGGCAAGTCCGCAGAAGGCCCCGTCTGTTCCGTGCGGGATGCAGCGATCGTCGGTGACACCCAGGCTGTGGCAGTCCTTGTTCACCAGACATGGACTGCACAGGTGCGGCGACGGATCGAGGCAGAGACCGATCTGATCCAGACCAAAGTCCAACCACTTGCAGACCTGACCCTCTGGACACCCTTCGTAGCACGAGCCGGCGCACCGCTTGCCGACCGCAAACTCGACGCAGAGGCCCAAATCGCACGTTTCGCCGGTGTCGCACGGGCAGCCTCGCAGCCCGGGCTGTTCGGCGCAGGTCTGGCACGACGGCCAGCGCGCTAGGGGATTCTGGCACTTGGAGCAATCCGCCCCGGTGCGCAACGGATCGGCACACTGGTCGCAGTCGGGGCCGGTCTTCTCCGAGTCGGCGCACGAGTCGCAGAAGTAGCCCGCCTTCTTGGGGTCGAGGCACTGATCGCAGTGGGGGCCGGTCTTGGTGGGGTCCACGCACGCGGTACACGCCGGGGCGAGCTTCAGGTCGTCGGCACACACGTCGCACTCCGGGCCGGCCTTGGTCGGGTCGGCACAGACGCAACTGGCAAAGGCGGAGCAGACCTTGCCGGTGCCACACGCCACGCCGACCGCGGGCACGTGCTTGCAGTTGCCGGCGCACAGGTCGTTCGTGCAGGGGTTGCCGTCGTCGCAGGCGAGCGAAGACTCCGGAGCGGCTGGGAAGACACAGGCGCCGTTCTGGCAGCCGTCGAGGGTGCAGGGATTGCCGTCGAAACAGCTCTCTTGCAGCTCATAGCCGTGGCCGTCCGAGCGACAGACCATCAACGCCTTGCCGATGCAGATCGGTCCCGTGCATCTGGGCTGCGAAAAGCACCCGCCCAGCGGCAGCAGAAACAGCAGCAGCCACGGCAACATCCGGGCAGTCGTCCGAACGCCGGCTCGAGTGTGGTGTTGGGGCATGGCGACCCTCCGGCCCTGCGTGGGGCGGCCCTACAGGAAGATGCGAACGCTCAAGTCGACGCCTGCCGGTGTGGCCGAGCGCACCAACTCGTCTTCCGACGTCAGGTGGTACCACCCCTGCAGCGCGATGCCGACGTTGCCGGTGCGCAATGACAGGGCCAGGAACGAAGTCGTGACGGACGAATACGTCACAGGTGCCACGTCGCCCGGCGTGCGGCCCACGCATGACGAGTCTTCATGCAGGCCGCTGGAGTCGACGCAGGTATAGGCCAGGTCGCGCCGCCCCACGACCAGCGGGGTGACCCGCATCATCACGCCCGTGTCGAGCGTCAGGCCAGGCGCGAGCTCGAACAGACCGCTGATGCCCCCAGATGCGGTTGCGGCGCTCGACTCGTGCCGCTCGATGTCGCTGGTGGAATCTTCTGAGTAGTTCCATGTGGTTTCTCCGGTCCGCCGATACCGGGTCTCGACCGACGTGTTCGTCTGCGTGTCGACGTACCGCACGTACCGCAGGTCGGTGATGGCGACCTCGCCGCGCAACAGCAGCCCGAGCTGCCGGGTGCCGAAGCCGAGCACGCGGGTCGACAAGCGAAACCCGACAAGGCCCCCTGGATCGACCTCAGCCTCCTGCACATCCGCCACCGCCGCACGCGCCGAGCCGTTGAACAAATACTCCCCGCCAATCCCCAATTCGACGCGCTCGCCCAACAGCCTGGCGGCCCGAACGTGTGCCATCGACCCCAGATAGATCTGGCCCGGTCGGCCCGCCTCGCGGCGCTGCGAGGTCGTGGTCAGGTACGCCTGGCTCCAGCCCCCCTCGATCAGCGTCTCGCCGCGCTGGGGAAGGTCGCCGGTGCCGATAGGCCCAGTCGGCGGCGCGACCAACCCTGCCTGGCGCACCGTGTACATGCTGTTCGTCGTCGTGATGGTCGTCTCCGTGGGCACGCCGGCGCACGAGGCGACCACCAGTCCCAGCAGGGCGATTGCGGCAGGGGAGGAAGGGTGGGGCATGGCGCCTCCGGATGGCTCGCTCGAACGGGAGGTGTCGGACGTTCGCGGCTGCACGGAACCCACGCTAGCGATTCTCCAAGGCCTGCGTAAAGGGGTCGTCGTGTCGGAGGTGAGGTGGACGGACCGCCGGCCACCACACACGGAGCACTGTTCGTGGTCGATGGCGAACGCCGCGCGTAGCGACTCGACAACCTGATCAAGCACCCTACCGGGCTTGCGGCGCCCCGTGCGCGGGGATAGCGTCGCGTCGGCGGGTCCCGATGGCTGGCACCGAAAAGAGGAAGGCGCGATGGCGGTACGCTTCACCCTGACGAAGGTCTTGCCATTCGCTTTGCTGTATGCCGCTTTGCTGGGGGTCGCGCTGCTGCTGGATCTGGTGTTGCACAAGGTCGGGCTAGTTTGGATCGGGCGCTATCTGGGCCTCGTCGGCGTGCTGACCATCGGCGCCTCGTTTGCGTATTCGCTGCGCAAGCGTGGCTGGATCCGCAAGACTTCGGCCAAGTCGCTGCTCTCGCAGCACGAAACACTGGGCTGGTCCGGGGCCGTCATGATCGTGGTCCACGGCGGCGTCCACTTCAACGCGTGGATTCCCTGGTTGGCCTTGGGAGCGATGCTGGTCGTGGTGGCAAGCGGCATGACCGGGCAGATCCTGCTGAAGCAAGCCCGCGACAGCCTGAAGGAAAAGGCGGCCGAGCTGCGGTCGCAGGGCCTGCGCGACGAGGCCTACGAGCGGGAGTTACTGGCCCACTCGCTGCTCGTTGGCACCCTGCAGCGCTGGCGCGCGGTCCACATGCCGCTGACGATGGTCTTCGTGGGGCTTGCGACGCTGCACGTGCTGTCGACGCTGCTGCTGGGGAGTTGGCGATGAAGGGCACGTACCTCGCACTCGCCGCCACCCTGCTGCTGGGCGCCGCCGCCATCGTCGCGTCGCCGTACCACGCGGTCACGCCCGGCGTGCTGGGCCCCGGCCACACGGCGATGCAAGACAACTGCTTGGCGTGTCACGCGATCTTTCAAGGAGCCGTGCGCGACCGTTGCCTTACCTGCCACCGACTCGACGCGGTCGGGCTGCGCACCGTCGCCGACACGCCGCGCACGCCCGCCAACCCCAAGGCGCAAGCGATCCACCGAGCCGTCGGCCAGCTGGAGTGCGCCACCTGTCACCCCGAGCATGGCGGCCAGTCCAAGCGCACGGCCCAAGGCCGCTTTGCACACGGCATGGTGGACACCCAGTTGCGTCGGCAGTGCGCGGTCTGCCACGAAGCACAGCTACCCCGCGACGCCATCCACGGTCGCGGGGCAAGCGACTGCGGCACTTGCCACGCCGACACTGGCTGGCGACCGTCGACGTTTGCCCACGAACGCTATTTCCGCTTTGACGGCCACCACCCCGACCGCTGCACCGACTGCCACACCTCGCCGCAGACGTGGAAGAGCTACACCTGCTACGGCTGCCACGAGCACACCGTCGAAGGCGTTGCGCGGGAGCATCAGGAAGAAGGTCTGCGCGACATCGCCGATTGCGCGCGCTGCCACCGCACCGGGGACGAGCACGGCGCGCTGCGTGGGGGCGCAGGCGAGGGTCGCGGCGGCGAGCGTGAAGGCGAGGGCGGCGGCGAGCGTGAAGGGGACGATTGAGCTCGGGGGCAGCAACCGACCGCATCCCCCGCAGGCGAATCTCGACGGGAATCCGGTGCGACCGTCCTCTGCCCGCCCTATCCCGCCCCCTGTCCCCCGGGCATGTGCACCAACGCCCACCGGTTCGGTAGTCGGTGCTACACTTCGGCGACGACCGATCGCTGGGTCGACGCGGCGGCCATCACCACCCTGATGCTGATCGCCTCGCCGCGCAGCTCGGCCGTACTGCGCGAGGCACTCGAGTTCAACCCCGGCCAGCGCCAGCCGATCCGGGCGGAACTGGCCACGCCGCCGCGGCCCAAGGGAAACGGCGAGTAGGCTGCATCAGACCGGCAACGGCGACGCGAGCGGGCGCGGTGGCGCAATGCCAAGCCCGGTCAATCGAAGAGATCGCTGAACCACGACCGTCGACGGCCACGGGAGTCGTGTGACGAGTGGTCGGAATGCGAGTCTTCGTCCCGTTCTTGGTGGTCACCGTGTCCGTGGCTCGATCGCCCAAACCCGGTCCGCTCGCCGTCCATTGCGGCCGACGGGCGGCCGGAGGTCGAGCGCTCGACGATCTTGTCGAGTTCACCTCGGTCGAGCCAAACGCCGCGACACTGCGGACAGCAGTCGATCTCGACCCCCTGTCGGTCCACGGTTACCAGTTCGATTCCCGCGCACGCTGGGCACTTCATGGTGACCTCCTGTGCCCGATGAACACAGCGCGCGGGGCAGGCATTCCCCTGCGTCGCGGGACACAGTAGGCGCAAACACGGCCCTCCCCCAGACCCACCGTCGCCCACCGCAAGACCGACCCCACGTCGGCCCATCCCGAGCACCCGCCTTGCCCAGCTGCGGCCGCGCCCGAGCATTGGGAGCAAAACACCCGTAGTATCGAGCGGCTGGACAGCTCCGACCTGATCGACGCGACGGGGGGACGCGCGGCGTTCGTCGAACAACTGGACGCCCTCTTGGCCGGCCACTTCGACATGAGTAGCGATCCGGACTTCCACGCGCCGTGGCTCTACACAAACGCCGACCGGCCGGACCGCGCGGCCGCAGTGGTGCGTGACCTGCGAGCCAGGCATTTTGGCGACGGTCCGGGCGGCCTGCTGGGCAACGACGACGCCGGCGCGACCTCGGCCTGGTTCCTCTTGGCGGCGCTGGGGCTGTATCCGGTGGCGCCGGGCGAGAGCGTCTGCGCGCTGCACCCGCCACGGTTTCCACACGCCGCGCTGCGAGTTGGCGCTGCGACGGTGGTCATTGAGGCGCCCGGCGTCTCGGACGCGAATCCCTACGTGCCGTCGGCGACAAGGAACGGCAAGGCGCTGCCGAGCGCGCGTTCCAATGACGGCAGGCGGCCGGTTGCGCCGCGCCCAAGGTCATGGCGAGAAGAGGCACATGGCTGCTTCGGTGCAGCTCGGTGTGCACGTCTGGGCGCCCTTGCAGGTCAGCGAGCACGACTGCTTGCATTGGGTGATCTGACACACCGGTGTGCGCTCGCACCAGACCCCGCACTCGTTGCCGGCGCACTCGGAGACGCAAGACGCCGCGCCGTCGCACTGCAGGTGGCACTTGCCGCCGGGGCACCGTTGGGTGCAGCTCGCCCCCTTGGTGCAGACCAGTGTGCAGCCGCCCGCCGGGCATTCCTGCACGCAGGGGCCGCTCGCATCGCATACGCACATGGAGTCGCCCGTGCAGTCGTTGGAGCTCGCGCAGCCGCCGGCTGCCGTCGTCAACACCGCCAGCGTCAGGAGCCAGAGGGCCGCGACGGGCGTGGACGGTCGGTGGTTTCGGAAGTCGGACATGTCAGCTCTCCGGTCGTCGATGGCGGCCCATGCCGGCGTCCGCGGACGAGTCTCGGGCACTGGAAGAGCACGGTCAATCTTGCGGATCTGCCGTCGGCGAGGGCATGGGACATGCAAACCACCTGTCCCCCGCAAGCCCACCGTTGCCCACCGCCAGACCGACCCCACGTCGACCCATCCCGGGCAACCAACCGCAAGTCGGCGCCGCCAGACCCCGGTCAACCTCTCGAACCGCCCGCAATCGCATGAATTTCCACCCAACAAACCCACCCGTCCCGCACAGCACCGTGGGGCCCCTCGCAGGTGCGTCTGTTCTGATCTTGTCGGCCGCTCAAATGCCCGCGTCGCTCAGTGGGTCGTCCCGGAACGGGCGACCGGCTGCGGCACGAGCCCCCCTGCCGACCTTGACGGCCAAACCCTCACCCAGCCGGGCCGTCAGGTCCACCGTCGAGAGGGTCACCGCGTGGGTGCCATCGAGGCTGCGCGGGATTTCGTGGCCAGCCACGGCGCCGAACCGTGCGCCACGCAAACGCTTGGCGCGCTGTGATCAGGGCTAGGCGGGTCCGCGTCGAGAGCAAAAGCGTCTGAACTACAGGAAGAACTGGCCTTGCAGCGTGACGGTGCGTGCAGAGGGTCCGTCCTCCAGGTTTCCGGTCTTCTCGAAGGCGAAGTCCAGCTTCACGTTCGTCGCGTGCTTGGCCATCCACCAGTTCAAGCCGACGTGCGCGCCCATGTAATCCGCCTTGGGCACTTCGCTGTCGAAATAGTCCAGTGCGACGACGGGTTCGAGGCTGTGCCAGCGATACCCCACCTCGGTCAATGCGCCGACGCCGGACGTCTTCGCCTTGGGGCCGTCGTCGTAGTACAGCGCCGTGCCCTGGAACACGACTTCGTTGTCCGCATCCAGCGGGTACTCCACAAAAACGTCGCCCGCTGCTCCCACGTGGTTGCCGAGTTGGCCCTTGGCCGTCACCACGTTTGACCCGTCGAGAACGGCGGCCTTGGAGAGGATCGCGTCCGGAACGTAATCCGCGCCCACGCCGACCGACACGATGGGCGTGGGGCTGAAGTAGATGCCCTTGGCGAAGAAGTCGGTCTCGGTACCCGCAAGAGCATAGCGAACGTGGCCGGTCACGCGCGGCAGGTCGCCAGGGTTCGACGAGGTGACCGCCTTGCCGGCCGCATCCTTCTGCAACGCCAGGTTCTGCGACCCTCCGAACAGCCCGAGGCGGTACTGCAGCTTCTGCTCGGCCAGGTAACCGCGCGCCTGAACGCCAGCGTCGCGCCAGATCTTGTGGGTGCCGTCTGGGAACTTGATCATCTTGCTGTGGTAGTCGATGCCGTTCAGGCCGATGGCGCCCGTCATGCTGTGACGCGTGAAGGGCAGCAGGACCATGCCGGAATCCACCATGAACGCGTCCGACACCTTCACCGTCATGAACGCATCCTGCACGAACATTGGCGCGGCCCAGTCGCCGTTCTTGCCCAGGTTCGGCTGGTCCGTCTCGAAGAAGAAGCTGACGTTCTTGGACAGGCTGCCGAACGCAAGCAACCGAATGCGCCTGAGAAAGAGGTCCTTGGACCAACTGGCGTCGGGCGCCGCCTTCTCGGTGGATTGGGCCTGCGACTGGCCCAGGACGTCCAGATTGAGGAAGGCGTCCTCGGAGATCTGGACCTTGTACGCGAAGGCCGGCGACGCAACGGCCAGTATCAGCAATGGGAGCATCCACTTCACACAGCGCATGGGTATCTCCTCTCTTGAATACGGGGGACGCGACGAAGGGGCGACGCTCGTCAACCGACGGCGAGCTCGGCGTTCGCCTTCGCGTCGGGCTTCTTGGCCGTCATCAGCGACACGACCACCAACGTCAGGAAGCTCATGGGGATTGAGAACAGGCCCGGGTTGGCAAACGGAATCGGCGCGTCGGACCGCACCTTGCCATAGAGCTCGTACATGTCGGGCGAGAACAGGATGATCCCGATCGACAGGGTGATGCCCACCAGAATGGACGCCACGATGCCCTGCGGTGTCGTCCGCTTCCAGAACAGCAGCATGATGATCGACGGCAGGTTCGCCGAGGCCGCCACCGCAAAGGCGAGGCCCACCAGGAACGTCACGTTCACTCCTTGGAACAGGATGCCGAGGATGATCGCGATGATGCCCACCACGAACGCGGCAATCTTGCCCATGCGGACCTTCTTGCGGTCGTCCAGCTTGAGCCCCATGTACCGATCCATCACGTCGTGCGCCACCGCACCCGAGGCCGCAACGATCAGGCCGGCGACTGTCCCCAGCACCGTGGCAAAGGCGATGGCCGAGATGACGGCAAACAGGATGGGGCCGAACGACTTCGCCAGCAGCGGCCCCGACATGTTGTTGTCGGCCGGATTCACCACCGCATTCACCATCGCGCCAAGGCCCATATAGAGCGTGAGCACGTAGAAGAAGCCGATCGCCGCGATGGCCACGATGGTCGACTTGCGCGCGGCGGCCGGCGTCGGGACGGTGTAGTACCGGATCAGGATGTGCGGCAACGCGGCCGTTCCCAGGAAGAGGGCGAGCATCAGGGAGATGAAGTCCAGCTTCTCGATGGGCGTGCCCTCGACCTTGAACTTCTGGCCGGGCCGCATGATCTTGCTTCCCGCCGTGATCGACGGGTAGTAGGCGGTCACCTTTGCGTCGCCATCGTCAAACTTCGCAGGCTTCCAGGTGCGCACCTGCGTGCCCGGCGAGCCGATCTTGGCCAGGAATTCGAACGGCCCGACGGAGCCCGTGGTGGCCTCGGCGCCTGTCTTGCCGTCGATCGCCTCGAGGTTGCCGACCTGCCGCAGTTGGTTCTCCTTGGATGCCGGCGCCCCGTTGATCACCTTGGAGCCGTCGGCCAGCACGACAACGGACTGCAACTCGATCAGACTGACCTTGCCCTCCTTCTCGATCTGCTTCCACCATCCCAGCTTGCCCGCGTTCTCGAGCTTGACGAAATGGCTGCCCGAAGCCTCTTTGGCGTCCAGGAATCGAAACGCCGGATCGGACGGGATGGCCTTCCCGTCAATCACAGTCGCCTCAAGCGTCGCGTACTTGTGGTAGGGGACCGTGCCGTCCTGGTCAGGCGTGGTCGAGAGCCCGCGCAACAGCACCGCGCCCGTGACGATGACCGAGAAGATCACGAGCAGCCCCCCCTTGAGAAACTGCACGTAGGTCGTCGACGTCATCCCCGCAGTGGCCACGATGACGATCACGATCGAGCCCACCAGGATGACGCCAACCCAGTGGGGCAGGCCCAACAGCGGAGTCACGAGCACACCCGCCCCGACCATCTGCGGAATCAAGTAGAAGATCGACACAACGAGGGTGCTGACCGCCGCTGCCAGTTGGATTCCCTTGTGGTTGAACTTGCTGTCCAGCGCATCGGTAAACGTGTACTTGCCCATCCGCTTCATCGGTTCGGCAACCACGAATAGGGCGACGATCCAACCGGCAAGATAACCGATGGAGTACAAGAATCCGTCGTACCCGGCCGTGGCGATCATCCCGCAGATTCCCAGGAACGACGCGGCGGAAAGGTAATCTCCCGCAAAGGCGATGCCGTTGACCGCCCAGTGGATGTTGCCGCCCGCGGCGTAATAGCCGGCAGCCGACTTGGCCTTGCGGGCGAAGAAGAAGGACAGGCCGAGCACGAACGCGACGAAGAACACGAAGAGAGCGATCGAGATGGTTTCCATGGTTACACCCCCGCCTTGTCGCTTGCGGGCGCTTCCAGTCGGCGCTCCTCTACGAGACACATCCTGTTGTAGATCACGGCCATCACCAGGGCGACGACGATCAGCCCGAGACCGTAGACGACTGCCAGGTTCAGGCCCATCAGCACCGTCTTTTCCATCATCGACGGGTCGATCAGGTTGATCGCCACGAACAGAACGTAGATGAGTGCGTAAACAAGAAACATCCATACGCCAAGGCGCGTCTTGTAGGCCATGGCCAAATCCTTGACCTGACTCTTCTCCGCCGGTTCGTGGAACATGCGCTACCTCCGATGCTTTTCGGGGAATTCGCGCGGAGGGGTCGCGCGTCTTCTGGGGGGAAAGTGGCCGCCCCCGGCCACTTCGCCGCGTGTAGCATTGAATGGGTTCGTCCCGCAACGGCCCGCACGGCAGATCAGCCGACTCCCAAGAAGTCGTAGCCGACCTTCTTGAGCAGGATGCCGACCTGGCCGAAGGTCTTGCGCAGGAGCGCTTCTTCCAAAGGAGTCAGGGCCTTGGGGTCGAGTTGGTTGCCCGGAATTGCGCCTGCACCGACGGCCGCTGCCTGACGCTTGAGGCGCGCCTCCATCAGGAAGGCATAGGCCTCTGTCACCTCGTCGAGGCTCGAGCGCGTCAGTGCGTTCTTTTCGTGCAGGCGGCGTAGCCGGTCGAACGTATTGGTTTCGGCGACGTCATGACGCAGCGCATACAGTCGCGCGAAGTTCACGATCGGCATCATCGCGTCCTTCAGGCTCAGCGTCTTCGGCCCGCGCCCCTCCGACTCAGCGACGATGTGCCCGAACAGCCCCAGCGGTGGCCGGTACGTTTGGGCGTTCTGCGCAAACAGCGGGAAGAACGCGGGGTTCTCGGACAGCTCCTCGCGGATGTGACGCCGAAGCTCCTCGGTCAGGGTCCGCTCGCCGACCACACAGCGGAAGTCGAAGAAGATTTGGACAGCCAGCAGGTCCTGAGGATTGCGCGTGCGGATCCAGCTACTGAACGACGCCTTCCACGACGACAACGGACGGCACCAATTCGGGTTGCGGGCCATGATCTCGCCTGGGCAATACTGATACCCAGCGTCGTTCAAGCCTTGGCAGACCTTGACGCCCAGCGCGCGAAACCACGCCTCTGCACTGGGGTCGGCGTCGCCCCCCGAATCCTCGTAGACGATGGCGTTGTCCTGGTCGGTGGCGAGCGTCTGCTCCTCGCGGCCCTCGCTTCCCAGCGCGACCCAACAGAATCGCCTCGGCGGAAGCCCCATTTCCTCGATGGCCAGCGCCACCAACCGTTCCGTCACTGCGTCGGAAACCGCCGTCACGACCCGGTTGACGTTTCGGGGCCGTGCGCCGCTGGCGATCAGCGTTCGGACCTGCTCGGGAAGCCGCGCCCGAGATCGGGACAGGACTTCAGGACTCTCCGCCCGTCGGATCTCCTCGATCAGCACGGCAGCCGAATACCGGTGCAGCTGCGACAAGTCGGCCTGCCGAACAAGTCCCTGAATCTGCCCGCCTTCGTCCCGCACCGCCAAATGCTGAATGCCGCGTTCGCGCATCCGTTGCAGTGCCTCGTACACCAAGGCGCGGTTGTCGATGGTGAAGAGTGGCGAACTCATGATTCGAAACACCGGCGCCGCCGGATCGAGCCCCGCCACCACGACCCGCTCGCGCAGGTCGCGGTCGGTGACGATACCGATTGGCTCTCGCCCGTCTGCCGTGACCAGCAGGGCTCCGGGCTCACCGACTGTCATCTGCGCCGCGGCCCGAAGCACCGGAGTCCCCATCTCGCAAGTTGCGGCCGGCCGCACGAAGCGAAGAATCGGTTCGTTGAGGAAGAGGAGTGACGCTTGCAGCTCCGCCAGCAGCGCCTCGCGCTCGGAGTCGGCCTGGCGCTCGCGGGTCACGTCCTCGACCAACCCCTGGCAAGATGGGGGTCTGCCGTCCTCACCCGGTGCCAACACTGCCGACAGCGACACCGTCACTCTTGACGCGTCGCGCCGCCGCAACACAAGCAGTCGGTTCTTCACGACGCCGTCCGTGGCGAGCGACCGCGCGAGGGCGGTCGCCTCGGCGGGGTCCACGCACATTGCTTGCAGATCCAGCTTGCCCGGATCGTCGCCGTCCACGAGTCCGAGGATGCGACGTGCCGCCGGGTTCAACTCGACCA
>JBMOIG010000089.1:0-19330 GCA_049317445.1 Myxococcota bacterium | reverse complement strand
ATGGAGAGGGGTGGCGCGAAGCGACGGGGTGAGGCGCGAACGTTGCATGGATACGGATGGTTACGGGAATGTGTAGGATCCTCGGGCCGCCCGCCCAACGCGTCCGCAAGGCGCCTACCCTACGGTTCGAGGACCCCGCGAACCGTCAACGAGAACCGCTGACCAGCACCGTCTGCGTCGTACCGACGATTCACGACATACAGAATCGTATTGAGCGTCTCGACATCGATGCAGTCGCCGGCAGCCAGCGTCGTTAGGTCCACCCCCGCGAAGTTCAGCGGACACACGTCCAGCCGCGCCACCTGCTGCAACGTCACGCGCACCGGCGCGCCGTGGCTGCGGCAGATCACCGGCCGCGCCTCGTACACCAGACACTTCCCCTGCGCGTCCAGGAAGTTGCAGCGGGTGTCGGCGTGGGGCCGCTGGCGCTCCAGGTCCTGCAGCGCCTGCTCCAGCCCCGGCACGCTGCGCATGTGCTCGGCCAGCCGCGCCTGCTCGACCCGCGACACCGACAGCCCCGGCGCGCAGCAGGCGTGGCAGCCCAGGCGGCACTGAAACTGGTCGGCGTGCCTGTCGTGGATCTCGGTGAACTTGGCGTCGACCTTGGCCAGCACCGCCAAGTACTCGTTCAGCCTCGGGTTTCTGTCAGGCATCGCGTTCCTTGCCCGTCAGCCGGCGATCAGGTGCACGTCCTGCACCAGCAGGTCCATCATCGCCTCACAGGTCCGCAGGTCCGGATGGCGCACGATCAGGCAGCCGTCGGACAGCAGCGTCTGCTTCCAGTCACGGCGCGGCGTGCCGATGGGCAGCAGCTCGTCGGCGACCAGCCACTCCCCCAGCGCCCGGCGCGCCTGCTCCATGCCGTGGATTTCGCGGATGCGCCCCTGCCCCTGCGCGCGCTTGAAGATCGCAGCGACGTGGTAGCGGCGGTGAATCGGCGCCTCGAACGTCCGCCAGCACGCCACCCGCGCCCACTCGCGGTAGACGTCGAAATCATTGGCGTAATTCATCTGATCGACCAACCGCGCGCCGGGCGGACGGGCGGCGATCTCGCCGAAGACCAGCTCGCCGTTGGGCTTGCGGAACCACTCCATGTGCGTAAAGCCGGTGCCCATCCCCATCGCCTTGAGCACAGAGCGTCCGAAGGCGACCGCGTCCTCCAGCGCCGGCTGATGCGGGTCGCGCAACACGATCTGCGCGGGGCTGACCCACTCGTTGCTGCGGGCCTCCAGCGGGCGTGGGCGGTACCAGGCGATGCTGTCGAACAGGGGCTGTCCGTCGACGCTGACGGTGTCGTAGGTGAACTCCTGCCCGTCGATGTACTCCTCGATGCTCGCTTCCGGCAGGTGGCCCAGCTTCTGCAGCGTGGCCTCGAGCCCCTTGGCGTCGTCTACGCGGTAGGTGTCGGCGGATCCCGCGCCCGCGATCGGCTTGAGCACCAACGGAAACCCGATGATTTCCGCCGCTTCTCGCGCCTCGTTGGCCGTGTGCACCCGGGCGTTGTGCGGCACCCGCAGGCCGGCGGCCGCGACGCGCTGCTTCATGATCGGCTTGTCGCGAAAGGCGATGGCGTCCTGCACGCCCTGTCCCGGCAGCCCCAAGGCCTCGCGCAGCTGGGCGGCCACGACGACGCACGGCTCCCACAGGCACTCGATTTGGTCGGGCTGCAGGCGGCGCAGCTGCGGCAGGGCGTCGATGACGGTGGCATCGCCAGCGTGCAGGCTGGGGATCTCGAGGTAACCGCTCAGGTATTGGCGCGTCTCGGCCGGGATCGACTCCAGCGGCACATCGCCCAGACCGTGGACCTGCACCCCCACCTCAGCCAGACCGCGCACAAAGCGGGGCATCTCGAGCGGAAAGTGCGGTGAGAAGAAGACGACCTTCATAGGCGTTATCCGTGCACCAAACAGGCGCAAAACAGGCGTATCGTGTGCGTGAAGCGTGCTGTGCGGGGGCTAGCGCGCGTGGACGTGCAGCGTGCGGCCGACGTGGTCCAGCATCCCGCGCAGGATGTCGAAGTCGTCGTGACGCATCCGCAGCCAGGCGTTGGCCATGTAGCCGGCCTCGACCGGTTGGGTCCGCGTGCCCGGCGGCGGCAGGTGGGCGTCCATGATCCACGGCCCCAGGTCGCGCCAGACGTCTTCCGCCCCAGAGTACCCTTCGATGATGCCGTCGCGGTCGGGGCGCAGCGCAATCATGCCGGCGGAGTAGTTGCGCGACGGGCGACGGTCGACCTTGCCGTGTGTCACCGCCATCGCCCACTCACGGTACAGGTCGATCTCGTTGGCGTGGCTGTACATGTCCCAGGTGCAGACGCCGGGCGGCCGCGCACCGATCTCGCTGAACTTCAAGCCCTTGGGGCCGAAGAACCACTCCATGTGCGTGGCCGTCGTGCCCAGCCCCAGGTGCTGGATGACCTCTCGGCCCATCGCCCGCAGCTCGTCATAGCTCGCGATGTCGACGCGGTTGGTGGTGATGATTTGCGGGGAGATCCAGCGGGTTCGCATCGCCTCCAGCACGTTGGGGTAGTAGTGCGAGATGAACTCGTGCTGCACAACGCCGCCCACCGTCAGGGTGTCGTAGAAGCCCTCGTGACCCTCGATGTACTCCTCGATGGCGACCGACAGCCCGCGGTCCAGACCGCACGCGTGCGCGGCCGCCCCCAGCTCGTCTTCTGCGTCCACCCGCACCGTGTCGGCAGCGCCGGCACCTGCGCGCGGCTTGAGGATGATCGGATAGCCAACCTCGCGAGCAAAGGCGACCGCCGCCTCGATCGACTCGACCGAGTCGGACCGTGCGCAGGCGATCTTGTGGTCGCGAAGAAACGCCTTCATCGTCGGCTTGTCGCGACACAGGATGGCGTTTTGGACTGAGAGACCAGGGATTCCCGTGAGTTCACGCACCCGGGCGGCGGCCAGAATGTGCGACTCGATGGTAACTTCCAGTCGGTCGACCCAACCTCGGCGCTGGATGCGACGCACGGCACCCAGCAGCGCCTCTTCGTCGCACACGGACGGAACCTGCTCGTAGGCGTCGAGCCAACTGCGCAATTCGCCGTCCAATTGATCGACGGAGGCCTCGCCGATGCCGGTCACCCAAGCGCCGACTGACTTCAGGGCGCGGGCGAATTGACGCTGGTTGGCGGGAAAGTGCGGGGCGATGAGGATCACGTGCATGGCGGGCAGCCTCCTGATGCAGCAAACGGAACCGCGAGGGGGGATCGCCGGGAACGCTGAAGTCTGGCACAGTGTCCCGCGACGGGCCAGCGGGGACATGCTCCGCTGGTGTGCGGGCGAGGCCCCGATGCCGGTACCAGTCGCTACCCTCCCAAGAAATCGAACGGTTGCATGACCCAAGCCACCCTTCCCCCTTCGACACCCTCTGACGACACGCAGCCACGCGTGCTTCTGGGACCGCAGCGCACGATCATCACGGCCCCCGCAGAGCTGGATCGCTTCGGCGATACCGGGCGGGTCGCGGTCATCACCGCAGGCTGGCAAGAGCGCGAGGCTGAGGACGATGACCTTGCTGAGGCACTCGGCGGCCGCACGTTGAACCTGCGCCTGCACGCGCGCTGCGAGGCCGTGTTCGCGCAAGACCGCGAGCTGTTCGCCGCCCACCGCAAGCGTCAGGATCGGCTGCGTCAGATGCAGGAGCTGTACAACGTGCGCTTGGACCATGCGCTGGGCGCCGCCTTGGCCCTGTCGCAGCGGTCCGAGCCCCCCGAGGTGCTGGCGCCCGAGCTCGACGCCGCCGTGGACGCGATCCGGACCATCGACGACGGTCACTTGGCGCGCATCCAGGAAGTGCACGCGGACTTCCAACACCGGGTCAAGCCAGACGAGCGCCCGGCGCTGACTCGCCAGCGGGAAGAGCTGTGCCGGCTGGTGCAGCAGTGCACCGCGGTCGCCGTCGCCGGGGGCCACGTCTCTACCTTGCTGAATCGAATGCGCTTGCTCGACATGACCGCGTGCCTGCGCGGTCGACCCATCGTCGCCTGGTCGGCAGGGGCGATGATCATGACCGAGCGCGTGATCCTGTTCCACGACCGCCCACCGGAGGGTCCCGGCAACTCGGAGCTGCTGGACGCGGGACTGGGATTGGTCCCGGGCGTCGTCGCCCTGCCCCACGCGACGCTGCGGCTGCGGACCGACGACCTGCGGCGTATGTCCTTGAAATCACGAAGACACAGCCCGGCTGCGTGCGTGATTTTGGACGGCGGCGACGGTGTGACCTGGCATCAGGGACGACTGACCGCGCGCCCCCAGACACGTGTCATCCGTCGGGATGGCCACATGGTCCACGTCGACTCCTGGTTGCGCGGAGAGGTCCCGTGGGATGCCCAGGGAGGCACCACCGCATGATCCTCTCCATCCACCAATTCGAGCGCCGTCCGCTGCTGGATTCCGACGCCGTCGATGCCTTCCTGGCGAATCGCACGTTTCCCATCATCGAGGGGCTGCACGCGACGTTTGTGTTCCGAGGCGAGGCTGAGCGCGTCAACCTGCGCCACTGGGTGTACGGCCTGCCAGCCGAGCAGCCGTTCAAGCGCATCCTGGGCACCGACCTGTGGTTTCTGGTCATCGACCTGCCGAAGCGCAGCCGCGTCGAGTACAAGCTCGAGGTCGTTCGCGGCGGCAACGGCCAGTGGCAGCTCGACCCCCTGAACCCGCGCATCGCCCATGACCCATTCGGCGCCAATTCCGTCTGCCAAGGCGATGGTTATGAGCCGCCGGAGTGGACCGAGCCCGACCCCGACGCACGCCAGGGCCAGCTGGTCGACGCCATGCTGCCGAACACGCCGTGGGGTCAGTCGCGGCCGCTGACGCTGTATCTGCCCGCGCGCTACCGCGAGACCCGCCGCTACCCGCTGTTGGTGGTGCACGACGGTGGCGACTACCTGCGCTATGCACGGCTCAAGACGGTGCTGGACAACCTGATCCACCGTCTGGAAGTGCAGCCTGTGATCGTGGCCCTGACGCACCCCAAGGACCGGCTGGTCGAGTACCCCAACGACCCGCGACACGCTGCGTTCATCGTCGAGCATGTGCTGCCGTTCGTCGAAAGCCGCTTTCCGCTCTACAAGGTCCCGGCGGCGCGATGCCTGATGGGCGCCAGCTTCGGCGGCGTGGCGGCATTGTCGACGGCCTGGCGCAATCCGGGCGTGTTCGGGCGGCTGCTGCTGCAGTCGGGGTCGTTCGCGTTTACGGACATCGGCGAGCAGAAGCGCGGTCCGGCGTTCAACCAGGTCGTGCGGTTCATGAACGAATTCAGGGAGAATCCCGGCCGGCCCAGCGACAAGGTCTACGTCAGCTGCGGCACCTATGAGTCGCTGATTTACGAAAACCGCTCGATGGTGCCGTTTCTGCAAGCGACCGGGATGGAAGTGCGCTACGACGAAGCGCGCGACGGTCACAACTGGGAGAACTGGCGGGACCGGCTGCAAGTCGGCTTGAGCTGGCTGTTTCCCGGGCCGCTGTGGATGGTGTACGAGTAGACGCCACGCACGCTCGACACGTCAGGCCAGCAGACCGCGGACCTTGGCCAACAGCTCCGCCGACGTGAACGGCTTGTGGACGAAGTGGATGTCGGCATCGACCTCCCCGTCCTCACCGAAGGCGTCATCGGTATAGCCGGACATGAACAGGACCGCGATGCCGGGCCGCACCTCTTGCAGCTTGCCGGCCAGCGTCTTGCCATTGATCCCCGGCATGACGACATCGGTCAGCAGCAACGCAATCCCTGAGCTGTGGCGGGCGGCGACCTCCAGCGCGGCCACCCCGCTCTCGGCCGTCAGCACCTGATAGCCGGCGGTGGCCAAGGTTCTGCACACCACCCGGCACAGCGCCGGCTCGTCCTCGACGACCAGAATGGTGTGCTCCACAACCGGAAGACTCGCTTGGACTTGCGTCGGAGTGGCCTCCGCGATGGCGGGACGCTGGCGCAGCGGCAGGCACACCCGGAACGTCGTGCCCTGCCCTGGCGTGCTCTCGACCAGAATGGTGCCACCGCTCTGCCTGGCGATGCCGTAAGCGCTGGCCAGGGCCATGCCATCGACGCGGTGGGTGCCGGGGACGACATAGAATGGGTCGAAGATGCGGGCCACGGTGGACTCGTCCATGCCCGCGCCGGTGTCGCGAAAGACGAGCACCGCGTGCGGTCCGGGCTGCAGCTCGCCCTGCGCGACGCCGGGTTCGGTCAGGACCTCCATGGACGACGACTCGAGGAACAGCCGTCCGCCGTTGGGCATCGCGTCGCGCCCGTTCGCGACCAAGCTGAGGATCAACTGCTCCAGTTGAGCGGGGTCTGCCTCGACCCAACCCAAGTCCGACTTGGGAGACTGGACGAATTCAATATCAGGTCCAAGGCGTTGCAGAATCTGCTCCTCCAGTCGGGTCAGCTCGGCGTTCAGGTGCAGCGGCCGGGGCTGGCCCGCTCGTCTGCGGCCCAGCGCCTGCAGGCGGCTGGTCAGGGCCGCCGCGCGGTAGGCGGCGGACCGAACCTCTGACAGGTAGTCGTGCACCGGGGTTTGCCTGCCGACCTCTTCCATCGCGAACGCCGTGTAGTTCAGGATCAGCGACAGCAGGTTGTTGAAGTCATGGGCAACGCCGCCAGCGATCCGGCCAAGGCCTTCCATCTTCTGGGCTTGCAGCAGCTGGGCCGTGACCTTGATTTCGCGCGACACGTCCCGCTTGACTGCCACGAAGCTCGACAGGACGCCGGCTGCATCTCTTACCGGAGCAATGGTCGAATCTTCCGTGTACAAGGTGCCGTCTTTCTTCTGGTTCACCAGTCGCCCATGCCAGATCTGTCCTGCCGCGACAGTCGCCCACATTCGTGCGTAGAACGCGTCGTCCTGCAGGCCGCTCTTGAGCAAGCGGGGATTCTGGCCCAGGGCCTCGTCTCGCGAGTACCCGGTCACCATTTCAAAGGCCGGATTGACGTACAGGATGGTGCCCTGGGTGTCGGTGACCACGACCATCTCACCGGCCTGATCGATCGCCGCCGTCAGCCGCTCCCGCAACCGGAGCTCCCGCTGCAGTTGCTCGGTTCGCTCGGTGACCTGCTCCTCCAGCTGCTGGCGCTGCCTCTGACCCGCCCGGCGCGAGGCCTTGACCCTCGCCATCGCGCGGATCTGGGCAATCAGCTCGGTGTCGTCGATCGGCTTGGAGAGAAACCCCTCCGCCCCGACCTCCAGCGCCCGGACGCGGCTCTCACGGTCCGTGCGCGCCGCCGTCAGGAACAGCACCGGGATGTCGCGCAACCCCTCCTCCGCCTTCAGCACCGTGCACACCTCGAATCCGTCCATGCCGGGCATTCGGATGTCCAGCAGGATGGCGTCCGGGTCCTCCGCGCGTGCCAGAGCGATGCCCCCGGGACCGTCCATCGCCGTCATCATCCGGCAGCCCGGCATCGAGTCGGCAAGCATCGCCTCAAGCACCAGCAAGTTGTCCGCGTTGTCGTCGACCGCCAGGATGTTCAACGAGTATCTTTTCAAGGCTGGCCTCCGGCTAGGTCTCGAATGCGCCGTGCAGCGCCTGGGTCAACCGCTCGAACGACAGCGGCTTGGACACGTAGCCGTCGAAGCCCTGCGCCAGGATGGCGCTGCGGTCGCCACCCATCGCGCTTGCGGTGACAGCGATAACGGGGATGTCGCGCAAGTGCTCGTCCTTGCGAAGCTCGTGCAGTGCGTCGACGCCGTTCAGCGTCGGCATCGCGATGTCCATCAGGATCACGTCGGGGCGATGCAGCTTGGCCAAATCGACGCCAGCGCGTCCGTCGGGTGCAGAGATCAGCTCGTACGAGTCGCGAAGCATCGCCTGCAGTGTCAGCAGGTTGTCCGCATTGTCCTCGACCACCAGAATGCGCGGTCGCGGGCTCGCCTTCGCGCGCCGCTTCACGACGACCTGGCTGGCGACCGGCGGCGCTTCGGCGGAGGGCTGGACCATCTTCGCCACCGCCTCCAGCAACGCCCCCTTGTCGACATCGCCCTTCTGCACCAGCTCGTGGATGTGATTTCCCGACAGGAAGCTGAGCTCCTCTGGCGTGACGTGCTTTGCCGTCAGGACCAGCACGGGCAGTTTCGCCGTCCGCTCCAATTGCCGAATGCCCGCGAGGACTTGAAAGCCGTCGACCCCGGGCATCATCAGGTCGAGGATGACGGCATCGGGCAGTCGCTGCTTGAGGAACTCCAAGGCGGCCTTGCCGTCCCGCGCGATGTCGACCTGGTAGCCCTGTGCTTGCAGGACCTCGGTCACCTGAACGACGGCTGGCTCTGAGTCCTCAACCAGCAGGATCCGCTCGCCGTTCATCGCGCGAATGGCACCGGACGGCGTTTTGCGAGCTACCCGAGGCGGCGCGCTGGACTGGGTCACGGCTCCGCGTGCCAGCGCCTCGACGGGCAGTCGCAACCGGAACGTCGACCCCTTGCCGACGGTGCTCTCGACCGAGATGTCCCCGCCCAATAGCCGCGCGTACTTGCGTGCAATCGACAGCCCGAGCCCGGTGCCTCCGTACTTGCGCGACGCGCTGCCGTCCCCTTGGCGAAATTCATCAAAGATATCCCGATGCAAGTGAGCGGGGATCCCTATGCCGGTGTCGGCCACCGAGACTTCCGCCCACTCACGGCCGACCGTCGCGGAGACCGTAACCTGCCCGACCTCGGTGAACTTGACGGCGTTAGCGATCAGGTTCTGCAGGATGTGCCGCAGCTTGTCGGCGTCGCCGGGGATGTCCGCCAGATCGTCGGGAACTGCAGCGTGAAGTCCGATGCCCTTCTCGCGAGCCAGCGGACCGATGACGCCGACGACTTCCCCCACCACTTCGCGAAGCGCGATGGAGGTGACGCACAACTCCTCCCGGCCGGCCTCGATGCGTGAGAGGTCCAGCACGTCGTTGATCAGCGCCAGCAGATTCCTGCCGTTGCGTGCAATGACGTCCAGATAGCCCAGCTCTTCCTGCGGAATGGCGCCCGCCAGTCGTCGCGTCAACACGCCGGACAGTGCGATGACCGAGTTCAGCGGCGTCCGCAGCTCGTGGCTCATGTTCGAGAGGAACGCCGACTTCAGCCGATTGGACTCGTCCAACCCCCGCTTCTGGACCGCGAGTTCCGCATTCTGCTCCGTCAGTTCCGCAGCCTGCGCGACCAGCTCGTGCTGCTGCTGGTGCAGTTCCTGATTCTTCTGGTCCAGACGGTCGGCAAGTTGCCGGATCTCGCGCGCGGCCAGCACTCCATCGACGCGAGCCGCGAGGACGCTCCAGATGGCCTCGACAATTCGCATGGACGATCCGTCATAAGTCCGCACGTTGGCAAGCGAAATGATAGCAACTACGTCCTCGTCGGTGACCACAGGGATCGTCAAGATCTCGCGCGGAATGAACTCCCCCGTCACGGCCGCGAATGAAAACCGCGTGTCGGGCGGAATGTCGGTGATCCGCTGGATCTTCCGCGTCGCTTGGGCAGCCCCAAACTCCCCATCGCTGTCCAGCGCAGAGAACCCGTGCCGCTTGCCGTCCGACAAGCCGATCGAGTCGAAGTGCTCAAACGCGGTCTTCGACTCGTTCAGCAGATAGACGGCCGCTACCTGTGAACCTGTCACTTGCATCAGGTGGTTGAGCAGGCTGCGAAAGAACGGCCGCTCCTCCTGTTCGCGCAGCATCGCTTCCGCCAGACGCGCCACGCTCGCGCTGATCTTTGCTTCGGACTGGACCACGTCGGCCATCGTGTTGAAGGCCGTGGCGACGGCCGCGAATTCGAATCCCGCGGCGGTCGAGCGACTGCGCGCATCCCCGTGCCCTTGGCCAATGCGCTCCGCGGTCATGGCCAGCTCGGCAAGCGGCCGCTGGATGGACCGCACCAGCAGCCACCCGACCAGCGTCGCAAACAGCGTAAGCAGCCCCAGAATCGCCAAAGTCTGCTTCTTGGCGGCAGAGGCCTTCTGCTCCGCAGCCCGATAGAGCTGGGTCGCTTTCCCTTCCGCGAAGCTATCGATGACGTGCAGGCGCGCTTCCACCTGAGCCATTTGCTCGACGACGACTCCGCGAGGCCCAAGTCGGTCCGCCGCTTGCCGGGTTTGTCCAGTCGTCAAAAGGGCAACCGTTTCGTCCCTCTCGGCCGCAAGTCGCGTCAACGCGACGGTCAGCGCTTCGACGTCCTTGCGGTCTCCCAGATACAGGCGGCGCAGGGTCTCCAGATCGCCCGTGGTGGCGGGAGCGAACTCGTCCAGCTGATGGGAGAGGTTAGCGAAGTCCTGACTACTGCTCGACAGAAAGGCCGCCCGCACCAATGCCTCGGCCCGCAGCAGGTTCGCCCGCAACTCGCCGACGGCTGCGCGAACCTGCAGGGGATGCTCAAACATCAGCCGGGCCTGCTGCCAGGTCCCATCGGTCTGCACCCATGCAAGTCCGCCCACCAGCACCACGAACGACATGATGACGCCGATGCCCAGGCGAAGCTGCGTACCGATCTTCATTTCCACGAACCTCATGGGTCAGCCAGCCTTGCGAAAGAGCGGGGTGTGCAGCCCGTACGGACCAACGTCACCCATGTCGGCCACGATTTGCGCCTCAGACTCGCTGGTCACCAGCACGCCGCCGGGCACCAGGCAGCGCTGCAGCTTGTCCAGGATCTGGAGGCGCACGGCATGTCGGTAATAAAACAGAAGGTTGCAGCAAAGGATCACGTCGAACTCGCCGAAAATGCTCGCCGGGGGGCAGCACGAATCCGGGTCCAGCAGGTCGTAGCGAGAGAAGTCGACGCGGTCCCGCAGCTCCCTCGCAATCTGATGCTCGTGGCCCGTCGCCGAGAACCAGCGCCGCAGCTGCGCCAACCGAACGTGTCTCAAATCCGCTTCGGAATAGCGCCCTTGGCGCGCTCGGGCGAGGTGCTCCTCAGACGAATCCGTGGCAAATACCCGGAATCGCGGCCGTTCCTCTCGACTGGCGCTCAGCTCCATCAGCAACAGCGTGACCGAGTACGCCTCTTGTCCCGCGGCGCAACCCGCCGACCAGACACGCAGCTCTCGACCGCCCGACGCCCTCTGCGCTTCCAGCATGTCTGGCAGGACGCGTTGCTCCAGCAGGGCGAACGCCAGCGGATCGCGAAAGAACTCACTGTGATGAATGCCCAACGAGGTCACGAGCGCAGAGGCCTCCGCCGGGTCCGACTGCAACCGCTCGCCGTATGCGGCAAGTCCGGCCTCGCCCGCCGCTCGGCTGCGCGCCTCGATCGAACGGGCCAGGAAGCTCGGGTCGTAGCCATAGATATCGTGCCCGTGGACGCGCCGCATGACGTCGATGACGTGGTCGGTCGCACCCCGCGACCGCGGCGGGGTTGTCCGATGACTCATGACTCAGCCCCGCGGTCCCCCGGCGGACCTGCTGCGGCCGAAGTCGCCAGGACGGGATGGACCCGTGCTGCCCCTTCGAGTCCCTTGAGGTGCACGGCGCGTGGCTCGCCGAGCAAGAATCGCCCCTGCAAGCGGTCGACAACGTCCTGAGAAACGATGGTCTCCAAAGCGCCGGCTGCGCCGCACAACCTCGCGGCAACATTTACGGTTCCGCCGATCACCGTGTACTCCAACTGTTCATCGCCCCCGAGGTCACCGCGCAAGAACTCGCCGTGGTGGATGCCAAGCCCGATGGGCGGCGGATTCCAGAACGAAATACCGGCGAAGTCCTTGGCCCACTGGACGATCTCCAGCGACGCGCCACATGCGTCGGCTGCGGAGTCGGGCCCCTCGAACACCGCCAACAAGCCGTCACCGCTGAACTTGTCCACGTAGCCGTTGCGCCGCACGACGATGCGCGTCTGCTCTGCCAGCACGGCGCTGACGGCGCGAAAGACGCGCTCTGGCGACTCGGTGTGGCAGGTCGTCGTAAATCCGCGCAGATCCGAGAACAGGATGGTCGCCTCGACCCGCTCTGCGGGCAGCGGAGCCGGCGCCTTGCCCACCGCCCGTTCGCGAATCGGCAGCGGCACATAGAGCTTGAGCAGCTCCAGCAGCCGCTCGACCTGAATCTGCGCGCGTCGCCTCGTCACCAGATTCGAGATGCGCGCCAGCAGCACCGGAGGAGTGAACGGCTTGGCGACAAAGTCGTCCCCGCCTGCCCGCAGCGCCTCGATCTGCTGGTCGTCGTCGTCGCCCCCCGTCAGAAAGACGATCGGCAGCAGCCGCAGCGACGGCACCGCGCGCATCGCACGACACGCCCCCAAACCGTCGAGCACGGGCATGTGGACGTCCAGCAGCACAAGGTCCAGATCCTCGACTTTCGCAAGCTCGACGGCCTCTCTGCCGTTGGAGGCCTCGAGGACTTGCGCGCAGTGCGGAGCCAAGGTGAGCCGGACCACGCGCCGCGTAGCCGCGTCGTCATCGACAACGAGGATGCGCGCCCCGGAGAGGGCGACGTGGGCAGTATCCGCTCCTGAGTGCAGCAACGTCGGGGTCATGGCGTCTCTTTTGGGGACTATTGGTCGGCATCGCGCACTTGTCTCAAACCGCCCACCGACAAGGTGCCGCGAACGGACCTACGGACAGTACAACAGGTTTCTCGTCGCCTGCCAATCGCAAATGCAATGGGTCATGCCACGCGCGCTCAAGCATAGTCCCATTATGATACGACCACCCCAGCCGTCGCAGGCGGGTTCACACGTTGGCCGACACCGTCGGGAGCGTGGTCGTCGGCTACAGCCGTCCGAACCGCTTGTACGCCTCTTCTTCCAGTGTTTCGCGGTGGAACGGATGCGCGATGTCGATCAGCGCCCGCGCCCTCTGCCGCACGTTCTTGCCGTACAGGTCGGCCGCGCCGAACTCTGTGACCACCCAGTGCACGTGCGCCCGCGTCGTGACCACGCCGGCACCGAGCTTGAGCAGCGGACAGATGCGCGACACCCCCCGACTGGTGGTCGAGGGCAGCGCGATGATGGGCTTGCCCCCCTCAGACAGCGACGCGCCACGGATGAAGTCCATCTGGCCGCCCACGCCCGAGTACTGACGCGTGCCGATCGAGTCCGCGCACACCTGCCCCGTCAGGTCGATCTCGATGGCGCTGTTGATGGCGGTGACGCGAGGGTTGCGGCGGATCACCGACGTGTCGTTGACGTAGGCGATGTCCAGGAACTGCACCAGCGGATTGTCGTCGACGAACTCGTAGAGCTTGCGCGAACCGATCGCAAAACCCGTCACGATCTTGCCTGGATGCACGCGCTTCATCTCGTTGGTGATGGCCCCGGTCTCAAACAGCTCGACCAAACCGTCCGAGAACATCTCGGTGTGCACCCCCAGCTTGCGGTGGTGCTTCAGCGCGCTGAGGACGCCGTCCGGAATCGCGCCGATGCCCATCTGCAAGGTCGCGCCGTCTTCGACCAGGGCCGCTACGTGCTCTCCGATCGCGCGCTCGATCGGCCCCAGCTCTGCCCGCCCGTGCTCCAGCATCGGCACGTCGACCAGCGTGGCCGCATGAAAGCGACCCGAGTGAATCAGGCCGTCCCCGTGCGTGCGCGGCATGTTCGGATTGACCTGGGCGATGATGTGCCGCGCGTTCTGCACCGCAGCGGCAGCCGTGTCGACCGAAACGCCCAGCGTGCAGTAGCCATGCTTGTCCGGCGGCGACACTTGAATCAGCGCCACGTCCAGCGGCAGCACGCCCTTGCGAAACAAGGCCGGCACTTCGCTCAAAAATACGGGCAGATAGTCGGCGCGCCGATCGTTGACCGCCTCGCGCATGTTGGCGGCGACGAACAAGGCGTTGACGCGAAAGCTCTCTTGCATGCCAGTGGCTGCGTACGGGGCCGGACCTTCGGTGTGGAGGTGAAGGACCTCGACGCCACGCAGCTCCGGAGCGCGGGCAGTCATGGCGGCAACGAGCGCGTGCGGGGTCGACACGCCACCGTGCAGGAAGACACGGTGGCCGGACTGGATGACGGAGACGGCCTCTTCGGGCGTCACATATCGGAGCATGAAGGTGTTCCTTGTCGTCTGCTTGGGGGGGGGACACCGCCGGGGGGATGACGGCTATCGGGCGCGGGAATACCACTGCTTTTGCTTGGCGTACAGGGGGAATCGGCCCGTGCGCTGGCAGGCTGGACCGCCACGAGGTTCGGCCCTAGACTCCCGGAGGGGTCTGCGCCGGTCGTCCGGCACCTTTTTCCATCGCCGTCGTCTTGGGGGGTCTCATGTCCAAAGTGACACGAAAGATTGGTCTTTCGCTGGGCGCCGACATCTGCTGGCCGGGCGCCTACGAAGAAATCGTCAAGCGTCTGGATCTGGAGCTGCCTATCGACGGCGACCGCGTGCGGTTCGAGGTGGATCGCGTCACGGTCGAGCCTTTTGATCTGCGGCAGCCCTGCAGCTACGACGTCGTGATCGACCGCTTGACGCACTGGTTTCACACCAGCCGCGAGTGGATCAAGAAGGCCGTGATCATGGACGGCCTGTACGTCCTGAACAATCCGTGGTCGTTGCAGGCGAACGAGAAGCACACGACTTACGCCGCGATGATGCACTTGGGACTGCCGGTGCCCGACACGTGGATGGTCCCTCCGAAGGATTACACGCCCACTGCCGACCTGAAGCCCACGCTGAACCGTTATGCGCGGCTGTTCGACCTCGAGAAGGTCGGCGAGCAGCTGGGCTATCCGATGTTCATGAAGCCCTACGACGGCGGCGCATGGGTCGGCGTGTCGCGCATCGAGGGCCCCGAGCAGCTGACCAAGGCCTACGACAACAGCGGCACGCGCTTGATGCATCTGCAGAAAGCCGTGGACCCGTTCGACATCTTCGTGCGCGGCATCGGCATCGGTCCGCAAGTGCACATCGCGAAGTACGACCCCGCGGCGCCGCTGCACGCTCGCTATGAGGTCGCGTTCAACTACTTGAACGATGAAGAAGCCTCGGTGATCCGCGACATGACGTTGACGATCAACGCGTTCTTCGGGTGGGAATTCAATTCCTGCGAGGCGCTGCGCAAGGACGGCGTGTTCTACCCGATCGACTTCGCCAACGCTTGTCCTGACTTTCAGGTCACGTCGCTGCACTGGCACTTCCCCTGGCTGGTCAAGAACATGGTCCGCTGGTCGCTGTTCTGCGCGGCCACCAAGCGGCCGATGCGGCGCACGCTCGACTGGGAGCCCTTCTACGCCGTGCAGAAGCAGGACCTGCCCTTCCGCGAGCGGCTGGCTGCGTACGCCAAGATTGCGCGCGAGCGGTTCGAGGAGGAACGGTTCGAGGAATTCTGCGCAACGCACCTGCAACAGCTGGACGAAGTGGCCTTCGAGTTCTTCGGCAGTGCCCGGGCCCACGAGCTGGTGCGCCTGAAGGTCGAAGCGCTGTTCCCGGCCCACGAAGTCGCGCGCTTCACAGAGCATTACTGGGGCCTGCTGCAGTTCTGGCGCAAGACCGAGCGTGACCGGATCGACGCCGTCGGCAAGCCCGCGCCCCAGACCGAAGCCCGCCACGCCCGCCCCATCGGCAAGTCCTCGTAGGAGCAAGCATGAAGGTCGCCAGCCGCTGGCACTCTCCTCGTCTCGGTCAGGAAGTTGGCGTGGTTCGTTGGGGGGAAGCCGGGCTGCCGGTGCTGCTGTACCCGACTGCGGGTGGCGATGCCGAGGAGTGCGAGCGCTTCCTGATGCTCGATGCGCTGAAACCCCTTCTGGCTGCTGCGAAAATCAAGGTCTATGCCTGCGACAGCGTCGCCGGTCGCGCCTGGATCGACCAGACCAGCACAGGCGCGCACCGGGCGTGGTTGCAGAGGCGTTTCCTCGACTTCGTGGCCCGCGAGCTGGTGCCGGCGATCCGGCTGGACTGCCACGACCCCAAGGTCGGCGTCATCGCAGCAGGGGCCTCGATTGGCGCCTACAACGCCCTGCTGTCGATCTGCAGCCACCCCGACCTGTTCTCGCACGCCATCTGCATGAGCGGCACCTACGACCTGGCGCGGTTCATGCGCGGCGAACACACTGAGGACTACCACCTGGTATCGCCTCTGCATTTCTTCCCGATGCTGCCCGACGGCCCCCAGCTCGAGTTGCTCCGCACCCGCTACGTGCTGCTGGCGACAGGGGAAGGCAAGTGGGAGGCGCCGTGGGAGTCCTGGCGTGTGGCGAACATGTTGGGATCACGAGGAGTTCCCAACCGCGTGGACCTGTGGGGGCCGCACGTCAACCACGACTGGCCGACCTGGCGCGACATGCTGCCCAAGTATCTGGACGCGCTGACCCGGACCGGAAAGCTCTGATCCCGGGGGGGAATTCACATGCCACACGTCATCTTCACCGCGCCGTTCTTCATGGACACGACGCTGCGCTTCATCCGCTCGGTGGGCGAGCTGCAGGGCGTCGAGCTGGGGCTGATCACCCAGGAACCGCGCCACAAGCTGCCCGCCGACATCGACCGCCTGATCCGCGGCTACGTGCAGCTCGACGACGCCATGAACGCAGACCAGATCGCCCAAGGCGTGCGGCTGCTGCAGGCGCGGCTGGGACCGGTGCACCGGCTGCTGGGGACGCTGGAACACATCCAGGTGCAGCTGGGTGAGGTACGGGATGCGTTGGGCATCACCGGCATGTCTGCGGAAGTCGCCAAGAATTTTCGCGACAAGGCGAGGATGAAGGACCTGCTGCGCAACGCCGGGCTGCCATGCGCGCGCCACCGGGCGGTCGAGGAGCCCGACGATGCCTGGCAGTTCGCACGCGAGGTCGGCTTTCCCGTCGTACTGAAGCCCAAGGAAGGCGTCGGTGCGGCCATTACGTTTCGCGTGGACAACGACGACGACTTGCGGGCGGCGCTGGACGTCGTGCGCCCTGCCCCGCAGCGGCAGGCCATCATCGAGGAGTTCATCGTCGGCGAGGAGCACTCGTTCGAGGTCGTGTCGATCCGCGGCGAGCCCGTCTGGCACTCGCTGACGCGGTACTCGCCCACGCCGCTGGACGCGATGCGCAACCCGTGGATCCAGTGGTGCGTGATCCTGCCGCGCGACATCTCCGGTCACGAGTGGGACGACGTCCGCAAGGCCGGTTTCGCTGCCGTGAAGGCCCTGGGCATCGAGACGGGCTTGACCCACATGGAGTGGTTCCGGCGACGCGACGGGTCGGTGGCCATCTCGGAGATCGCCGCCCGCCCCCCGGGCGCGCAGATCATGACGCTGAACGGCCACGCGCACCGGTTCGACCTGTACCGCGCGTGGGCAAAGCTGATGGTGTACGAGACGTTCGACCAGCCAGAGCGCCAGTTTGCCGCGGGAGCCGCCTTCCTGCGCGGTCAGGGGCAGGGACGGGTCGCTCGCGTCACCGGTCTGGACAAGGCGCACAAGGCCATCGGGCATCTGGTGGTCGAGGCGAAGCTGCCGCAAGTCGGTCAGCCGAAGTCGTCCAGCTACGAGGGGGAGGGCTATGCTGTGCTATGCCACCCCGACACCGCGGTGGTGACGCACGCACTGCGCGATCTGGTGTCGACGGTACACGTCGAGCTGGAGCCGTAGCGAAAGCACCTTGGATGCGGCCGGTTACCCGCCGTAGCCCTTGACGTACACTGGAGTCGGCCGCCAGGTGTTGGTGGCGTCTCCGACTGCGTTGTAAGTGTTGTCGCCCCAGCACATCGCCGTGCCGTTCGTCAGCCACGCACACGCGTGAGACTGCCCGACAGAAACCATCGCCACGCCTGACGACAATCCCGAAACTTGGGTGGGCTTGTCGCGATCGGTGGTGGTGCCGTCGCCGACCTGTCCCCAGTAGTTGTACCCCCAGCAGTGCGCGGCTCCTGAGGTCAGTACCGCACAGGTGTTGTCGACGCCACCGCTGGCGGAGGCAACACCGGCAGCGATGACTTGCACTGGAGCCAAGCGGTTGGTGGTCGACTTGTCGCCGATCTGGCCGCTAGCGTTGCTGCCCCAGCACGACAACGCACCGGTTTTCAGGACCGCACAGGTGTGGTTCGAGCCCGCCGCGATGGCGGTGACTCCTGCGGCAAGACCCGTCACCGCTGTCGGCACCGTACGGTCGACGCCCGATCCGTCGCCTACCGAACCCGTCCCGTTGCTGCCCCAGCACTTCACGCCGCCCGCGATTAGGGCGCACGCATGGTTCGCACCGGCCGCGATGGCGGTCACGCCCGTCGTTAGTCCCGTAACTTGAGTTGCCGTGTACCTTGCGGTCTTGGTGCCGTCCCCGACGCCACCGTTGGTGTTCGCGCCCCAGCACTTTACGCCACCCGTCGCGAGCAGCGCGCAACTCCCGTACGCACCTACGGACACGCCAATCGCGCCGCTTTCGACGCCGATGACTTGGGTCGGCACGCTGCGGTTCACGGTCGAGTTGTCACCCACCTGCCCATTGGCGTTGAATCCCCAGCACTTCACCGCGCCCGAGGTCAACACGGCACAGTTGGTGGAGCCGCCCCCGCCGATCGCCACCACGCCCGACGACAACCCCAAGACGGTGGTCGGCGCCGACCGATTCCCGGATGCGCCAATTCCAAGTTCGCCGTAGTAGTTGTCGCCCCAGCACTGCATGGCGCCGGTGGGCGTCAGTACGCATGACGAATACTGACTCAGCTCGATCCCCGGCACCAACGGCATGACGCAAGTCCCCGCCTTGCAGCTGCCGCCCGTGCCGCACGGGGTGTTGTCGATCGCGTTGGGATTCTGGCACTTGCCCGCCAGACAACTGTCGGCCGTGCAGGTGTTGCCGTCGTCGCAGCTGATTTGCGTCCACGCCGTGCCGTTGGCGTTGCAGGTGGCCGCCTTGCCGGTCTGGCACTCGATGGCACCTGCCGTGCAGATCACCGGCACGCACTTGTTCGAGACGCAGATCGCCTTGTTGGCCGGGCAGTTGTCGGTCACCACCCAAGCGGTGCCGGTCGCGTCGCAGGTCGCCACCGCGCCGCTTTGGCACTGGACGGCGCTGGGCGTGCAGATCTTGTTCAGGCACTGGCCTCCGGTGCACGCCTGATTGGCGGCGCAGGCGGACTGCACCCACGCGGTGCCGGTGGCGTTGCAGGTCGCGAGCTTGCCGGTCTGGCACTCGGTCGCGTTCGGCGGGCAAACCTTGGGCAGGCACTGGGCATTGACGCACGCGGTGTCCACCGGGCACGGCGACGGGAACCAGCCGCTGCCGTCCGCCATGCAGGTCGCCATGTCGCCCTGCACGCACTGCATCACTCCGGGCGCGCAAACGGGCGCCATGCACTGACCACCGGAGCAGATCTGATTGAGATCCTTGCAGTTCTGCCCATTCAACCAAGCTGTCCCGGTTGCGTCGCACAGCGTCAGGAACGTCTGGTCGCACGCCATCTTGCCCGGCGTGCAGATCGTCGGCAGGCACTGGTCGGCCACGCAC
>JBMOIG010000088.1:0-19358 GCA_049317445.1 Myxococcota bacterium | reverse complement strand
GGAGCGGGATACGGGGCTCGAACCCGCAACATTCAGCTTGGGAAGCTGACGCTCTACCATTGAGCTAATCCCGCACAGGTAGCGGACGAACCCGCAGGCGCGTCCCGAACCGGCAGCCGATCTAGCGGCATGCGATCGCGTTGTCAAACAGAGTCGGCGACGTCTGAGGGGCTTCAGCGCACCGCCACCGCCAGCGACAGCACCTCGTTGCGCAGGATGTAGCACTGCTCATCGCTGCAGATGCTGAAATTGCCTGTGACCTTCAGGGTGCCCGCGCCCGCCGCCAACCCTTCCAGCGGAATCGTGACCACACCCTTGCCATCGACGATCTTCACGTCGCCATCCTTCAGCGTCAGCTTGTCCTTGGTGCTGCGGGCAAACGCAGCCGCTTCGACGACGAAGCGCGCGGGGAACTCGGTGTTGAAGTGCAGTCCGGGTGCACCGACGATGGTCAGCACTGAGGAGGTCTTGGCGCCGGTCTGCAAGGTAATGGGCGCGACCTTGACGCTGTAGTTCTTGCCGTCGGCTGGGGGCGCCGCTGCCTCCGTCGGGGCGGGAGCGACGGCAGGGGCGGGTTGCAGGGCCTGGCTCTCGTTGCGGCAGGCGCCAAACGAGGCAAGCGCGGTGATCGATAGGGTCAAACAGAGGAAGGCAAGGCGCATGAGGCACTCCTGAAGGGGACGGTCGTTCGAGCCACGGGCGACGACAGGGATTCGGCAGGATCGCATCCGGCCGCGCAGGCTGACAACGCGCGACCCGATGCGACTATTCTCAAGTCTTGGCTCTTCTTGCGACGCCGTGCGTGGTTCGGTCGCACAGGTGAACGTCCAGCGGCGTGACGGCCGCCATGAACCGACGCTCCAGCGCCTCCATCTCGTCGGCTTGCCTGCGCTTGGCGTGGTCGTGCCCCAGCAGGTGCAGCAGTCCGTGGGTGGCCAGGAACAACACCTCTTCGGTGAGCCGATAGTGCTTCACGTCCGATGGGTTAGCGCCCGCGCGGAGGGCCTCGCGCACCGCACGCGCCTGTCGTTGCGCCGTGTCCAGCGAGATCACGATGTCGCCCAGCAGTTCGACCGGCACGTCCGGGTCGTGAGCGTCGGCCAGCGGAAAGCTGAGCACATCCGTGACCGCGTCGACCTTGCGAAATTGCCGATTCAACTCGCGAATGTCTTCGTCGGTGGTCAGGCGCACGTCGACGAAGGCGCGCGGATGACCCAGTTCGGCCAGCATCGTGCGCAGGTGACGGGCAAGGCGGCGCTGACCAATCCGCAGCTCGGGGTGACAGCAATCGAGGTCGATGGACATGCGGAGCTTCCCCTGGAGGGTCGGATCACTGAGTGCGGCGGCTTCCGCTCTGACGGTGACCGGACACCAGTGCGGTGGGTGAGTGGGGCGCTTCGCCGGGCACAGCGGGCCGGTCGGCGGCTGGCGCAGGGGCGGCAACCGGCTCGGCAGCGGCCGTCACCGACTGCATCGGCAAGCGAACCTGGGTGTCTCGCGCCATGTTGCGGTACGGACGCACGCCCACACCACCATCGGCCATGATGGCGACGTTGCCCAAGTCCTCCTCCTCCCGCAGGCCGGGCAGACGCGGCTGGCTGGGCGACTCGACGGGTGGCAGGTACGCCGGGCGCGTGTGGTGCATCCCGGCAAGCACACGAACGAAAGCCTCCTCCACCTGGGCCAGCTCTCGCAGTGTCAGGTCGCACTCGTCGAACTGACCGTCGCTCAGCTTGGTGGCGATGATCTTCTTGACGATCTCGTGCACGCGCTGGGGGTTGGGCTCCGGCAGCGCGCGGGCGGCGGCCTCCACCGAGTCGGCGAGCATCAGCAGCGCGGTCTCGCGACGCTGCGGCTTGGGTCCGGGATAGCGGAAGTCGGTTTCCACCACTTCGTCGGCAGCCTCTCCCGCCTCGATGCGCGCCCGATTGTAGAAGTGCTGGATCAGGCCGGTGCCGTGATGCTGAGGCACGAAGTCGACAATCTCGTCAGGAAGCCTGAATTCCCTAAGGATCTTGATGCCGTCCTTGACATGCGTCTTGATGATCAGCGCCGACAGGTGCGGCTTGAGGCGGTCGTGCGGGTTCTCCCCCGACTGGTTCTCCGCGAAGAACCGCGGCGCACGCGTCTTGCCCAAGTCGTGGTAGTAGGCGCCCACCCGTGACAACAGGCCGTTGCCGCCGATCGCGTCGCAGCCAGCCTGCGCCAGATTGCCGACCATGACGCTGTGGGTGAAGGTGCCCGGCGCCTCGGTCGCCAGCAGACGCAGCGCCGGGTGGTTCATGCTGGCGAGCTCCAGCAGCTTGATGTCGGTCAGTCGGTTGAACAGACTCTCGAGAATCGGTGCCAGCGCGGACACGAACAGGTAGCTGATCAGGCCGGAACCGACGCCCATCAGCAACACCAAGCCGGTCTCCCCGCTGAAGACGTCAGCACCCAGCGGGGCGGTGAACAGCGCAATCGCGATGGCGCCCAGAACCGCCACACCGGACACCGTGGCAGCGCCCACGACCAGATCGGATCGCTGCCGAAACTGTCGTGCCGCGTGCACGCCGGCCAGCCCGACGATCACCGCCTGAACGGTGACGAGCGTGTCCAACCCCGGTTGCGCCCTCAGCATCGGCGAATTGTGCCCCATCACGCCTGCGACGACCGCCGCCATCAGGCCAAACGGCGCCGCCGTGATCGGACGCATGAACAACGTCGCCAGCGTCGGACCCAGAGCGTAAGGCAGCAAGACGACCCACATCGCGGGCGTCATGGTGCCGCCGGGCTCGATCAGCAACTTGCCCGCCCCGAGGATCATCCGCAGCGCCAGCCCGTGAACCACCAGAATCGTGATCAGCAGCTGCACGTCGCGCGGGCGATAGCGGAAGTTTCGCAGGTGCAGCTTGGCGAACCCGAAGAACAGCAGCAGCACGATCCCCAACAGAATCGCCGTCGCCAGATACGACCGGGGCAGTCCGCTGCCCTCCATGCCCTGCAGCATCACCTTGACGCGCCCCTGAACCGCTTCGGTGACCGACTCGCCCCGCTCGACCAGGATTTGACCGCGCGCAAACGACACAAGGTGCGTCTTCTCAACGGCGTCGCGAGCCCTATCCTCCGCCAGACGCGTCGCCTCCTTGTCCCGCGCAAACGTGGTGTCGACCATGCTGCGGGCAATCGCGCGCAGGGCAGCCTGCAACAACGGCTCGTCCAATGCCGACGGGCTCTTGCGCTTGACGAACTCCCCCACGTACTCGTCGGCCTGCCGCAGCGCTCCTTCAAGGTCCAACACCTTGCCACGTGCCGACGCTCGGTCGTAGCGCACCCGCGACCCGGTCTCGAACACGCCCCGCGCCAGATCGTCCTCGAAACGGTCCATGTCGCGCACGATCCACTGACCCAGCACCATATGGGCCACATCGGTCAACAGCAGCTCGATCTGCTCGTCAAACCCGGCCTTGCGCAAAGCTCCGAAGACGTCTGCATTCAGCTCTGAGCGGCGAGCGGCCAGCAGACGCTCGAATTCAGGCCGCAGCTTCTGCAGTTCCTCTTCGAACTCCTCGTCCAGCTGCGCCACTTCCCGGGCCGTCTCGGCCGGCGGCACCACAATGTGATCGGCACGCGCGGCGCCTCGGGGGCGTACTTCCTCGGGTGCCGGACTCGCATTCGGCGTCGGCTTCGGGGCCTCCAGAGTGGCCACCAGACGCTCGCGGCTGGACAGGTAGAGGCGGTAACGAGGTCGCGCGAGCCGAAATGCCGCCTGCAGATTCTCGATCCGCTTCTGCGCCGCCTGCTGGTCAAAGGCGTAGTGGACCGGCACGCCAGCGACCGCCTGCTGTTGCTTTTCGGGTAGGTCGACGACGGGCTCCTGATGCTCGAAGTCGCGCAGGGCCACGACCTCGCGCGGGGCACGGCCCAGTGCGGGCAGTTCGACCGGTGCCTGCGTGGGCCCCACGATCAGAACCAGCACTGCCCAAGCTGCCACCGCAAAGGCACTATCCGCCGCCCGGCGAACCAGACCGGCACGCCACTCGCGCGCTTGTTGTTGGGAGCCAGGCAGCCCGGTCGGAGCTGCAGCACCACGTTTGGCAGATTTCATCGTCGGCTCGGAGTCCTGCCGTAGGAGCCCTGGGCGTTCGGGCCGGTGGGTTCGGAGGCGAGGCGGGCCGTCCGGTCGGCCTCGAAGGCGGCGATGATACGCCCGACCAGCGGATGACGCACCACGTCTTCCAGACCAAGGCGAACCACCTGAATGCCTTCCACTTCCTGAAGAACGTCGACGGCCCGCAGCAGGCCGCCCGGCATTCCGTAGGGCAGATCCGACTGCGAGGGGTCCCCGGTGACGACCACCTTGGTGTGCTCGCCCATGCGGGTCAGCAGCATCACCATCTGCTCGCTGGTGCAGTTCTGGGCCTCGTCAAGGATGACGAACGCATTCGACAAGGTTCGCCCGCGCATGAAGGCCAGCGGCGCCACCTCGATCTGACCGCGCTCGATCATCCGTTCAAAGCGATCCTGATCGACCAGCTCTCGCAACGCGTCATAGAGCGGCCGCAGATAGGGGCTGACCTTGTCGTTCAGATCGCCGGGCAGGAAGCCGAGACGCTCGCCCGCCTCGACCGCGGGCCGGGTCAGCACGATGCGCTTGACCTCGCGGCGATGCATCGCCCCCAGCGCAGCGGCCATGGCGAGATAGGTCTTGCCTGAGCCCGCGGGTCCGATGCCGAACACGACATCGTGCGACCGGATCGCGTCGACATAGCGCTTCTGCCCGGGAGTCATCGGGGCCGCGCCGCGCGTGCCTTCCGCAAGCTCGGCGTCCTCGGCAGGGCGAAGGGTCCCGCGTGGGCGGTGCACGTGCAGCGGCCGTACGGTCGAGCCATCGGCGCCCGCCTCACGGGCATCGATCAGGCGGCCCATGTCGTCGGGAGCAATCGGGGCACCTGTACGGGCCCGCGCGAACAGCTCGCCAAGAAGCTCCGCTGCGGCGGTGACTTGCTCGTCCTCCCCCTGCAAATGCACCTCGTTGCCGCGGGCCATGACCTGGATGCCCAGCCGCGTCTCGAGCCAGCGGAGGTTCGAGTCGCGCTCGCCGCACAGGGCGCGCAAGCCTTCGCTGTCCTGAAAGCCAAGGGTAAGTCTGCGGGTCTGGGCCATGATCTCCTTGTCGGCGGGGGTTCCGTCCCGGCGACGGCCCACAGCCAACAGCGTAACCCAACAGCGCAAGCCTCGCCACGGCGACCCATCCGTCGCTCGAGGGCGCACGGGGCGGCCTTGCACGGACCCGGGCCGCGGCTTACGATGCAGCCCTTCCCGCCCAAGGAGCGCAACGCAACATGGCCAACGTCAACAAGGTCATCCTGATCGCCCGCCTCGGCAACCAGCCGGAGCTTCGGTACACCCCGTCCAACCACGCCGTCGCAGAGCTGCGCTGCGCCGTAAACCACACGTGGCAGGACCGCAGCGGCCAGAAGCAGGAAAAGACCGACTGGTTCTCGGTCGAGGTCTGGGACAAGCAGGCCGAGAACTGCGAGAAGTACCTGACCAAGGGCAGCCAAGTGTACGTCGAGGGCCGCTTGTCGAACGACGAGTGGACCGACAAGGACGGCCAGAAGCGCATCAAGACCAAGATCATCGCCGAGCGCATCCAGTTCCTGGGCGCGCGTGGCGAAGGCGAGGGTCGCAGCACCGGTCCGCAGGGCGACGGTCAGGCTCGCAGTCCTGCGCGTTCGGCCGCCCCCGGGATGTCGGATGCCGTCGAGCCCTTCCCCGCCGACGACGACATTCCGTTCTAGGTCAGGCACTTCCCCCATCACCCAGCAGGTGCTGCCATGTCCGCCAGCCGCATTGGCGCCTACGTCCTGCAGCACCGTTACCGGGTCGATCCGAGTCACCGGGAACAGCTGCTGGGACTGCTGGCCGACATCCGCGCGTACGCCCTCGACTTGGGCGTCGCGTCGTTCGAGGTTTGGCAGGACGACACCGACCCGTGGCTCGTCACCGAGCTGCACGGCTACGACTCGTGGTCGCACTACCGGCGCTTGAGCCAGAAGCCGCTGCCGGCAGAGATGGAGCAGGTGTACGCGGATCTGGAGCGCTGGATCGAAGGTGGCGCTGCCGGCATCGAGACGCGCACCTGGAATCCGCAAGACGTCTCAGACATCCGCTGACGGAATGCCGCAGCGTCATGCACCCGCTTGCAGCGCGCCACCGCGGCCGGCGTCGAGCTGCAGTAGAAACCGAATTCCGCCATTCACTTACAAGAACGCCGGGTCGCGGTACACGCCGAACTCGTCGCGGAACACGTCCGAGATCTCGCCCAGCGTCACCTGCACCTTCACCGCGTCCAGGATGGGCGGCATCAAATTGTCCTTGCCCTGGCACGCCTTGCGCACGGCGGCAATGGCTCGCGCGGCAGCGGCGGCGTCCCGCGAGGCCTTGACCCGCTTGCACTCCGCGACCTGTGCGTCCTCGACCGCCTGGTCGATGTGCAGCAGCGGGATCGCGTCGCCCGAGGCCTGCTCGACCTGGCTGTTGACACCCACGACCTTGCGTTCGCGGGACTCGACGCGCTGCTGGAAGCGAAAGGCGCTCTCGGCGATCTCGCGCTGCGGATAGCCCAGCTCGATGGCGCGCACGATGCCGCCCATCTCGTCGATCTTGCGAATGTAGACCAGTGCTTCCTCTTCCATCCGGTCGGTCAGTTGCTCGACGAACCAGGAACCTCCCAGCGGGTCGACCACACTCGCGATGCCCGACTCCTCGGCGATCACCTGCTGGGTCCGCAGCGCCAGCTTGGCCGCGCCCTCGGTCGGCAACGCATAGGTCTCGTCCAGCGAATTGGTGTGCAGCGACTGGGTGCCGCCTAGCACCGCCGCCAGCGCCTGCAGCGTCGTGCGCACCACGTTGTTCATCGGCTGCTGCGCCGTCAGCGAAACGCCCGCCGTCTGGCAGTGGGTCCGCAGCATCCACGACCGCGGGTTCTTGGCACCGAACCGCTCCTTCATGACCCGCGCCCACAGCCGACGGGCGGCGCGAAGCTTGGCGATCTCCTCGAAAAAGTCGTTGTGCACGTCAAAGAAGAACGACAGCCTGGGCGCAAACGCATCGACGTCCAGTCCCGCCTCTTGCCCCGCCTGCACATAGCCGATGCCGTCGGCAAGGGTGAATGCAAGCTCTTGAACCGCCGACGCCCCTGCCTCGCGGATGTGGTAGCCGCTGACCGAGATCGTGTTCCAGCGCGGCAACTTCTCGGTGCAGAACGCCAACATGTCGCGAATGATCCGCATCGAGGGCCGCGGCGGACAGATCCACTCCTTCTGCGCGATGAACTCCTTGAGGATGTCGTTCTGCAGCGTGCCGCCGATCCGGTCGTAAGGCACACCCTTGCGCTCAGCGACCGCGACGTAGAGCGCCAAGGCCACGATTGCAGGCGCATTGATGGTCATCGAAGTCGTCACGTCGCCCAGCGGGATGTCGGCGAACAGCCGCTCCATGTCGCCCACGTGCGAGACCGACACACCTTCGCGCCCCACCTCTCCCAGCGCGAGCTCGTGGTCCGGGTCGTAGCCCATCAGCGTGGGCATGTCGAAGGCGGTCGACAGACCCGTCTGCCCCTGAGCCAGCAGGTACTTGAAGCGGCGGTTGGTGTCCTCCGGTGTGCCAAACCCCGCGAACATGCGCTGCGTCCACGGCTTTCCGCGGTACATATCGGCGTGGACGCCTCGCGTGAAGGGATACTGGCCGGGAACGCCGAGCTGCCGGAAGTAGTTCTCGTCGGTCTGCGGGGGGAAGTGGCACACATCGACCACGCGCCCGTCCAGCGACAGCAGCTGGCCCGTGCGCTGGGTGTGCGCGCTGACCGTCTTCGCGTACGCCTGCAGCCGCAGGTCGTCCCTCTCGTCCACCGCCGAGGCGGGCACACCCCAAACGCCGTCGCGCGCGGTCAAGGCGGCAGACGAAGGGGAAGTCACGGACTTGTCGTGCGACATTCGGGTCTCTCCGGGCTGGGCGCGGGGCCGCAGCGAGTGACTTGGCTCCGACCCAAGCAGGTGTCGAAGGTCAGGATGACGCCCCAGAGGGTTGCCGGGTGCGCGCGTTTGGTGGAAGGTCGGGTTCTTGCCGGGCCCCCCCGGACAGGCCGAACTGTACGCTGGTGGCGGACCCCGAGGCAATCGCGTTGCCGACCGCAGCCCGCCGCTCAACCCGCGACCGCCACCGTCGCGCCGGAGCCTGCCATCCCGCACCACCCGCCGCTACCGCCGGACCCCGTGCGACGCGCCTTGGACGCCGTGCGCCGCGACGTGCGCGCTCACGCGCTGTGGCCACGTGGCGCGCGGATCGTGCTCGCGTGCAGCGGGGGACTGGACTCGCTGGTGGCCCTTGAGCTGCTGGTGCGCCTGCAGCGGTCGCTGGGCCACACGCTGGCGGTGGCGCACGTGGATCACGGCGTGCATTCGGGCAGCGAGAAGGCGGTCGCCCTGGTGGAGGAAACGGCAAGGACTCATGGACTTGCGTTCGCCAGCCGCACGCTGCGGGTCCCGCCGGGAGCTGATCTGGAGGGCCGCGCCCGCACCCTGCGCTACCAAACGCTGGACGAGCTTCGGCTGGAGCTGCACGGCGAGCTGCTGGCGACCGCTCACCACGCCGACGATCAGGCTGAGACGCTGTTGATGCGGGCGGCGCGTGGCGGCGGGCTGGAGGCTCTGGCCGGCATCCGTCGGGCGCGCGAGGGTGCCGTGGTGCGACCGCTGCTGGGTCTGGACCGGTCGTGGCTGCTCGTTTGCGGTGAACGGCTGGGGCTCACCCCGCATCAGGACCCGACGAACGCGGACCTGGACTTCTGCCGCAACCGCCTGCGGCACGAGGTGCTGCCCACGCTGGAAGCGGCGATTCCGGGGGCGGCGCGTGGTCTTGCGCGAACCGCCGGGCTGCTGTCGGACCACACGGGGGCGTTGGACGGCTGGATCGAGCGGGCCCTTGGCGGCGATCTGAGGTTGTCGAGAGAGGACGGGACGCTGACGGCATGGCTGCCACGCAGCGCCGTCCCCCCCGACCCGCGTCTTCAAGCCGGGCTGCTTCAGTACGTCTGTCGCAAGGTCGGGGTAGCGGCGCCGACGCGTCGAGCAACGGATCAGGTGATGGTGTGGGCTGTGGGTCCGATGACTTCTCCTTGTTCTATCCATGGGTTGACCATCGACATCGACGGTGACGGCTGGCGTTTCCGGACCTCCGGCATTGCGCGGCAGGGGTGTGCGGACTAACCTTGTCGGTCCAGGTGTTTCAGACGCGAGGGCTCTCTCGCATCCGTCTCCGGGCGGTTCGCATCCCAACAGCCGGGATGGTGCACACAGGCAGGAAACTGGCAGGCTGCAGACCAGGATCTCGAGGCTGAGGACGAACCCGGCATCCGCTACCGGGATGCGGCGAGGAGAGTAGGTGTTGAAGAATTACAAGAGCATTCTCGTCTGGGTCGTCCTGATCCTGCTCTTCGTGTTCATCTACCAGGGCTTGAAGTCCGGTGGAACAGGCACGGAGGTCACGTTCACCCAGTTCATCCACAAGGCCACTGCAACGGCAGAGGTCGGACAGCAGGTGGACGAGGTAACCGTCCGCGGCGCGGGCATCGAATTCACGACGAAGGACGGCGAGCACTTCCGCACCAGCGGCGATCTGAAGGACTTCCAGAAGGACCTGATCGCCAAGGGCGTCGACATTCGCTACGAGAACGAAGAAGCCAACGCGATGTGGATCTCGGTCCTCAGCACCTGGCTGCCCATGCTGCTGCTGCTCGGTCTGTTCTTCTTCTTCATGCGTCAGCTGCAGTCGGGCGGCAACCGGGCGATGAGCTTTGGGAAGTCCCGCGCCAAGCTGATGACCGAGGCCACCAACAAGGTGACCTTCGACGACGTGGCGGGCATCGACGAGAGCAAGAACGAACTCGAGGAGATCATCCACTTCCTTCGTGATCCCAAAAAGTTCACCAAGCTCGGCGGTCGCATCCCCAAGGGCGTGCTGCTGATGGGCAGCCCCGGCACCGGCAAGACGCTGTTGGCCAGGGCGGTGGCGGGCGAGGCGGGCGTGCCGTTCTTCTCGATTTCGGGATCGGATTTCGTCGAGATGTTCGTGGGCGTCGGCGCTTCACGTGTTCGCGACCTGTTCGAGCAGGGCAAGAAGAGCGCCCCTTGCATCATCTTCATCGACGAGATCGACGCTGTCGGCCGCCACCGCGGCGCAGGCATGGGCGGCGGTCACGACGAGCGCGAGCAGACCCTGAACCAGCTGCTTGTCGAGATGGATGGTTTCGAGAACAATTCCGGCGTGATCCTGATGGCCGCCACCAACCGGCCCGATGTGCTGGACCCTGCGCTGCTGCGCGCCGGCCGCTTCGACCGCCGCGTGGTGGTGCCGACGCCAGACGCCAAGGGCAGGCAAGCGATCCTCAAGGTGCACACCCGCAAGGTGCCGCTCTCGGCGGATGTCGACCTCTCGTCCATCGCCCGCGGGACTCCCGGCTTCGCTGGCGCCGATCTGGAGAATCTGGTCAACGAGGCCGCGCTGCTGGCCGCCCGCCGTGACCGCGAAACGGTGGCTCAGGCTGACTTCGAGTCGTCCAAGGACAAGGTCCTGATGGGCGCAGAGCGGCGCGGTCTGGTGATGAACGAAGAGGAGTTGCGGCTGACTGCCGTGCACGAGGCCGGTCACGCACTGGTGGCGAGACACCTCAAGACCTCGGATCCCCTGCACAAGGTGACAATCGTGCCGCGTGGCCGTGCCTTGGGTCTGACCCAGCAGCTGCCGGACCGCGACCGCTACTCCCACTCGGCCAGCTACCTGCACGACCGCATCGCCACGATGATGGGCGGGCGAATCGCGGAAGACGTGGTGCTGGGCGAGATCACGACGGGTGCCGCCAACGACATCGAGCAGGCGACCGAGCTTGCCCGCCAGATGGTGTGCCTGTGGGGCATGAGCCGCTTGGGCCCGCTGCAGTTCGGACACAAGCAGGGCGAGCCCTTCCTGGGGCGCGACTTCACGAACCAGCAGAACTTCTCAGAAAGCACCGCTGTTCAGGTGGACCAAGAGATCAAGCGGATCATCGAAGAGAACTACAACAAGGCGCGGCAGATCCTCACCGACCATGGCGACGAGCTGGACCGCCTGACTACGGCCCTGCTCGAGTTCGAGACGCTGGACGGCGAGGAAGTCGACTGGCTTCTGCAAGGTCACGAGATCGCAGAGCTTCGTGCCAACCGCGAGGTCCAACTGCGCCACAAGACGGCGGCTGCAGCGGAGGCCGGTGCCAACGCGGCCAAGCGCCCCGCCCCGGTGTTGGAAGGGCTGCCGGGACTCCCCGAGCCTCTGGCCCAGTAACTCCGCACGCGCAGGGGGTTTCCATGCGCCTAGGCGCCCGCGAGCTCGACCTGAGCCGCCCCCTGCTCGTCGGCATCCTCAACGTCACGCCAGACTCTTTCTCCGACGGCGGCAACCTGCCCGATCTGGAAGCCGTTTTGCGCCGTGCCGAGGCCATGGTGCGCGACGGGGCGGATCTGCTGGACTTGGGGGGAGAGTCGACCCGCCCCGGTGCCCATCCCGTCTCCGTTCAGGTCGAACTGGATCGCGTGTTGCCTGCCGTCGAGGCCCTGCGTGCACGGCTGGACGTGCCGCTCTCGGTCGACACGCGCCGAGCTGCGGTCGCGGAACCCGCGCTGCGTCTGGGCGCAACGATGATCAATGACGTCAGTGGTTTTGGCGACCCTGACATGGGGCGGGTGGTGGCGAATGCCGGTGCGGCGTGGGTGTTGATGCACATGCCGCACGCGATGGGCCAGATGGGGGCCAGCCTTCGCAGCGAAGGGATGCCGGAAGGTGTCTACGAGGGCCTGGAGCGGATCACCGCCGACCTCGCGGAAGTCGTCGACCGCGCGGTCACTGCGGGCGTGGAGCGCGGGCAGCTTGCTCTGGATCCGGGCATCGGCTTCGGCAAGACGCTGGGACAAAATCTCGCTTTGTTGCGGGGGGCTGGATCGCTTGTTAGGCTGGGCCTGCCGGTGTACTTGGGACCCTCGAGGAAGTCGTTCATCGGGGCAATCTGCGGCGCGCCGACCGACGACCGGCTGATGGGCACCGCCGCCGCAGTGACGGCTGGCGCGCTGGCGGGCGCGGCGTTTCTGCGGGTGCACGACGTGCGGCAGATGCGGCAGGTGCTGGACGTGGCGATCGCCCTTCGCGACGCGATCTGACAGGCAAAACGGAGCGGACTTGTTCGACCAGGACTTCCAGTTCGAGACCCTCCTTCAGTGGCGCTGGCTGCTGGACGTCGGGCTCGTCGCGGTCCTGCTCTACAACGTGTTGCTGCTGCTGCGCGGCTCGCGCTCTGGTGCGATGCTCGTCGCCATTGCCGGCATGTTCGGCCTGTTCTGGATCAGCCAGGACAGCCTGCTGGATCTGCCCACCATCAACTGGCTGCTCGACCGCTTCATCAGCTCGATCGTCGTGCTGTTCGTCGTGCTGTTTCAGGACGACATCCGACGCGCCCTGACCTCAGTCGTGCGTTCGCCGCTGTCGTTCTCGGCCAAGGACCCTGCGTCCAGCCAAGTGCTGGAAGAAGTGCTGCGCGCCTGCACCGTGCTCAGCCAGCGGCACATCGGCGCGCTGATCGTGATCGAGCAAGAGGCGTCGTTGGACCGCTATGTCGAGGACGGCGTCAAGGTCAACTCAGACGTGTCCTGGCAGCTGCTGCTCGCGATGTTCATTCCGGAGCACATGAACGCCACGCACGACGGTGCCGTCATCATCCAGAAGAGCCGGATCGCCGCTGCGGCGTGCTTTCTGCCGCTGGCGGGTGGAGCGGGCATTCCGGGCACCCTGGGCTCCAGGCACCGGGCCGCGCTGGGGCTGGCTGACGAGACGGACGCCATCGTGGTCGTCGTGTCTGAAGAGTCCGGCACCTGCTCGATCGCCTACATGGGCCAGCTGGACCTGAACCTGCAGCCCGCCGACCTGCGCGAGCGCTTCCGCCTGATGCTGGGCGACCAGCCAGAGTCCATCGCCCCGTGGAAGCGCGCTTGGCGCCGCCGTATCAACGTGCATCCGGCGGCGACGGTGCCGGGTGCTCGTCCCACTGGACCGGCGCACATCGTCTCAGCGCGTCAAGCCGAATCCGCGAACCGCGAGACACAGGCCGGACGCGACCCTCTGGCGGCCTCCACCGCGCGCAGCCCGTCGCCGCCAACGGTGTCCGCAGAGGTCCCGCCGCGCGCCGCGAAAGCCTCTGGGGTAATCGAAGTCCCCACGCCGCCTGCGACTGCCGAGCCCGAACGCCCCCTGCCCCCGGTGACGGTCATGGACGAGGAGGGCTTGCCATGAGCGCGCTCCTCGACTTCCTCAAGGGCCTGTTCACGCGGCATCTGGGACTGAAGATCCTGTCACTGGTGCTCGCTTTCCTGATCCACGGGGTGGTGCAACGCGACAACGTACGGGAAGCCGACTTCGAGGTCCCGGTCGTGTTGGCGGGCACGCCGAAAGGCCAAGCCTTTGTCGGCAAGCTGCCGGAAGTGGTCAAAGTCCGCGTGCGAGGGCGCTGGGGCGGTATTCGCGAGCTGCTCTCGAACCGCAGCAGCAAGGTTCTGGTCGACATGAGTTCCCTGCGCAACGGCGAGAACTACGTGTTCGAGCGGCGCGCGGTTGAGCAGCAGCTGTCGTCGCGCCACGTCGAAGTGGTGGGGGTCGAGCCTGCGTTGATCGAGGTACGGCTGGAGAACGTCGAGGAGAAGGTTGTGCCGGTCGAGGTCTCGCTGGTCGGTGAGCCGGCGCCGGGATTCCGGGTCGGCTCACGCAGCCTGCGGGTCGTTCCCGACCACGTCACCATCACAGGGCCGGCTTCGGATGTTCTCAAGATCATTAGCCTTCGCGCTGCTCCTGTGGAAATGAACGGCACCGAGAGCGACTTGCGCGTCAATGCGCGTCTCTTGGCGGCAGGCAACCATCTGGTCCGCCGCTCGGTCGACGAGGTGATGGTCGAGGTCCGGCTGGAAGAGCTGGAAGTGACGCGGACGTTGGCGGCGTGGCCCATCGTCACGCGGGGCTGCCCGGTCGACAGTCGCTGCATCCTGAGCCCGACTGAGGTGGACTTGCGGGTTCAGGGTCTCGTGCGCACCGTCAACGCGTTCGTAGCGGCGCCGCCCGACAATCTGGTGTTCGCCGACATCAGCCCTTCGCTGGAGCGAGACGACCGCAACATCAAGTTGCGCGTCAATGTCGTCAAGGGCTTGGACATCACCCCGACCCCCGCAACCGTGCGCTTCAGTCTGCTCAGCGAAGTCCCGCCCGCTGTTGCGCCCGGCCGCGTTCCTGCCGAAGCGCCGAAACCGGCGGAAAGGGGACCCGACGCCAGCAAGCCGCCCCGCTGACCTGCGCTTGCCTACAGTTTGGACTCCCAACCCCGCTTCCGCGGATGTGAATGAATGGCCTTGATCGTGGAGAAATTCGGTGGGACTTCGGTCGGCTCTGTCGATCGGATCCGCAACGTCGCGCGACGTGCCGTAGCAACCCGCAATCAGGGTCACTCAGTGGTCGTCGTGGTGTCAGCCATGGCCGGAGAGACGGATCGGCTGTTGAAGCTTGCGGCTCAGGTCAGCACCACTCCGGATGAACGCGAAGTCGACGTGTTGCTGGCGACGGGTGAACAGGTCTCGATCGCCCTGCTGGCGCTCGCTATCCGCGACATGGGACACGAGGCGCGCAGCTTTCTGGGTCACCAGGTGCAGATCCGCACCGACAGCGCGCACGGCAGCGCGCGCATTCAGGGAATCGACGCGCAACCGGTCCTCGACACCCTGGCCGTCGGCGGCATCGTGGTCATCGCCGGCTTTCAAGGCGTGGACGAACACGGCGCCATCACGACGCTGGGGCGCGGCGGCAGCGACCTGTCTGCCGTGGCGGTTGCGGCGGCCCTGCACGCCGACGTCTGCGAGATCTACACGGACGTGGACGGCATCTACACGGCGGACCCCAACGTCTGTGAAAAGGCGCGCAAGATCGACCGGATCAGCGCCGACGAAATGCTGGAGCTCGCCAGTCTGGGGGCCAAGGTCCTGCAGACCCGGTCGGTCGAATTCGCGATGAAATACAAGGTGCCCCTGCACTGCCGGTCGTCGTTCCACGATGGCGAGGGCAGCTGGGTCGTGCCGGAGGTGGAAGCCATGGAAGGCGCAGTCGTGACGGGAGTTGCCTACGACCGCAACACTGCGAAGCTGACGGTCATGCACGTCCCCGATGTCCCGGGAACCGTCGCGGGCATGTTCCGCCCCTTGGCCGACGCGCACATCAACGTGGACGTCATCATCCAGAACACGGCCCAAGACGGCCGCACCGATGTCACCTTCACCGTTCCGCGCAGTCAGGCCCAGAAGGCGATCGCGCTGACCGAGGCGGCGGCCCGCCAGCTGGGCTGTGGCAAGGTGCTGGCTGACTCGCATGTGGCCAAGGTCTCGGTGGTCGGCGCCGGCATGAGGTCGCAACCCGGCGTCGCGCTTCGCATGTTCACGGCGATGGGCGAGGCGGGCATCAACATCCAGCTGATTTCGACAAGCGAGATCAAGATCTCGTGTGTGATCGACGACCGGTTCACCGAGTTGGCCGTGCGTGTCCTGCACGACGCCTTCGAGCTCGATCGGCCGCCCGGCCAGCTGCGAGAGTCTCAAGACTGACGGCCTACTCTCGGCTTGGACCGGTCGCGGACCACACATCGCGCGGCGCAAGCGCTCCGCCAGCACCGGCCCCACTCCCTTGACCCCCGTGGGCGGCAGCTCCCGGCGACACGAACGGGTGGTGCGGCAGTATTGTTCCAAGCCTTCTGCGGTCTTGCGGTGCACCCCGGGCACCTGCCGCCAGTCTGCGGCCGTCGCTTCGTCGGGGTCGATACAGCCCTGCGATGCCAGCTGTGCGCCAGGGCGCGGAGCTGCAGCCGTCACGAACGAAGGACGCCCCCAGACCAAGGCATCGCGACTGCCGGCCAGCACCATCGCCAGCGCGAGGAGAAGCCACCGCCCGGCGACCGGGTCCCACAGCTGCCTCAAGCGCTTGCGCCAGGTGGTGCGCGTCACGAGGTCACTCCTGCCGCAGCAACCAAGTGCGCTACACCTTCGTCTTGCGCCGTACCCAGCCGTCCCGTGACGCGCAAGCTCGTCCACCCGCCGCTGGCAACGATCACGTGGTCGACCAGCATCAGGCCACACAGCTGCGCCGCCGCTCGCAGCCGAGCCGTGAAGGCAAGGTCGCCCGGGCTTGCCGCCGGATTGCCGCTGGGGTGGTTGTGCACCACGATCAGGCCGGTCGCCCCCGCTGCCAGCACCGGTCGCAGCAGGTCGCGCGGACGCGCTTGCACGCCATCGACCGCCCCCACCATGCGGTGTTCCACGATACCGCGCTGGCTGGGGTCCAGGCCTACGACCACCAGCACTTCGACGTCGGCCATAGCCAGGTCACGGTAACGAGCGACCACAGAGCGGGGCGTGTCCAGCACCGCGCCCGGCCGAGCCTCGACCAACATGCGCCGCCCAATTTCCAAGGCGGCACGTAGCCTTGCACGCTCCATCGGCGCCAAGAGTCCCGGCTCGTCGACCCTCGCGGCCAACCGTCGCAAGGACCCCGAGGTCGCGATCAACCGCTCAGCCCGCCGCTGAGCCGGCGACGCTTCGCCGTCCAGCAGGCGCGCCAGCAGCTCGCTCGTGTCCGCAGCATCCCGCTCGACCAGCTCGTGACCTGCGCTTCCCTGCACTCCGCTTGTGTTGGGTTCTTCCACGTCGCCTCCGTGACACGAAGGCGTGTGCAAGGGACGTGCCGCCGATGGCACACTCCAAGTAGATGTCATGCTTGGGTTTTATCGCTTCGTCGGCCGCGGTCGCAGAAGGACGACGGTCTCGAGACCGGTCTCGAGACTCCCCGAGACCAAGGACGGGTCAGCGTGGCGGAGGCCGACGCGTGTAGAAACCATCGACCACCGCGGCGTCGACGTCGACGCGCAGGCCGCGCCCGCCGCTCAGGTACACCATGCCCGGCGGCGCACCTTTGACCTTGCGAACGCCGTTGCCGGGCGCACACGTGACCTCAATGCGGTCGCCCTTCTCGATGCCCGACAAGTGGGCGGCCAGCATGGCGCAGGCGCGCAGCTCGGCCTCCTCCGGGACTACCTTGCCGTCGACCCGCAGCACCACGTGGGCACCGGGTCGATCTTGCACGTGAAACCAAAGGTCGCGGCCCCTCAGCAGGCGAGTCACCAAGGCGTCGTTGCCCGCCGCGCTTCGCCCAACCAGCACGGGACGCCCTGCGGGCGACGAGAACAGCTGCACGCCCTCCGGCAACGCCCCACCGGCTTTGCGGACGATGCGCTTCTCGACCACCGACGTCACGGGCACCGTCTCGACCTTCAGCCGCAGCCCACGAGTCGCCTCGCGCAGCTGCCGAGCCTCGCGCAACCACACACCAAGATTGGGGTTCGCGGCCCCTTCGACCGGTGGAGCCTCAGCCGCCACTCGGGCCAGCAGCCCGTCGATCTTCGCCGCCAGATCCTGCACCCGCCCCAACCGGTCATGCGCCGCTGCCCACCGCTCCGCAATGATTGCCGCGCCCTTCTCAAGGCCCCGCGCCCGACGGAACAGCCGCTCGAGATTCTGCGCAGGCAACAGGTCACGCTTCAGTTCCACCGTGACGGTGCGCTCTGGCTCCCACGGAACCGCCAACACCACCCGGTCTGCCCCACGCGGCACGGCGGACAACTGCGTCTTGAGCACTTCGCCCTGATCGCGCAACACTGGAGCTTCACTGGCCTTCTGGTCGTCGGCTTCCAGACGCTGGATCAGGCGCTGCTGATGCTTCGTATCGGTCCGCAATGACACGCGGGCGAGCCCGATCTCCTCACGCACTCGCTCAAGCGCGGTAGGGGGCGTATGCAAGGGGGCTTCGCTCATGGCGCGTCGTGCGGACGAAAGCGACCACTGCGACCGCCCCACTTCTCGACGAGCCGGACGTGCTCAATGACGGCGGCGCGGTCCACAGCCTTGATCATGTCGTAAAGCGTCAGCGCAGCCACCGAAGCCCCTGTCATCGCCTCCATCTCGACGCCGGTGCGGTCGAAGGCTTCGACACGCACCTCGAACTCCACAGCCGGTCCCTCGGGCAAAAGGCGTGCGGCGACGTCGATGCGGGTGATGCGCAGCGGATGACACAGCGGAATCAGGTCGGAAGTGCGCTTGGCGCCTTGAATTGCCGCGATGCGCGCGACCTGGATGGCATCCCCCTTCGAGCCAGAAGCGTCGCGGATGCGCTCGAACGCCGGGATCGACAGCCGGACGCGAGAGGTCGCAATCGCCCCTCTGGCCGTCTCAGCCTTGTCGCCCACGCCGACCATGCGCGCGCGCCCCTCGTCGTCCAGATGGGTCAGGTCCTTGGCCGTGTCGTGCATCGGGTCGCGGGTCGACATGGTCCTCCTGAGCTTTGGGTCGCGTGGGGCATGAGGCCGTGACGAATGCGGACAGGTCGTCAGTCTAGCCCGCCGCCTCGGCCTTGGCGATGCAGCGCCATCAGGGGCCAAAACGACCGCACCCGAGTCCACGGGGGCCCGGGTGCGGAAAGTTCCGTTGGTACGGAAGGTTAGCGGCGCTGACCCTCAGTCGCCGGAGCCGTCGGCCGACCGCCCGGACGCCGGGCAGGTGCCGGGGCAGGAGCGGGGGCCGGAGCCGGCGTCGGCTTCTTCTTCGCGTTCGAAGACGTCGGCGGAGGCGTGGGCGCCGGGGCGTTCTGCCGGGGCGACTGGCCAGTCGGGGTCTCCGGCAACCGATTCACACGCTCATCGACGGCGGGGGGCCGCGGCGCGGGCGTCGAGGGACGCGATGTAGCGGGCGGCTGAGCAGGCTGCGTCGGCGGCTGGTAGCCAAGGCCGGGGCGATTCGAAGGGGTCGGCTGCGGGTCCGGCTTCTCGTAGCCGGCGCCGGGACGGTTCGGCAGGGCGGCGGGCGGGGCAGGCTGCGCGGGCGGCTGATAGCCAGCCCCTGGGCGCGTCGGCGGCACGGGCTGGGTCGGCTGCGCGGGCTGCTCGTAACCGGCTCCCGGGCGCGTCGGCGGCACGGGTTGGTTCGGCTGGACGGGCTCGTAACCGGCACCCGGGCGCGTCGGCGGCGCGGGCTGGGTCGGCTGGACGGGCTGCTCGACGCCAGGGCGCGCGGGCTGCTCGACACCGGGGCGCGCGGGCTGCTCGACGCCAGGGCGCGCGGGCTGCTCAACACCGGGGCGCGCGGGCTGCTCGACACCGGGACGAGCGGGCTGCTCGACGCCAGGGCGCGCGGGCTGCTCAACACCGGGGCGCGCGGGCT
>JBMOIG010000087.1:0-19745 GCA_049317445.1 Myxococcota bacterium | reverse complement strand
GAATCGGTCAGTCGGCCAGGCAGGCGTCGAGGTTGGCCTTGCACGCGCCGGTCGTCGCAGATTCCATGCACGCCTCGCCCCAATCCGGGCAGGCGGCGGCGACACAGTCGCTGAAGTCGTTCCACATCGCCTGCGCCTTGAGCGTGCCCCCGGCAAAGCAGCCCTGGAAGCACTTCTGGTCGGTGCAGGTCGTCAGGCACTCGCGCATGACCTTGCAGCCGTTCGTTCCGGCCGGCGTGCAGGTGTCGTGCAGGGTCTTGCAGGCTCCCTTCATCGAAGCCAACGTGCACGAGGTGCACTGGTCGCCCTCGGCCGGGGTTGGCTTGGCCAACTTGCATGTCGGGCACGCGCCCCACACGCACTGACGGTACAACACCAGGTCCATGTTGCCCTGGTACGACGCGGCCAGGTAGCAGTCGTTCTTGCAGTCCGCGGCCTCGTTGGTACCCGGCGTGCTCGGGTCGTCGAACGGGCAGTTCGTGAAGCACGACGCGAGACCGGCACAGTCCAATCCACCGGGCGTCGAGAAACAGGCGAAGTAGGGCTCGTAGCAGAACTCGTCGATGCAGGCGACGTACTGGGCGTCGGTCTCGACCTGGTTGCAGCCCTTGACGGCCAGGCACTGCTGGAAGGCGGCGACCTGGCCGGCGGCGGTCGGGGAACGCAGTGCGGCGCACGACGTGCCGCACGTAGCGTCCATCGGCGAGCAGTTGCTCGCACACGCAAAGAACTCCCCGCACGTGCCTGCCGGCTGGACGTCGGGCTCGGTCGTGTCTGCGGGGGTGTCAGGCGGGTCCGCGGTGTCGGCAGGGTCGACCGCGTCGTTCAACCCGGTGTCGTCTGGCACGGCGTCCACACCGGCATCGTCGGCGGTGTCGGGGGCGGTGGTGTCGGGGGCGGTCGTGTCGACCCCGGAGTCGTCGGCTGCGGTGTCGGTGCCGTTCGCCGCATCGACATAGATGTAGGTGACCGTGTTGGTGCCGCAGGCGGCAAGCGCCAGCGAACAGGCTAGGACGATGAATTTCATGGCCGAACTCCGGGTGCGGGGGGAGAGCACTGGCAATGTATTCTTTTGCGCGCTTGAGGGGACGAGGACGGCGCCATGGTCGGCAGCAACCGGGACAGTGTCAAGACCGGGCGACGAGGCTCAACTCCGCGCGGCGCGAAGAGAAGCTGGGGGTGGTTGGGCGCAAGAGGTCGGACGACTGCGCGGCGCAGGTCCGGGTCGCCAGACGGGGGGCGCGCTGGGCGGCAGGCCGGCGTCCGAATGGCGCAAAATTGACCGGTTGACGTGGTTTTTGCGCGGGCGTACAGAGTTGTGAAGGCCTGTTGCGCGCCGGGATGGTTGGCAGTGGGCGCTTGCCACTTCGCGTAAGCCACACTCGACGGAGCCCCCCCCATGAATTCACTCTGGATGCATCCTGCAGTCCTGCTTCTGGTTGTCGTTGTGTTGGCGGGCGCGTGCGGCTCGCAGTCTTCAGACGAACCCGCGGACGCCACCGCCGCAGACGCCGCGACGGACACGGCTCAGGAGACTGCCGGGGATGCGACCGAGACGGCCGATGCCTCTGCCGACAGCGCCGTCGACGCTTCGGACGGCAGCGACGCCTGCCCGGGGTGTCCAGCGTGCGGCAACGTGCTGTGCGAGAAGGGCGAGACCGCTGCCGATTGCCCAGAGGACTGCGGCGGGGCGACGACGTGTGGCGCGGACTACGTGCTGGTCGCGACGGCGGCCGGCAACATCTGCGCGCCCGACTTTCCCGTCTGGGGCGTGCGGACTGACCCGAACGAGTACCTGTTGGACAACGTGGACGGCACCGTCAGCGACTCGATGACCGGGCTTCAATGGCAGAAGGAGTATCAGGATCAGGTGACGTGGCAGCAGGCGGTCGACGCGTGCAAGGCCTTGGCGCTGGGAGGGTTTTCGGACTGGCGGCTGCCGACCATGGCCGAGTTCGAGGGCCTCATCGACTTCGAGGTCGTCGCCCCCGCCATCGCCGACCCCTTCCAAGGGATGCCGGGCTCCGACGGGACCTTCTTCTGGTCTGCCGTGAAGTACGGCGGCTCCAGCAGCAAGTACTGGGGGGTCGACTTCAACGAAGGCCGCGTGTGGGGTTGGCCCACCACGACCTTGCGCCGGTCCCGCTGTGTGCGGAATGAGACCGCCTCGCCCTTGCCGCCAGCGCAACGCTTTCTTGTCGATGAAGCTGCCGCGACGGTGTTGGATCAGGCGACGAAGCTGACGTGGCAGCGCAGCGAGTCCGGGCCGATGTCGTGGGCCGCGGCCAAGACGTTCTGCGACGCGGTGCCTGGCTGGCGGTTGCCGCACGTCATCGAACTCAGGTCGCTCGTGGACCGGATCCAGAAGCCCGGCGCCATCGACCCGGCCGCGTTCCCGTCGACCCCGGCGGCGAACTTCTGGACCAGAAACGAGGGCTATGGCAGCAACGCCTGGTTCGTCAATTTCGACATTGGGTCCAGCGCTGTGAACGCCGCCTCTGGGGCCTATTACGTTCGCTGCGTGAAGTAACGGCCCGATAGCGCCCAAATTCGGCTAGTCGACCCAGCTGCGGTGCCGCCCCCTGTCGCGGAACCTTTGCGCGGCGAGAAGTCTGGCAACAGGACAACGAGGTACGTTGACCTGACTTGGACATCGTGAAGACAACAAGGTGACACGTGCGGGGGCGGCGTGGCGTTGACCCGTCCGACCCCAAGCCCCCCCCCCTTGCAGCCCCGGCGCGGCGCGTTAGCATCCGGTCATGCATCCTGTCGCGCCACCCACCAGCGAGAACCAGCGCATTCGCCGCACCGCCCTTGCGACCACCTTTCTGGTCTTGGGGATTTTGTTCTTTGGCACGACTGGTTACACGGTGCTGGAGGGGTGGAGCCTGCTCGACAGCCTGTTCATGACCGTGATCACCCTGGCCACGATTGGGTACGGCGAGGTTCACCCGCTGACCAGCGCCGGTCGCGTGTTCACCGTCCTCATCATCTTCGTTGGGGTCGGTACCTTGGGCTATGCCTTGGCCGAGGTCACCGCATTTCTGGCCGGCGGCGGCGTCCGAGCCTACCGACGTCGCGAACGCATGGAGCGCATGATGGAGAACCTGCGGGGCCACACGATGGTCTGCGGCTGCGGTCGGCTGGGCACTGCGCTGGTCGAGGAACTGCACGCGCAGCAGCTGCCCTTCATCGTCATCGACCGAGACCCGCGCGTCGTCGAGCGTCTGGGCCTGCGCGGCGACATCGCCTTCTTGCAGGGCGACGCGAACGAGGATCAGGTGCTGAAGGCGGCGGGTATCGACCGGGCCAACACACTGGTGGCAGCGTTGAACGACGACGCGTCCAACGTGTTCCTGACGCTGACGGCGCGGGTCCTGACGCGCGAGACCAACCCCACCTTGACGATTCACGGCAAGGCAGAGGACCCGGCGAGTCAGGTCAAGCTCGAGCGCGCCGGGGCCAACCACGTGTTCATCCCGGGCCGCGTGGTCGGTCACCGCATCGCCCACCAGATTCTGCGCCCCGCGATTACCGAGCTGATCGGGCTTTCGACGCGCAAGGGGGATTTCGAGTTGGGGATCGAGGAGTTGCTCGCCCAGAACCTCAACGCCGTCGGCCGGTCGCTGCGGGAGTCGGGCCTGTGGGGGCGTCCGGAGTTGATGGTGCTGGCCGTCAAGAGCCGCAACGGCGACGTGGTGTTTCCGCCTCGCCCCGACGAGCTGTTGCAGGAAGGGGATCGCGTGGTGCTGCTCGGCAGGCCCGACCAGCTTGCCGCTCGACCGGGACCGTAGGCGCACGGCGGGTCTCAGGGGCATGGGTTTCAGGACCGTGCCGGCATCCGCTTTGCCTAGGGGCGGACCGCGGCGTGCATCTCGGTCCACGCAACGACGAACGACCCCTCGTTGGGCTGCATCGTCAGGCAGGGCTCTTGCGGCTTGACCTTCACAAATGTGTTGACGCGAAAGATCTCGGCGTTGGGCGCGCTGTCGGGACCGAAGTCCGCGCTTGACGGCGGCGGCTACCGGGGCGTACACGCGGCAGTTGATACCAGAAATCGCAAAACGGGGGGCGCGTTGCGGCGACTGGTCCTTGCGTTGGGGGCGCGAGCAATGGGCCGTGAACCATGGTTTGTTTTGGGGTTGGGGGCGCGTCTAGCTGCATGTCCGCTGCTGCTTGGCTTGGTTTTGGGGTGTGAAAGCAGCCCTGCGGACACTTGCCCATCGGGTTCGTCGAGCTATGCAAGAACCGATGGTGCTGGCGTCGTCGAAGCGTGGTGCAAAACCGACGCGGGCGTTGCCAACGGTCCGTACAGCAAGCGCGCCAGCGATGGCGGGCCGCTGCTGGCGGAGGGCGGGTTTGCCGACGGTGATGCCGACGGCGCTTGGACCGAGTGGACCAAGGTCGCCGCCCCCAGCCCCCACTTCGTCAAGACGCTCGAGGCGCACTACAGCCACGGGCTGCCCGACGGGCTGTTCCGCACCTTCGCGGTGCCCAGCGGCAAGCTCGCCTCGGAATCCAGCTTCAAGGGCGGCGTGGCTTGCGGTCTGTGGCAGGAGTTCGACGAGCTGGGCGCCGTGACCTCGCAGCTGCAGTTGGCCGAGTGCGGCAAGGTCGCCAGCGTCGATGCGCCCCCGGTGCTGCCCACCGACCCGCTGCTCGGCGCCCCCAAGACCACCGACTTTGGCTGGGACGGCAAGAGCTGCCCCGGCGGCATCAAGGTCAGCACCTCGACTGCGGACCTGCTCGAGCGGTTCTGCGTGGTCGGCGGCGTGCGCGAGGGCGACTACGGCCGCTTCATCGTGACCCCAACCGGCGAGCGCAAGGTCGACGCGGGTAAGTACGCAATCGGCAAGCGCACCGGGCTCTGGCGCAGCTGGTACGCCAACGGCATCTTGTCGGCCACGGGGTCCTTCGTCGGTGACCTGCGGTCGGGAGAGTGGCGCCACTACTACGCCGACGGCTGGCTTGCAGACCGCACGACGTACACCAACGGCCTGCGCGACGGTCTGGCGAGCACCTACCACGACGGTGGCGTGCTGGGCGCCGAGACGACGTGGAAGCACGGGACGATCGACGGCCCGGCCAAGACCTGGAAGTCCAATGGCGAGCTCGATTCGGTCGGCGCCTACGTAGGCAACCTGCGCCAGGGAAAATGGGCGTATTACGGGCACGACCTGGGGGCGCTCGTGCGCACCGAAGGGATGGTCGAGGCGGGGTATAACCAAGGACTCTGGAAGGGAACCTATGACGCCAGCGGCAAGAAGGAGGCGGAATTCACGTACTCGGACAACGAGATCAACGGCGTGTTTCTGCAGTGGCACGAGAATGGGCAAGAGGCGACGTTGGGTCGCTACGTCGCCAACCTGCGCAACGGCCCGTGGCTCTTCCACTACGACAATGGGCAGCTGTGGATCAGTGCGCAGTACATGTTCGGCGAGCTCTATGGCGATTTCGAAGAGTTCTATCCCGACGGCAAACCCAAGACCAAGGGCACCTTCAACGCCTGGGCCACCTGGACCTTCTGGGACGAGAACGGGGTCGTCACTTCCTGCAACGCACCGTCGGCCTCGGTGTACATGGAGTGCCCATGAAGCCGCGCAACCTCCTGCGAATGCTATGGATGCCGACACTGTGTGTTCTGGCGCTGCTGGCCCCGCCTGCCCCTGACGCGCACGCCCAGGCGCTGTTCGCGGCTTCGGGCAGTCCGACGCTCACGCCGCTGCCGGTCGGCTTCAACATCAACCCCGTCGGCCCCGACAAGAACGGCTACATGTACGGGTTTGGCGAGCTCGACGACGCCTGTTGGCACCCTTCGGACAAGGAGGGGACGACGCGCTACATCTACACGCACTCCAACGGCGGCAAGACCTCGCCGCTGGTCTCGCCGACCCAGGCGGGCGTGATCCAGCACATCTACAACCCGTCTGGCGAGCGCTACCAGTACTACTTGTTCGACTGTGCGGCGGCCCAGGCATCTCCCGCGTTGGGGCCGGACCGCTACCAGCCCCTGATGCTCGGCTTCGTTGCGGGGGCGGACGTGGCGCTCCTGAAGACGGCCATGCACTTCCGGCTCGCCGATGGCCGGCCCTGCGCCAGAACCTTTGCCGCCGACAACGGCCAGTACTCGGTCCACTGGCGAACGACCCTGAGCTGCCCGGTGTTCGACCCGGCCACCGCCGAAACCAAGGCCGCGCCGCTCGAGGTCAGGGCCGACGGCACCAAGCTCGACGCCCTGTTGGGTCTGCAGCCCTATCAGGACCTGGTGCCCGGCGAGCCTGCGCCATTTCCGCACCGGGCGGGCTATCCGGACTCGCCGGTCGACGAAGGGTGGCGGTTCGAGTCGCCGGTCGTGACTGCGGATGGCCGCCTGTTCTTCATCGGCACCCGACGGACCATCTACGCCAAGGGGGGCCAGTTCACGTATCCGCGCTGGTTGTTCGAGAGCAAGGCCAACGGCGACATCGAGGTGATCGTCTCTCCGAACAATTCGAAACTGCACGACTTTCATAACGACATGATTGGCGAGTTGTTCGCCGACTCCCGCTATCCGGGCCTGCTGCTCTCGCCGGTCTACGGTCAAGAGTGGGGCAATTACATGACCATGGTCAGCGGCTATGGCGAGGTCGAATTCGGGCCCGGCGGCTTCGGCTACGTGGTGGTCGACCTCGCGACGCACGGCGTGGGCTATCTGTCGGTCACCGACATGGTCGCGCGGGTGGGCAACACGAAGAACGTCGGCTTGGGCACGTTCCAGTTGACCAACGGCGAGATGGGCCTGCTGATCTCGAACCTGTGGTACCGCCTCGAGCTCGACCCGGCGACGTTCGACCTCGACCTGGACGGACTGACGGCGACGCAGGAAAAGGCGCTTGGCACCTCGGATTATCGGGCCGACACCGACTACGGCTCCACGCGCGACAGCTGGGAGGTCCAGGTCGCCGGCACCGACCCCACGCTCGCCTCGGACGACCAGTGGGGACCCGAGGCGCTGCTCGATCGCGTCGGCTATACGACCAGCACGCTGGTGCGCAAGAAGCTGCCGGCCGCCACGCTGACCTCGCGCATTCCTTCGCTGTCTGCCGACGCCCCGCTGTGCACCACCGCGACCTGCTTCGATGTGCGCGGCAACGTCACCGCGACGCCTGCACTTCCCGCCGACGCCACGCTCTACAAGATCTCGGCAGACGCCTCGTACATCGCCTGGCGACAAGGCAACACCCTGCGCAGGTACGTCTTTGCGACCCAGCAGACCGAGCTCGTGGCCGACTCGACCGAGCTCGCGCGCCACCTTGGCACCGACGTCGACCTCAGCGACTCGCTGCACCCGATCGACGCCTCGCTGATGTACTTCGTGCGCAGCGGCGCCCACCCGCGCGTCGTCGCCTTCCGCACCGGCAAGGCGTCCGAGGTGGCGTTCGACTGGGACCAGGCCAACTGCGACTCGAAGCTCGGCGCCTGCAACCCGACGCAGGACCTGCCCGGAATCCTCTTCAAGCACGAAGAGTTGCTGCCCGTCGCCTATCCAATGACCTACGAGGCCGAGACCGGTCGCTTCCTTGTTGGCGTCAAGTCGAGCTGGCGCCAGTTCGTGGTGGGGCTGCGACCCGACAAGCCGCCCGAGCTCCTGGTCGTCGGCCGCGACGATCCCTACGTCGTCAAGCGGATCATGGTGCCGAGCGGCTACGGCGACTACTACACCGACGTCGACTTCATCGCCCCCGATCTGACCTACCGGCCCACCGGCGGCGTGCGCAACTCGTTCAGCCACGACAGCCCCATCACGGTCTGGGGCAAGACGATGCTGGTCGAGTCGGACGAAGGGTTCGGCACCTACGAGCTGGTGCGCTACCAGCCGCAGATCGAGCCGGGCGAGGTCTTCCTGATCGCCGCCGACGGCAGTGGTGCCCCCGGCGACATCGGCATGCGCTTCTATCGGCACAACCTGCGCGGCGGCACCTATAAGGCGTGGTATCGCTTTCCCGCCGTTTACGGCCCGCTCACGACCGGCATGGACGTCACCGCAGACCTGCGCCTGTGCACGGTCGACAACACGGCGAGCCTGGTGCGCGAGTACGTGCCGCTGACTCCGGGCACCGTGCCGCAGTTCGAGGTCGCGAGCCACCACCTGCTCGGCGCGCGCGATTGCCTGTACAGCCCAGACGGGTCGCTGCGGGTGCTGATCGCGAAGGCGGGCAAGGTGGCCCCTGCGGTGCTCAAACGCGCTGCGGGCACTATGGATTTCGTGGCAGAGCCGGGGGTGAAGCTGCCGCCGCTGCCCGAGCGCTTCATCAAGAAGCCCGGGGGTGCCTTCGAGGTGCTCGGCCGCGAAGACCCCGCCTCGGGCAAGCTCTACACGCGCTCGGGACACGTGGTGACGTTGAGGCGCGGCACGTTCAACCTCGAGTGGGACGGCGTGACGTTCCTCGACCTCATCCCGGGAGCCTCCCAGGGCTACCAGGGCGGCGCAGCGATCGTCGAGCGTCCCGACGGCCTGCTGGTGGTCACGTTTTCCGACTCGGACGACAACGTCTACAAGGCCTTTGCGGCCAGGCCCCTCCTGGTCGACCCACGCGACGGCTCGGTCGTGAAGCTCGAGCTGGCCTATGCGTCGGCGCTGGCGGTGGTGCCCGGCGGACTCTCGATCGACCCGTGGTCGGGCGACCCGGTGCCGGTGGCCGAGCCCAAGGCGCCGACGGACGGCAGCGGACCCAAGGCGTTTGGTGCGCCCGCGGCCCCCACCGGTGGCGAGGTGGTGGCGCAGGCGTCGGCGGGGTGCTCGTCTGGCGCCCGTCCAAGGGCAAGCGCGCTGCCGATGCTGTTCGTCGTGGGGCTGGTGGTCGGCGTGCGGCGCAGGAAGGGGGCGTTTCGGTAGAGAAGCACCGCAGCGCCGACGTCACGCGACCCGTCGAGACATCGCAACCCAGGTCAGGAAACCGGGACCTTGATCTCGGCCGCCATCGCCTCGAGCAGTACCTGCGTCTGGTCGAGGGTACCGGACGTGATGCGCAGGGTCGTGCGGATCCGCGGGTGGCGTTGCGGTCGCACGATGACGCCCCGGCGCAGCAGCCGGTCGAACAGGTCGACCGAGTCCCGGTGCAGGTCGGCCAGCAGGAAATTGGCGGTGGTCGGCCAGACGTGCGCGCCAAGGGCCGTCAATCCCCTGGTCATGGCTGCCAGCGAGGCCTGGTTCAGGGCCAGCGTGGCCTTCATGTGCTCAGCGTCGTGCATGGCGATCCGGGTCGCCGCCTGACCGACCGAGCTGGTGCTGAACGGCGTCTGCACGCGCGCGACCGAGGCGGTGATGCGGGCGTTGGCGACCAGATAGCCGACGCGCAGACCGGCGAGGCCAAACGCCTTGGAAAATGTGCGCAGGATCATCAGGTTGGGGTGTTTCGCCAGCAGGCGGACCGGATCCTGCACCGCCGGGTCGGCGTGGGCCAGATACTCCCAGTAGGCGATGTCCAGCACGCACAGCACGCGCTCGGGCAGCTTGTCCAGAAACGCCTCGACGTCGCCTGCCGGGATGTTGCGGCCGGTCGGATTGTTCGGTGTGGCCAGGAAGACCATCTTGGTGCGTGGCGTGACGGCCGCCAGCATGCCTGCGAGGTCCTGTTGCAGGTCGTCGTCCACTGGCACGACGACCGGGGTGGCCCCCGCCAGACGCGTCACGTCAGCGTAGACCGGAAAGCAGACGTCGCTGAGGATCGCCTCGTCGCCGTGGTCCAGAAAGGCGTCGGCGACGACGCGCATCAGGGCGACAGAACCGGCACCGGTCAGGATCTGCTCAGGCGCGACCCCCAGAAAAGCGCCCAGATCGTGGCGCAGCTGTCGCGCCTCGTAGTCCGGGTACATGTGGAGCTCGAGGTCGGCGCGGTTGAGGTGCTCGACCACAAGCGGCGACGGCCCCAGCGGGTTTTCGTTCGAGGCGAGCTTGATCACGCGGTCCAGACCCAGCTCGCGCTTGACCTCCTCGATCGGCTTGCCGGCTTGGTACGGGCAGACCATTTCCAGGGCGGCGCGGTGCTGGACGTCGCTGGCAGGGGGAGTGGGGATCATGGGGGAACCTCCGGGGGACTGGCTGCTTAGCACCGGCCGGCGCGCTCTGGCAAGACGAGGTGTCTTCAGTCGTCCAGCAGGATGCCCAGACCGTGCAGCAGGCCGATCGCCTCGGGCAGCGAGAAACGGGCTTGTTTCAGCGTGTTATCTACCGGAGAGATCGCGTAGTTGCTGGCTTTTCGCAGGTCGGCCCTCGACAGGTTGGTGTGGCGAAAGCGGGCGCCGCTCAGGTCGGTGCCGTCGAACACGGCCTCGGTCAGGTTGGTGTCGCTGAAGTCGGTCTCTCTCGCCACGCACTCTTTCAGCTTGGCGCGGCGCATGTCCCGGCCGGCAAACGAGCCGTAGTCCAGCACGCACGTCTGGAACACGGGGCGGCCGAATTCCGCAGCAGCCGTCCAGTCGACGCCCAGCAGCTTGGTCTCGGTGAACGAGGTGTCGCGCAGCAGGGTACCCAAGGGCTTGATGTTGCTGAGGTCGCACCGCACGAACGCACAGTCCACGAACCGGCAGCGCAGCCACCGCGTCCCCGTGAACGTGCAGGCGGTGAAGGTGCAGTGGTGGAACGCGACGCCCTCGACCACCCCGTCGCGCAGGTCCAGGCCGTCGAACTTGCGATCTTCGAACTCATCTTGGTCGGTGAAGGGGTGCAGCATGGCGGCGGAACCTACCGCGGCCGTCCGAGGCGCGCAAACGTCCGCGGGCGCTCGGCCGCCAATTCCTCCCCCACGAACTTGAGGACCCGCAGGCGCGGGCGTATGGTCGGCGTCGCCGGCTGCAGGCGGCTTCTGCTGCATCTGGGAGCTCTGGTCATGGTCGACTCTGGCATCCTGGCCCTTGTGGCAATGGCCGTCGCTGCACTGAGCGGCGTCCCGGGTCTCGTGTGGCGCAAGCGGGGCCCGGAGATTGCCGCCGTGGCGATGGCCTTGGCGTCTGGATTCGCGTTGGGTGCCGCCGGATGGGCGCTGATGCTGCCCGCCCCTCCGCTGGTGGCACCGACCTCGCTGGATCTGATGGGCGCGGGCTATCTGGTCCCCCGCGTCGACGCGCTGTCCGCCGTCTTCCTCGCCGCCACGGCCATTGTCTCTGCCGCCGCTGCCCTGTACGGCGCGGGCTACTGGCGCGACGCCGAGCAACCGGTGGCCCCCGCGACGCGCCTGCTGCTCGGCTTTGCGGTCGCCGGCATCTTTGGCGTCGAGGTCGCGACCGACGGCATCTCGTTCCTGGTCAGCTGGGAAGTGATGGCGTTCAGCGCCTTTGGCCTCGTCATGAGCCTGCACCGCGACCCGACGGTGCGCTCGGCGGGCTGGCTGTATCTGGTCACGACCCGCGCGGCGACGTTGGCCCTGATTGCGGCGTTTGCCTTGCTGGTCGCGCTGACGGGAACGCTGGCCCTGACCACGCTGCCCGTGGGCTTGGCGGATACGGCAGCGGGATCCCTGCTGTTCCTGCTGTTCCTGGTCGGCTTCGGCATCAAGGCAGGCATGTTCCCGTTCCACTTCTGGTTGCCCCCCGCGCACGCGGCCGCGCCCGGTCACGTGTCGGCCATGATGTCCGGCGTGCTGATCAAGACGGGCATCTACGGCCTGTTCCGCTTCTTCTCGCTGGTGCCGGACCCGCCGCTGTGGTGGGGCGTCGTGGTGTTCCTGCTGGGCGCCGCCTCGGCCGTGCTGGGCGTGATTTGGGCCCTGGGCAGCCACGACCTGAAGCGCCTGCTGGCGTACCACAGCGTCGAGAACATCGGGATCATCCTGTTGGGGCTGGGACTTGCGATGGTCGGCCGCAGTATGGATCGGCCCGAGTGGGTGGTGCTGGGCATGGCCGGGGCGCTGCTGCACGTCCTGAACCACGCCATCTTCAAGTCGTTGCTGTTCCTGGGGGCGGGGGCGGTGGACCACGCGTGCCACACGCGCTTGCTGGACCGATTGGGAGGGCTTGCCAAGGCCATGCCGGTCACTGCGGCCACCTTTCTGGTCGGCGCGGCGGCGATTTGCGGGCTGCCCCCGTTCAACGGCTTCTGCAGCGAGTGGTTGATCTACATGGGTTTGTTCCAAGGCGCGCGCGGCGGCTGGGCCCTGTCGGCGGTAGGCCTGACGGCGCTGGTGCTGACGGGCGGTCTGGCGCTGGCGTGCTTTGCCAAGGCGGGCGGCGTGGTCTTTCTGGGCGAGCCGCGTTCGCCCGCCGCGACCCACGCCCACGAGGCCGGTCGGCCCGAGCGCGCCGCGATGACCGTGCTCGCCTCGCTGTGCCTTGTCATCGGGTTGAGCCTGCCGCTGCTGGCCCCCCTGCTGGAGGTTGCGGCGCGCGCGGCGGCCCCGGAGCTCCCTGCCGATGTCTCGTCTTTCGCGGCGTCGCTGCAACCGCTGTGGGTGACCGCGGTTGCGGTGGCGGGATTGCTGCTGGGGCTGTTGCTGTGGCGCTGGCTGGGCCGTCGGGTGCGCACCTCGCCCCGTGCGCCCACCTGGGACTGCGGCTACGCGGCGCCGACTCCGCGCATGCAGTACACCGCCTCGAGTTTCGCCGCCCCGCTGACCTCGCAGCTGCGGTTGATTCTGGTCCCCGAGCAACACCTGCCGCGCCTGCGAGCGCGCGAGGGAGCCCCGGCCACCTCCCGCACGCTGTTTCCCGCCTATGCCGAGTTCCGCAACCACGCCGTCGACTTGGTGTTGGACCGCGGCATCACGCCCGTCGTCAGCGCCATCGGTCGGGGCATCGCGCGCCTGCACATCGCCCAGCACGGCCGGATGCCGATCTACCTGGCGTATGTCGTCGCCACGCTGGTCGCGTTGCTGCTGTGGAGCCAGCAATGACCGCTTCGGCCACCACCGCCCCCGTTTGGGTGCAGGCGCTGCTGGCGCTGGGGCACGTGGCTGTCCTGGTGGGCCTGTCGCCGCTGCTGCTGGGCGTCGTCGTGCGGGTCAAGGCATGGTTCGCGGGGCGCAAGGGGCCGCCGCTGCTGCAACCCTACTTCGAGCTGGCCAAGCTGCTGCGCAAGGGGGCCGTCGTCAGCCAGTCGACGACTTGGGTGTTTCGCCTGGGGCCGGTGGCGGGGGTGGTCACGGCGCTGGTGGCTGGGCTGTTCGTGCCGCTGGGGGGCGCGCCGTCGCCGTTTTCGTTTGCCGGCGACCTGATGCTGGTGGCGTATCTGTTGGCGTTGGGGCGGTTTGCCACGGTGCTGAGCGCGCTGGACACCGGGTCGGCGTTCGAGGGTATGGGCGCCAGTCGCGAAGTGGCGTTCTCGTGCCTGGTCGAGCCCGCGCTGTTCCTGGGCTGGTTGGCGTTGGCGCAGCTGCTGGCCGTCGACGCGCCGCTGACGCTGACGAACCTGTTGGCCATCGGCGGCAACGCCTGGGCGGCGCACCCGGGGGCGCTGCTGTTGGTGGTGGGCGCGTGGGTGCTGGTCGTGCTGGCCGAGAACTGCAGGATTCCCTTCGATGATCCCAACACGCACCTGGAGCTGACCATGATCCACGAGGTCATGGTGCTGGACCACTCGGGGCCGATGCTGGGGTTGGTAGAGTACGGCGCGGCGCTGAAGCTGACGGTGACGAGCTCGCTGGTGCTGGGTCTGCTGCTGCCGTCGACGGGGCGGCCCGAGCTGGATCTGGGCATCGCCGTCGTCGGTCTGCTGGTGCTGGCGGGTCTGATTGGCGTCGTCGAGTCGGTGCTGGCACGGCAGCGGTTGCTGCGGGTGCCGATGCTGCTGGTGACGGCGTCCCTGATGGCGGCCTTCAGCGTCGCGCTTGTGGCGATGAGGTAGGCGATGACCGACTTGCTGCTCGCGCTTGTGATGCTGATCAACTTTCGCCTGCTGGGCAGCGGGCGCATCCGGGTGATCATCCACACCGCGGCGTTCCAAGGCGTGCTGATCTCGGCGGTGCCGCTGCTGTCAGGGCACGTCCTGTCGGTGCGTCTGGTGCTGCTGACGGCGGGGGCGGCACTGGCCAAGGGATTGCTGATTCCGCATCTGTTGTTGCGTGCGTTCGCCAACGATCGGGTCAAGCGCGAGGTCGAGCCGCCGATCGGCTACGTGACGTCGCTGGTGCTGTGCGCGGCGGCCACAGGGCTGGCGCTGCTGGTCGGCCGCAACCTGCCGATTGCCGAGGGACATGCGAGCGTGGTCGCGGTGCCGGCGTCGCTGGCCAGCCTGTTTACCGGCTTGTTGCTGCTGATGACGCGCACCCGGGCGATCACCCAGGCGACCGGGTACTTGGTGTTGGAGAACGGCATCACGATCTTCGGCCTGTTGATGGTGGTCGACGTGCCGTTCTTCGTCGAAAGCAGCGTGCTGCTGGACCTGGTCGCCGGCGTGTTCGTGATGGTCCTCGTCATGGGCCACCTGAACCGCACCTTCACCTCGCTGGACACCCGCCAGCTGAACCGGCTGAAGGAGGAGTGACGCCGCGATGCTGACCGCCCTGCTCATCGCCCCTGTCGTCGCTGCCGCCGCCGCCGTCGTCGTGCGCAGCGAGCGCTGGCGTCCCCTGGTCCTGCCCGTGCTGGGCGTGGCACATCTGGGCCTGACGGTCGGCGCCATCGCCACCCGCACCCGCATCACCGGCGCGAACACCCTGCAAAGCGGCCTGTGGCTGCGGCTCGACGCGGCGGGCAGCGTGGTCTTGCTGAGCCTGAGCGTGCTGTTCCTGCTGGTCGCCTGCTATGCCCCCGCCTATCTGCGCATCCGGTCCGAGCGCCCCAACCGCGTGCTGGTCGTGTGCACCTGCCTGTTCCTGTGCTTTGCCAGCCTGGCGACGGCCTCGCAGCACTTGGGCGTGATGTGGGCGTCGATCGAGGCGGCCACGCTGTCCGTCACGCCCATGATCTACTTCAACAACAACCCCCGCTCGCTCGAGGCGACGTGGAAGTACCTGATGGTCGGCGGCACCGGCATCGCCCTTGCGCTGCTGGGCACGTTCTTTCTTGCGTACAGCGCCATTGCGGCAGGCGACCAGCCGTCGATGACGTACGTGGACCTGACGGCGTCGGTGAAGTCGTTCTCGCCCGCGTGGCTGCGAACGGCGTTCGTGCTGCTGTTCGTCGGTTACGGCACCAAGATGGGTCTTGCGCCCATGCACACGTGGAAGCCGGATACGTATGGCGAGACCCCCGGCATGGTCGCGGCGCTGATGGCGGGCGGCATGACCAGCGTGGCGTTTCTGGCGCTGATGCGGGTCGTGGGCGTGATGGACGCCGCGGGGCTGGGCGACTTCGCGCGGTCGCTGCTGGTGTTCATGGGGCTGCTGTCGATGGTGTGGGCGGCGGCGTTCATGGTCCGGCAGACCGACCTGAAGCGCATGCTCGCGTACTCGTCGGTCGAGCACATGGGGATCCTGATTGTGGGCTTGGGGTTGGGGCCTGTCGCGCTGCCGCTGGTGCTGCTGCACGTGATCGGCAACGCCGTCGCCAAGGCCTCGGTGTTCCTGTCGGTCGGCAACATCCGCCGGGTCTTTGCCTCGGGCAGCGTCCCCGGCGTGTCGGGCGCGATCCGGCGGGTGCCCGTGTCGGCCATCTTGCTGTTGCTGGGCTTCCTGGCCGCCACGGGTTCGCCGCCGTTCAGTCTGTTCTTGAGTGAATTTGGCATGGTGCGAGTCGCCATGGTGTCCGGCCAGTGGTGGACGGCGGGCATCTTCCTGCTGGCATTGGCGCTGGTGTTCGTCGGTTTCAGCCAGACGCTGCTGCAGGCGATCTTCGGCGAGCCGCCCAAGGACGACGCGCCGGTGTTCCGCGACACGTGGCGCACGACCGCGGTGCCGGCCCTAGGCTTGGCGCTGGTGCTGGTGCTGGGCCTGTGGATCCCCGCGCCGCTGCAGGCATTGTTCACCGAGGCGCAGGCCACGGCCCAACAGCGCAGCGGACTCAGCGCGGTCCCGGCGGCCGACGCGTCGCAAGGGCAGGTGGCGCCATGAGCGACCGGTGGTGCGTGACCCGCAACGGCGTGGCGGTCGCCCTGCGCGACGTGCCCGACTTGTCGCTCGACGTGATGAGCGCCGACGTCGTCGCGGCCGTTTCCGCAGGCGCGCGGCTGGGTTGCTGGAGCGGCGACGGCGAGGGCCGGATCGTCGCGGTGCTGGTCGACGATGCGGCCGGCGAGCTGCGCGTGGCGCGCGCGCGGGTGGGCGACCGCTATCCCTCGCTGACGCCGTCGTGTCCGCAGGCGCACCTGTTCGAGCGCGAATTGGCCGAGCAGTTCGGCCCAGTTGCCGTCGGTCACCCGTGGTTCAAGCCGGTGCGTTCGCACGCCCGCTGGACCCCGGGGCCCGACGCGTGGGGCCGTGCCGCGGACATGCTCATCGTCCCCGGCGTGGTCGAGACCTTTCGCGTCGAGGGCGAGGACGTGCACGAGGTTGCCGTCGGTCCCGTCCACGCAGGCGTCATCGAGCCCGGCCACTTTCGCTTCCAATGCCACGGCGAGCAGGTCTTCCACCTCGAGATTCAGCTTGGCTACCAGCACCGCGGCATCGAGCGCGCGGCAGTCGGCGGGCCGCATCCCCAGACGCTGCACCAGATGGAGGCCGCCGCCGGTGACACGACGGTGGCCCATACGTGGGCGCACTGCCTGGTGCTCGAGGCGCTGGCTGATGTTGTGCCCCCGCCCGCGGCTCAGGATCTGCGCGCGACGATGCTGGAGCTGGAGCGTCTGGCCAACCACGTCGGCGACCTGGGCGCGCTGGCGGGCGACGTCGGATTCCAGCCCACCGCCAGCTTCAACGGCCGTCTGCGCGGCGACTTCCTGAACCTCACCGCGGCCTTGTGCGGCAGTCGGCTGGGGCGTGGCATGTTGCGGCCCGGTGGCGTGCGCTTCGGGGCCGACGAGGCCCGCCGCCGCGACATGATGCACCGCCTGCACGCGGCGCGGCGCGACGTGACCGGCTCGGTCGAGCTGCTGTTCCACACGCCATCGGTCGCGGCGCGGTTCGAGCGGGTGGGCATCGTGAGATTGGAAGAGGCCATCGCAGCCGGTCTGGTCGGCGTGGCCCGGCGCGCGTGCGGAACGGCGGTCGATGTGCGCCACGACCATCCTGTCGGTGCCTGGCTACAGACCCGCGTCGACCCCGCCATCTGCGGCGAAGGCGACGTGCAGTCCAGGGCTTGGGTGCGCTGGCTGGAGATTTGCGACAGCCTCGAGCTGGTCGAGAGGTTCCTGTCGCGGCCGCTGGACGGCCCCGTGCGCGAGCCGATGCAGCCGCTGCGCCCCGACCACCTGGCGGTTGGCCTGATGGAAGGGTGGCGCGGTCCTGTGCTGCATCTGGGCTTGACGGGACCCGACGGGCGGTTGACGCGCTACAAGGTGGTCGACCCGAGCTTTCACAACTGGCAGGGTCTGGCGCTTGCCCTGCGCGACGAGCAGATCTCGGACTTTCCGTTGTGCAACAAGAGCTTCAACCTCAGCTACTGCGGGGTTGACCTATGAAGGTGGCGCTGTTCGAGCGGCTCTCGCAGGGCCACCAGACGTCGCGGTACCCGGCGGTGCTGCCGGCGCTGCCCGACCGCCTGCGCGGCCGGCCGACCGTCGATGCGGCGAAGTGCCCGCCGCAGTGCCGCGTCTGCGCCGATGCCTGTGGCGTGCAGGCCATCGCCTTGGATACGGTCTCTGAGCGTCCGAATCCCCGCGTCGATCTGGGCAAGTGCCTGTTTTGCGGCGATTGCGAGGAAGCGTGCCCGACCGCCGCGCTGCGGTTCGGCCCTGAGCACCGGCTGGCGACCTCGCGCCGCGAGCATCTGACCGTTCAGCAGGGTCACGAGTATGCGTTGGCCGAGCAAATGGGCGCCGAGCTGATGCGTCTGTACGGCCGCAGCCTGAAGCTGCGCGTGGTGTCGGCGGGCGGCTGCAACGGCTGCGAGGTCGACGTCAACGTGCTGGGCACCATCGGCTGGGACTTGGGGCGGTTTGGTATCTCGTACGCCGCCTCGCCGCGCCATGCCGACGGGATGCTGGTGTGCGGCCCGGTGACGCGGAACATGGAGTTGGCGGTGCGCAAGACCTGGCAGGCGATTCCGGACCCCAAGATCTGCATCGCCGTGGGGGCTTGCGCGATTGCGGGCGGTCCGTTCGCCGGTCATCCGGAGCAGTTGGGCGGTGCGGCGGCGGTCGTTCCTGTCGACCTGTTCGTGCCGGGGTGCCCGCCGCATCCGCTGACGATTCTGGATGGGTTGTTGCGGTTGTTGGGCAAGGTGAAGGGTTAGTCCCCGGCCCGGCGCGGGCGATGAAACGGGAAAGGGGACGGCCGGCACCTCTAGCCGGGCCCGGGCAGAGGGGTCAGGTATTACCAGTTGCCAGATGCGCGACACGCCGCTCCCGACCTGGGACCTGGAACGACCCCCTGTCTCCCTGTGAACCCTCCCGCCGACGCGGACCTCGACCCGCCGTTCTGCGACGACCCGTTTGGTGACGCGGGCATCCGTGCAGAGGGGTCAGGTATTACCAGTTGCCAGATGCGCGACACGCCGCTCACGACCTGGCACCTGGAACGACCCCCTGCCTGCCTGGGCACCGGCGATTCCACGGGGATGGCAGGGCGCCGACCACCAGCAGCAACCCACTGAACTCACCGCCCCAGAAAGCCATCAAAGCGAATGCCGGGCGCAACCCAGGCTTCGGGGGATGTCCGCCGAGGAAGCCACCAGAAGTCGAGGGACGGGTCCACCTCGTCGTAGATCTCCGTTACTCGGTAGAAGTACCCGGCGCCCGACGCGGCGCAGTCCCGCACCAGCAGCCGAACCCGGCGCAACTGCTTCAGCAGACCGTCGAACTCAGTGAACGCGCGTTGAACCTCCGCGGGGTCCCGCCGCCGGACAGCGGAAGTCGCGACTTCGGCGGCGAGCGCAACCTTGTCGGCCAAGTCTCCCATTTCGGGCAGGTAGGCGTCCATGCACGCGCACCGCTGACTGGGTTGCGCGCATTCCTGGTCGTGCCAGGCGACGTTCCAGAACATGGCTCCGACCATCGCGTCATACTCGGCAACGCGGAAGGCCAAGTACCTCAGGTGCTCGTCTGCGACAGCGAGGGTTTCCGCGGGTCGCTCGAGCGGCTCTTCGGGCTCGACGGGGTCCGGGATCGTCTCCCAGTCCCGCGCTTCGCCCAAGGCATGGACCCTGGGGCTATCGGGGGCCGGCTCCGAACACCCAAATGCCTGACCTTGCAGTTCCTCAGCCTTGTTGTACGCGATCGAGACCAGAGCATACGAACGCTCTCCACAGGAGAACTGCGCGTCGTCGACTGGACAGGCCTCCATTTCGGCCAGTGCGTGCTGCGCCACACGGTACACCCCGCGCATCGACTCACAGGCCTCGGAAAGGCATCGTGCTGTGCCCCGTTTGCCCGCAGCCCGAGCGGTCCTCAGTTCGTTCACGGTCGCCACCCACATGTTCTGGATGCCCGCCACGTATTCACGGGCTTGCCGCCGCTGCGCCGCCGCGACCGCGTGCGCATCAGCGTCGTCGCCCGACACCGCAACCGGCGCAAGCAGGCCGAGCACCAGGGCGACCGCAAGCGTGAGGCGGATGCGCAGCATGTCGGGGTTCCAAGGCCCTTGCACGGCCTTGGCCACGGTGACGCACCGGCCCGGCGGCGTCAAGCAAGGGGAAAGCGGTCTCCACCGAGGATCACGCCCTTGTGCAGAGGGGTCAGGTATTACCAGTTGATCCGTGAGAAGAAAGTGAGCGCGCCCGAAGTGAAATGGGGGATCGAC
>JBMOIG010000086.1:0-20025 GCA_049317445.1 Myxococcota bacterium | reverse complement strand
AACATCGATCAGCACCTGCGCGTGGACGACTGGCTGGCGTACGCTGCCGGCATGGCCGTCCTGCAGAACCACGAGCACATCCGCAAGAACTTCTATCTGTACCGCGACCCGGCAGCGGCCGACGACCGCTGGGTGTTCTTCCCGTGGGACCTTGACCTCACGCTCGGCCACCTGTGGACCGAGGCCTTCGATGTGCAGGACGAGACCATCTTCACCCAGCTGCCGCTCGATGTCGGGGTGAACACGGTCGAGCACAGCTTCTACAACCAGGTCTACCGCGTCCTCGAGAACCCAGCCTACCGCAAGCGCTTCTTCCAATTCGTCCTGCAAATCGCCGACACCGGCTTGGCCCCCGATTTCCTGGACCAGCGCCTCGAGACCGCCATGTGCACCTTGCGGTTGGACTTTTTGGCTGACAAGCGTAAGCGTTCGTCCGTGGGCGAGTATCTCGACCGCGTCGACGAGATCCGCGCCTACGCCCAGGGCCGACGCGCGTTCATCCACGAAGAACTCGGAGTGCCGTGACCCCCCTCCTTGCGTCCCGTCCCGCCGTCCGTGCCACTGCGGTCCTGTTTGGAGCGGTTGCGTTGACGTGGGCGACGCTGGCTGGCGCTGCTCCGACCGCCTCTGCCGCCCGCAGCGCTGAGGACCAACGACTGACCGTCGTGTGCAAGTCCCTGACCGCCAAGGTCGGCGCCCCCAGTGCGATGGCCCAAGCGTTGGAGGTGGGACGCGCGCTGGGCGCGGTGGCTCCCGGGCGGGTCGTGCAACTGCTTGAACCTGCTGCGAAACGCTGGACGCGCGACCGCAAGGCCGGCACCGGTCCCGTCGCTCGGGTGCTGCGGTCGACATTGATTCAGGCAGCGCTGGCGGCCGACCTCGCCGACGTAGTGGCCGCATACGCTCCGGCGCAGGGCGCGGTGCGGCATTGGTCGATACTGGGTCCGTTCGGCGACGAGCATGGGTCGGCGTTTGCGCGCGAAGGCGAGGTCGAGCAGGAGATCGAGGCCGTCGGTGCCGCGCTGACTGCGCCGTTGCGCGCGTCATTTCCGGGCCGGGCGGGACGGGTCGGGTGGCAGCCGGTGCCGGAGTCGCTGGCGCGTCCGGGGGAGCGCTTGCCGCTGGAAACCCTGGTCGAGCGACCAGACGACGCCATCGTGTTTGTGCAGACTTGGTTTCGCACGGTCACCCCCGGTCCCGCGGTGCTGCGCTTGGGCGTCGAAGGAGCGGCGCGGGTGTGGCTCGATGGTCGGCGGGTCCTGCAAGCGGCGGCCCGCCCCACACTGTACGGTCTGGCCGGAACCGCGGCCGTGCTGCCCGAAGCCGATGACGTCCCGGTGGTGCTTGCCGCCGGGTGGCACCGGCTGGTGGTCAAGCTGGCTCCGGCAGACGCGGCGCTGCCTCTGGCGGTGGCCTTTGCTGGTCCCGGTGACGCACCGCTGGCCATCGAGAGCTGCGCCCAGCCGCCTCCGTCTGCTGCTTCGGCGTCCGTGCCAGCACAGGAATTGCGCGAATTTGTTCAGAGTCCTGCGCAGGGCCCGGGCGACACCGCGCTGGGGCTTGTCTGGCCGACCGACCCCAAGCGTGCCGCGCGACCCGGGATGCTGGCGGCTCTGGTGGCGCTGGCTTGGCACGGTTGGCCGTTGCCGGTCGAGCTGTCAGAGCGGCTGCTGGCCGCATTTCCCGAAGAGTTGCCACCCGACCCGCAGACGGCCCTGGGGCACGCGATGCTGGCGGGTGAGCCCGGCGACCGCATCGACCGGCTGCGCGCGTGGGCCGAGCTGCTGCCCGACGCGCCTGAGCTGATGGTCGCGCAGGCCCAAGCGCTGGACGAGATCGGCAAGACCCCGGCCGCGCACCAGATATGGACCGAATGGACGGCCCAACACGGCAAGGGTCCAGAGGAATCGTCGGTGCGGGCATGCATCGTGCGGGCCGACCTGTGGTCACGGCTGAGCGCCGAGCTGATTGCGGCGCGCCTGCTGCAGCGCTGCGGCGAGCGCTGGCCCGACGCTCCTGAGCTGCTTGCCGCCCGCATCCGCGACGCCACCGCCCGCGACCGACTGACAGAGGCCGCCCAGTTGCACGCGCGGCTGGTGGCCGTGGAGCCCGGTCGTCTGGAGCGCCACCTGAACCATCTGGCCGCACGCATCGAAGCTGGTGACCTGACGACGGCCGAGGGCATCGCGACGGACCTCGACCGGCGGTTCCCGGGTCGCAGCCGGGCCTGGGCCTCTGTCGCTCGCGCCAGATTGTCTTTGGGTCAGGCCGCGTTGGCCATGCAGGCGTTGGACCGGCTACCGCCGCATTTGGTGGATTCCGGCGTGCTGGAGCTGCGCGCGCGCATCGCGGCACGTCTGGGGCAGAAGCCGCTGGCGATCGAGCTGCTTCGGTCGGCCCTGCAGCAGGCGCCGGCACGGGCCGACCTGCGGGCCCGACTGCAGGTCCTGCGTCCCGACGGCGACTTCTTCGCGCCGCTGCGCCGGGATCTGGTCGCCATGGTGCGCGCCGAGGCCAAGCTGCCCCGGCCGTATCCCTTTGAGACGCGGCTGCAACAGACGGTGCTGCAAGCGCTGGGCAACGGACAGCAGGCCCGCTACGAGGCTGAGGTGCACTACGTCGGCGGGGGCGGCCCCTCCTCCCGCGAGGTGCAGATCGAGTACGCCCCCAGCCTTTCGCGCGCCGACGTGCTGCTGGCCGTGATCGTGCGTGAGGACGGCCGGATCGACCGCGACGTGGCGCAGACCATCGATCGCTTTGGTGAGGACGCGTCGGGCATGTACTACGACCTGGAACGGACCACCCTGACCTTCCGCAACCTGCGGCCAGGCGATGCGGTCGTGGCCGAATACGTGGTGCGCGACCTGCTGCCGACGCCGTTCGGGCTTGTGTTCGGCGAGCTGCTGGTGCTGGGCGACGAGCAGCCGGTGCGCGAGACCTCGATCGCCGTCCAACTGCTCGAAGGCACACCGTTTTTCCACCGCTACGTCGACCCGCGCCGTCCTGATGCCCCGCCGCTGGCCATGACACGGGTCGCGAAGACGCCGACGGCCGGACCCAGCGACGACCAGGGCGCGTGGGACACTTGGACGCTGTCGGTGGGGCCGCTGCCGGCGCATCCCTCCGAAGACGGGATGCCGGGCGTGACCGACGTGCAGCCGTACCTGCACCTGTCGTCGTTTGCGACGTGGGACGCGGCCGCCCGCTGGTTTGCCGGGCTGATGGCCGAGGCGCTGCCGGCACCGGGAAGCGACCCGATGGTCAAGGAGCTGGCGCAGCGGCTGGGGGCAGGCGCGACCACGGTCGAGCAGAAGGTGCGCGCCGTGCACGGCTATGTCGCCAGCCAGATCCGCTATGTGGGCCTGGAGTTCGGCATCCACAGCCTGAAACCCCATGCGGTGCGCGAGGTGATCCAGCGCCAGTTTGGCGACTGCAAGGACCAGGCGACCCTGATGGTGGCGCTGCTGGCTGAGCTGGGGGTCGAGGCGCGGGTGGCGCTGGTGCGCACGTCGGATCTGGGGCGGCTGCACGACGACGTGGCCTCGCTGGGCGTCTTCAACCACGCGATCGCGTACGTGCCCGAGCTGGACTGGTTCGTCGACACGACGGCGCAGTACAACGCCCCGACCGAGCTGCCCGGCGGCGACACGGGGGGCATGGCGCTGGTGGTGCCGCCTGTCAAGGGTGCGTCGCCACAGGCAAAACTGGTGCGGATGCCCGAGTTTGGACCAGAGCGGAACACGCGGCATGAGGAGTTGGGACTCCTGATTGCAGCGGACGGTGCGGCGAAGATCCAGATCACGTGGACGCTGCAGGGACTGCCCGCCGCCGAGGTCCGCGCGAGGTTGGCGACCGCCGAGACCCGGCGCGAGCGGATCGAGCAGGATCTGGCGCCGCGCTTTCCCGGCATTTCGGTCACCAAGGTCGAGGCGACCGGCATCCAGCCCCCGGCGGACCGCGTCGAGGTCAAGGTCGAGGCGACGGCGCCGCAGGTGGCGCGGGTTGCAGACGGGTACTTCGCGGTCGCTCCCCTGCGTCCCGGCAGGCCGCTGGTCAGCCAGCTTGCGCGCGTGGAAGGCCGCAAGCACCCGCTGCAGCTGGAGTATGCGTTTCGCGACTCGGCAGAAGTCTCCGTGTTGGGCTCCTCCAAGGTGGCGGTCCGGCTGTCCAGCGCGCCGCAGACCGACTGCGCCTACGGCCACTTCCTGATCACGTCCGAGCGAAAGCCTGACATCCTCCGCGGAAACTACGCCCGAATCGTCTCGTCGTTCGAAGTCACGACCCGCCACATCCCGCAGGAGGGCTACGCGGCCTTCCGCACTTGGTTGACCAGTGTCGACGCGGGTTTGCGCGACGAGACCGTGCTGGGCCCCGCCCCGACGCCCGTCGACACGAGGCCACGATGAACCAGCGCTGGCGGCTGCTGACCGGGCTGTGTCTGGCGCTCCTGGCGGCCTGCGGCGCACCGCTGTCGGCGTTCGATCCCGGCGTCGACACCGACCGGCTGGCCGACGACGCCCGCGAGCGTCTGGGCGACCCCACCCAACGCGCCGCGGCGCATCAGGATCTCGGCTGGCTGTGCCTGCTGCACGACATGGACTGTGCCGACCTGCGCGACCACGGCGACGCGGGGGCGGTGCTGGCTCCGACGACCGTGCCCGGCCTGTTGCCGCACCTGCTGCGGGTGCTGGCGCTGCAAGGCGACGTGGACATCCAACGGCGCGCGGCCGCCTGGCTGGATCTGGCGGACGCGGCGGACCGGCTGGCGACGACCGTTCCCGCGAACGAAGAGGCGATCGCGGCGGCAGAGGTCGCGCGCACCCTGACCGCCGAGGCGTTGCCCCGACTTGCGGTGCGCGATCGACAAGGCGTGCTGGCGGCGATCCACGACCGACCGCAAACGGCCAAGCGACTGCTGGAAGCCCGCCATCCGCTCGACGCCTTGCGCCGGCGACTCGCGCTCGGCGGTCTTCTGGCGCAGTCTGACGACCTTGGGCTGGGCGACGCCTTGCCGCTCGGTCGGCCGCTGCAGGTGCAGGCTTGGAGCGCACCTGTGTCACGGCGCCTGCACACCGGCCTCGACACGATTCTGTTGCCTCCCGCGGTGTTCGACACGCCCACGACGGCCGGCGCGCCAGCCTCCGGTCAGGCGCTGGAGCTCCCGGTCGAGGCGGAGCAGGATGCCCTGCCGGCGTCGCTGCGGATCGGCCGCTACCGTCTGCCCGTGCGCGATCCCGGCGTGTACGCCCTGCGCGCGGCCTTCGAAGCGGAGGCGGGCCCCCACTATCTGGTCGCACGAGCGCCCCGCGGCATGCGGCTGTGGCTCGACGGCCAACTGTGGACGGGCGATGCCGCAGGCCCGACAGGGCCCCCTGATCGACTGCAGCGCGGCTGGGTCGCGCTCGCCGCAGGTCCGCACCGCTTGGACGTCGCCGCTGCTTTGGGAGACACCTCAGAACCCGTTGAATTGGATATCATTCCTGCTTCCTCCGTTACCGTGGCTGAGACGCATCCTCCGGCGGTTTGGCCAGCGGCGGCGCGGCAGGTGGCCCAGGCGCTACTGGAGCCGGCCGGTCCAGCGCGGTCTGAACTCGCCACGACCTTTCCCCAAGGCCCGCTGGTGGCGTGGCTGACGGTCGAGGCGATGGCCGGTCTGGACCCCCAGTCCACCGCCCCACTATCGGCGCTGGACCGGGTGCTCGACAGCCGACCGGACCACGTCGATGCCCAGGTGGACCGCGTGGCCAAGGTCCGCGACGCCGGCAACCCCGCGCACGCATGGCACTTGCTGACCGGCCTGCTGACGCAGCTCGGCGCGCCGGACCCCTACCCGCCGATCGCGCAGGGCGAGACGCGCTCGCAGCCATCCTCGCCCGTCGCTCGCCGCGCCGACCTTGCCCTCGAGCGCGGTCAGGTGCTGCTGGCCCTGGGACTGACCGATGACGCGGGGCAAGAGGCGCTGCTGGCGGTCGATGCCCAGCCGCGAGACTGCGATGTGTGGGAGCGAGCGCTATCGCTGGGTCTGGACGGCTTGGACCGGACGCTGACGCGGCAAGTGCTGGCGCGGACGCCCTTGTGTCCGCAGAAGGCCCTATCGCTTGCACAGGGGCTGACCACCGTCGACCAGCCGGCTGAAGCACGGCAGGCGCTGCAAGCAGCGATGCGATCCCCGGCGCTGGCCACTGAGGCCTCTCGGCGGCTGAAGGCGCTCCATCAGGGCTCGGCCGACCCCGAGATTCCCCTGCCACCGTGGTCGCGGGACCAGACAGAGGAGCGCTGGCAGCTGGCTCAGGTGGCGTGGAACCAGGGCGCGATGGGGACTTGGCAGCGGTCGCTACAGGACCTGCTGACGGGGCGCGACGTCGCGCTTGACGTGCGGCAGCGCGCGCTGCAGGCGGGGGCCTCAGCGCCGTGGCAGGCATGGCGGCGCGAAGGGCGCGACATCGCAGCGGTTCCAGACGACGAGGCGCTGTTCCGCGGCGCCAGCACGGCGTGGCTGCTGGATCAGGAAATCGTGGTGCTGCTGCCCGGCGGCGGTGCCTTGCGACGGGTGCATCAGATCGTGCGGGTGCTGGACGACCGCGCGGCGGGCGATGTGGGTGAGGTCCGCATCGGCGACGGGGCCGAGCTCGAGTTCGCTCGCACCTGGATGGCCGACGGCACGTCGGTTCCCCCGGCGGAGACAGCGGACAAGGAAACCGTCTCGCTGCGTGCAGTCAGCGCTGGGACGGCGGTCGAGCACGCGCAAGTGGTCTACGTCGCCCCTGACGACCCGGCCACGGGCGCCACGCGCCTTGCGCCGTTCATCCTGCAGTCGGTCGATGGTCCGACATTGCTTGCGGAATTCGTGGTGCTGGTCCCCGATGGCGTCACGGTCGAGTTTGCCGCTTCGCCGTCGGTGCCTGCTGCCGAAGTGCGCCGTGACGGGGCCTACACTGCCCACATCTTCCGCACGCACGCGATGCGCCGCGCCAGGTTGGAGCCGCTGTCGGTGCGCCCGGAGTCGGCCCTGCCGTCGGTGCGTGTCTCGGCTCAGGTCGATCTTGCCTCGGTGCTGGAGCCGTGGAACGAGGCGCTGGCGGCGTGGCAGGCCGTGCGCAACGACGAGCTGGACCGCTGGGTGGCGCAGGCACGGGCGCTGCCGGAGGGGCGCGGACGCTGGGAGCAAGTGGCGGCACGCCTGGCGCGGGCGGTGCAGAACGAGCACGGTGGCGGCATTCCCGGTCGGCCGGACTCTGCGCTGGCGGATCAGAAGGGCGACCGCGCGTCGGTGCTGCAGACAATCGCACGTCGGCTGGGAACCGACGCGTGTCTGGTCCGCGTGGTGCCGCTGGCCCGCACACCGGCGAACGCGCCGCCCGACCCCGACGACTTCGGCATGAGTCTGGTGCGACTGCGGCTGCCGGGACCGACGCCGACGACCCCTGTGGAGATCTGGTACGACCCGGGGCTGGAGGGAGGCCTGCTGAATCACATCCGCGCCGGGCTGCGAGGACGCCCCGGGCTGCTGGTCGGCTGCCCTCAGACGCCACAGGACCCGCACGTGACGGTGCCGGCGCTGGGCGAGGGTCAGGATCGCCGCGACGTGCAGGTCGAGCTGGACTGGCATGCAGACGGCCGGATCGAGGCGGTGGTCCGCGAGCGACTGGGCGGCGCGCTGGGAGCACTGGTGCGCGCGCTGCTGGTGGGGTCGACCGAAGAGAGCCGCAGCGAGCTCCTGAGCCAGCTGGTCGGCAGCACCTACCCAGGCATGACGCTGGAGCTGGTGGGTCTTCAGGACCTGACCGGAACGGGACCCGTCGGCATCGAGTACCACGTCCATGCGCCGGCCGATCCGCGACGCCTGAACAACCTCGAGCTGCTGCTCTACCCCGACCAGCTCGGTCAGGCCTACACCGCAGTGGGGGACCGCAAGATGCCGCTGCTGTTCAGCCATACGCTGGACAACGAGGTGCGTGTCTCGGTGCGCAGTCTGGGCGCCGACCTCAAGACCGCAGAGACCGACGTGGCCTTGGACGCACAGGATGTGCACTTTTCACGCACATCTACCGGCACCGGTGCGCAGCGCAGCCTCGTCAAGCGCATCCGCACCCAGCCCGCCGTCGTCGCCCCCGCCGCCTACCCGGAGTGGGCGACCGCCCTGCGCCGCATCGACGCCGCCGAGGTCGTTCGGCTGACGCGCTGACCGCCGAAGCCGACGGCTTCCCCCAGATCTTGCGAGAATCGTTCGCAGGTCGGCCTCCGCGCCTTGACGCCACCGCGGGCCGCTGCGATACCGCGCGCCATGTCGGACGTCACTGAGGTCTACAACCGCTGCGGATCGTGTCGCCACTTCCGCGTCGAGTACACCGACCGGCTGATGCGCACGATGGGCACCTGTCAGGGTCGTCCGGGCCATCCCACGGCTGCGGCGCACGAATTCGGCTGCCCCGAGTACCACCTGGACCGCCAGCGCCTGATGCCGGGGACCAGCGTGCCCGCCGATGCGGACATGTCGCCGTACCAACGCGAACAGCAGCGCCGCAGCCAGTTCGTGCAGGACGCCCGTCGCCACGCGCCTCCGACGCGCAGTCGCCCGCCGCGTGACCGCGACGACGATGCGCCGGCCCCCAAGCTGCGCGAGATTCCTCTGGATTTCATGACCGACGAGGGAGAGACCATGGACCGCGACGCCCTGAAGTCCATTCTGTCCGAGGTGCTGGACGAGGCCTTGGGTCTGTCCGACGTGCCGATGCACCCGCGCTACCGGGGCGGCATGGTGATCGTGCGCCCTGCAAACCCCGAGCTCGCGTCCAAAGAGCTGGACGTCGACATCCTGTTCCGCAAGGTCGTGTCGATCCGCGACAAGCTGCGGGTGCTGGAACAGAAGGTGAACGCCTCGAACCTGGACGGGCAAGAGAAAGTGCAGCTGCAGACTTACGTCACAGGGTGCTACGGCAGCCTGACCAGCTTCAACTTCCTGTTCAAGGACCGCGACGACGGCTTTTCGGGCGCGGGCGGCGACTAGTCCCTCGTCACGGTGGTTTTGACCGGTGAACGGATCCCAGGGGCTGGGCTGCGGCCGACGCTCAATCCCGCATCCGGTCCGGCTGGCGCTCGGGCCCCTCTTCCTCCATTTCGCTGCCCCGCCGCACCGCCGTATTGCCGAATCGGCTGCGCAGCGCGTCGACCGCTTGGTCCAGCCGCTGCTGACGTTCGCGGCCCTCCTGCCCGAACAGCTCGCCCTGCACCGGCGCCGCCGCATCGGCCAGGTCGTAGGCTGCAAGCCCGATCAGCCGCATCGGCACGCCCAGATCGAATGCGTCCAGCAGCCGCAGCGCCTCGCGGTACAGCACATCGCCCGAGCTGGTCGGTGGGTGCAGGGCCGTCTGTCTGGTCAACAGCTGAAATGTCGTGGTCTTCAGCTTGACCCGCACCCCGCCGGCCCGCAGACCGGCGCGCCGCAACCGCCGCCCCACCCGGTCCGCCTCGCGCAGCAGGTGCGGCGTGATCGCCGCGCGCCCCACCACGTCGTCGTCCAGCGTCACTTCGCTGCCGATGCTCTTGGCCTCGCGGTCCGGCACTACCGGCCGCTGGTCGATGCCCTGCGCCAACGCGTGAACGTGCGGTCCCATCAACCCCAGCCTGCGCTCCAGCCACGCCGGATCCGCGGCGGCGACGTCGGCCAGCGTGCGTAGCCCCATGTCCTGCAAGCGCTCTTCCCCATGCTTGCCGACGCCCCACAGCCTCGACACCGGCAGCGGATCCAGAAACGCTCGCACGCCATCCGGGGGCACCACACACAGGCCATCGGGCTTGCGGATGTCGCTCGCCACCTTGGCCACGTACTTGTTCGGTGCGACGCCGACCGACACCGTCAGCCCCGTCGCCTCGCGCACCGCCACCTTGATCCGCCGCGCCATCTCGTCGGGCGGCCCGAACAGCCCCTCAGCGCCGGTCAGGTCCAGGAACGCCTCGTCCAGCGACAGCGCCTCGACCAACGGTGAGAACGTCGCGAAAACACCCATGATCCGGTCCGACACCTCGGCATAGCGCGCCAGCCGCGGCGGCACCACGATCGCCTGCGGGCACTTGCGCAGCGCCAGCCCCATCGGCATCGCGCTGCCGACCCCGAACGGGCGTGCTTCGTAACTGGCCGTCGCCACCACGCTTCTTGGCCCGGTGCCGCCAATCAGCAGCGGCTTGCCCCGCAGCTCCGGGCGGTCCAGCTGTTCCACGGCGGCATAAAACGCGTCCATATCGGCGTGGACGATGATGCGGGACCAGCGGCCGGGGGAGGAGGAACGGCTCATGTCCCCAGTGTAGCAGAGATGAAGCCGACGCCCTCCCTGACAACAGACCCATCGCAAAAACCACGACATCCCAAGATGTTGAACGGGATCACGGCGCGGCATTCCCATCGCACGATTGCCTTTGCCGCGCGGCGCGCTAGGATGCGCCCCCGTTTCCCGGCCAGCCGCGCCCGCCCGAAGCCGCCGCGGCACCCGCCGGCCCCATCCAGAGGCAACCGCACCCATGTCGATCCGCACCCTACTGTTGCTCCTCGCCGCCCTCCCCCTGGTCCTCGTAGGCTGTGGCCGCAAGGCCGAGCCCGGCGCCACGGAGGTGCCGACCCAGGCTGTCGCGCAAGAAAACGCCCCCGCCGGCGCTGCCGGAGTCGTCCCGGACCTGCCCCCCGGAGCCAATCCCGCCATGCCCCCGTCCCACCCGGCGATGGGCGGCACGATGCCGGAGGGTGGCCACCCGGCGCTGCCCGCCGACAAGCCGATCGACGTCGGTGCCGTCGCCAAGGCCGACCACACCGTCGCCGAGGTCCGCACCAACAAGGCGACGCTGGGCGGCCAGACGTTTGAGGTGCGCGGCCGCGTCATCAAGGTCAACCGCGGCATCATGGGCAAGAACTGGATCCATGTGGTCGACGGCACCGAGGGCAAGCTCGTCGTCACCAGCGTGACCGGCAGCGCGGAACGCGGCGATCTGGTCAAGGTCAAGGGCAAGCTGGGCGTCGACCGCGACATGGGCGCCGGCTACCTCTACGACGTGCTGCTCGAGGACGCCGAAGTGACGGTGGAGCAAGCCGCCGCCGCCGCGCCGCCCGCCGGTCCCGCTGCCGCCCCGGCTGCTGTTCCTGCGCCGGCCGCGGCTCCCGCTCCTGCTCCTGCCCCGGCTCCCGCCGCCAAGTAATTCCCAGCCCTTTCAAGAGGTCGCCATGGTCGCCCATCTGTTCGTGGTCGATCCGCTGGCCGGCATCGACATCACCAAGGACTCGTCCTTCGCGCTGATGCTTGCCGCCCAAGCGCGCGGCCATGAAGTGCATACCTGCGACACCGACGGTCTGTTCGGCCAGTCGGGTCAGGGATTCGCCACCTGCCGTCCCACGCAAGTGCAGCGGGTGCGGGGCTCGCACTTTCACGACGGACCGACCGCGATTCGCGCACTGGGCGACTTCGACATCGTCTGGATGCGCAAGGACCCGCCGTTCGATCTGAACTACATCGCGGCCACTTACGTGCTGGAGCTGGCGCCGCCCCACACGCGGGTGCTGAGCCGCCCCGAGTCGCTGCGGTCGTGGAATGAGAAGGTCAGCGTCCTGAAGTTTCCGGAGCTGGCGCCGCCCACGCTGGTCACGCGCAACATGGCGACGATCCTGCAGTTCCAACGCGACGTCGGCGGGTCGATCGTGCTCAAGCCTCTGGGCTGGTCTGGCGGCAACGGCGTGGTGGCGCTGCACCCGGGCGACCTGAACACCCGGTCGCTGCTGGAGATGAGCACCCACAACGGACGCGAATTCATCTTGGCGCAGAAGTACTTGCCCGAAGTCGTCCAGGGTGACAAGCGGGTGATTCTGGTCGATGGCGTTGCCCGCGCGGGCCTGCTGCGGATCCCGCCCCCCGACGACCTGCGCGGCAACATCCACGTGGGTGCGCGGGTCGAGCTGGCGCCCCTCAATCCGCGCGAGCAGGCGCTGTGTGACCAGCTGGGTCCCGCGCTGAAGGCCGCCGGTCACCTGTTCGTGGGCATCGACCTCATCGGCGAGAAGCTGACCGAGATCAACGTCACGAGTCCGACTGGAATCCAAGAGATCCGCGACCTTGGCGGACCGGATCTGGCGGAAGAACTGCTCGACGCCGCCCTGCTCAACGCCTGAACAACGCGGCAGAATACGCCGAAAGCGCATCCGCAGACGCCCAGAAAGGCTGTGGATAACTTTAGGGAAGTATCTAAGCCTTAACGCTCTTCCAGCGAAGACGCCACCGCCAGCAACGCCTTGGCCGCGTCGGCGGCGACCCGCTTGCGGGTCTCCAGAAGGGCCTCGCTTGCGGTCTCGCGACCTCGGGCCGTCGCCAGCTCGGCGCGCAGCTTCGTCTGCTCTTCCTCGCGCACCTGGGCCGTCTGGTCGGCCACCATTCGTGCCTCGACCGCAGCGTTGCGCGCGCTCTCGGCCCCATCCAGCCTGACTTTCAGGTCCTGAATCGCCGCCGCCAAGGCCTCTGCGGCCGCAAGAGCCTTCTTCAACTCGGCACGCAGCTGCTCGTTTTCTTCCTCCAGATGCGAAGCGGAAGCGGCGACTGCGACAACGGCCTCCTCCTCGATCAGGTCGACGGCCTCCAACTCCTCGACGACGTCGGCGGACTCAACGGTCTTGGCGGCTTCGACGACGGCAACCGGGGCTTCTTCGACCAAGTCGGCGATGACGAGTTCCTCTACCAGCTCCTCGGTTACTTCTTCGGTCACGTCTTCCGTCGCTACTTCCGTCACCCCTTCGGTCACTTCTTCCAGAACCTCGACGACGGCGAGCTCCTCGACCAGCTCCGCAGCCTCCAGCTCCTCGATGACCTCGGCGGCGGGCTGCTGGGCGGCGGGAGCCGCGACCGCTGCGGGAGCTTGGACGACGGTCTCCTCCTCCTCCTCCTCGATCTCCAACATGTCGATGACTTCCAGCGTGTCGCCGGACAGCTCTTCTTCAGCTGTCTCCTCGACCAGAGCATCCTCTTCCAGCTCGTCGATTTCCTCGAGGGGCTCCAGTTCTTCTTCGAGTTCGGGCAGGTCCTCGATGGCGATGTCCTGTTCGAACGCCTCAGCATCGAACGCGCCCAGCACTTCGCTCGTCAGCGGCGGCTGGTCGTTGTCGGGCAGGTCCAGCACCTCGAGCAGCTGGGTGGCCGCCTCGGGCATCGTCTCGAGCGAACCCGAGAGGATCTCTTCGTACTCGCCGTCAGAGCTCTGGGGCATCTGGCTCAGCTTCCACAACTCCTCAGCGGCCGGCTCCAACTCTTTGCCGATGCGTGACTGCACCACATAGCGGTCGGCCACGGCCTTGCTCTTCATGTGGCGCTTGACCTCTTCGCGCTGATCGTCGCGGTAGACCACAATCAGCTTGGGCTCGGTCTGGCCTTCGCGGCGCAACATCGCGACGACGGCAAGCGCCCGACGCAGCGTGGGCCCCAGCACCAGCAGACCGACCGGCTTCGAGGTCAGGACCTGCGTGGCCTCCTCGATGGTCGCAACGGTCACGAGGGGGGCCTCGACGGACTGCTGCAGGGCCCGCTCGAGGATCTTGGTACCGCCGACGAGCAACACGACCGACTGCGACATGGGGTGGCTCCTGAGACGCGACTGGCGAAGAGAGGGCGAGAGGGCGAAGGCACGGGATCTCACGTCAAACGGCCCCACAGGTCAAGGGCGATACACTTCTGCCCGGCAGACTGGCACACGGGAATCCGCCCACCGCCTTGAAAATCGACGCCTCCGGCTCTACCCTGCGCCGCCGCTTCTGCCAGCCCTCACCCGTGCGCTGCAGAACACTTTTCGCCGCCCCGATCAACACGGGCAGCTTGAGAGACCGCACATGCTCGAGACCATCACCAAAGGCTTCCGCTCTGCGCGCCATCGCCTGCAGGGCTACCGCGAGCTCGACGAAGAGACGCTCGACGAGGTGCTGGGCGACATCCGCGCGAGCCTGCTGGAGGCCGACGTCGAATTCGGCGTGGTCAAGAAGTTCCTGGCCGACGTGAAATTGAAGGCCTTGGGCGAGGTGATCCAGACCACGGTCAAGGGCAAGGGCGGCGAGACGCTGAAGGCGAGCCCGCAGGACCACTTCATCAAGATCTGCCACGACGAGCTGGCGGCCCTGATGGACCCGGGCGATGCGTCGCTGAAGCTCGACAAGAAGAAAGTCAGCACGGTGATGCTGATTGGTCTGCAGGGCTCCGGCAAGACGACGTCCGCGGCCAAGTTGGCGAACTACCTGAAGTCACAGGGCTATCGGCCACTGCTGGTCGCCGCCGACATCTACCGCCCGGCCGCGATCGAGCAGCTGAAGGTGTTGGGGCAGCGCATCGACGTGCCGGTGTACTCGGTGCCGGGCAAGACCCCGCCAGAGCTGTGCGAGGGAGGCTTCCGCGAGGCCCAGAAGACCGGCCGCAACGTCGTGCTGTTCGACACCGCCGGCCGTCTGACCATCGACGCGCAGCTGATGGACGAGCTGGCCGAGATCCGCCGCCGCACGCCGCCCGACAACACCTTGCTGGTCGTCGACGCGATGATCGGTCAGGACGCCGTCACGACCGCCAAGGCCTTCAACGAGAAGGTAGGCATCGACGGTGTGGTCCTGACCAAGCTGGACGGTGACGCGCGTGGCGGCGCGGCGCTGTCGGTCAAGATCGTGACCGGCGCGCCGATCAAGTTCGCCGGTATGGGCGAGGGGTTGGACAAGCTCGAGCCCTTCCGGGCCGAGGGCATGGCCAGCCGCATCCTCGGCATGGGCGACATCGTCAGCCTGATGACCGACTTCGAGAAGGTCGTCGACGAGAAGAAGGCCGAGGCCGACGCCAAGAAGATGCTGAGCGGCAAGTTCACGCTCACCGACTTCCTGGAGCAGATCAAGGTCCTCAAGAAGATGGGCAGCCTGCGCGACGTGATGGAGCGTCTGCCGTTCTTCTCCGACGCCATGGCCGACGGCGCCAAGTTCGACGACAAGGAGCTGGTCCGCATCGAGGCGATCATCCAGTCGATGACGCCCAAGGAGCGCACCAAGCCCGAGATCATCAACGCCCGCCGCCTGCAGCGCATCGCCCGGGGCTGCGGCCGCAAGCCCAACGACGTCCAGGACCTGATCAAGCGCTACGACGTCATGCGCCAGATCATGGGACGCATCGGCCAGACCCCCGGCCTCATGTCGCGGATGCCCGGCTTCGGCCAGATGGGGCAGATGGCGAAGATGCAGGGCGTGGGTGTCGACGAGTTCTTCGACGGGGTCGAGGGCATGCCCGACAACGGCATGGGAGCCACGCAGAAGAAGCTGCCCCCGTCGGCCCGCGGGTATGACCGGGAGCACCGCAAGACCAAGAACAAGATGGCTGCGACGGCTCGCAAGAAGAACCGCAAGAAGTAAGGGCGGTTACCGCGACAGCGAGGCGAACAGCGCCTTGACCCGACCGCGGTAGTCGTCCAGCGCCGACTCGAACGCGCGAACCCGCCCGGTATCGGCGCTGGCATCGGCCCAGAAGGCAAGCGCGCTGGCCGTGGACTGGGCCTTGCCGCACAGGATCTGCAGCCCCCGGAAGATGTCGACCAGCTGCGGGTGGAACGACTTCTGCCCGGCAAGTCGGCCGTAGGTCTGTGCCAACTGCTCGAAATTGCGCTCCATGTCTCGCGCGACCACCGCGACGTCGGCCGCAGGCATGCCTCCGGTGCGCAGGGCCTGACCCACGCCTGCCAGGGCATAGTGGCCGTGGACGGCCGACACCAGCGACACTTCAGCGATGCCTGACAGCAGCGTCGTCGTCAGGTCGGGGTCCTCGTTGGCCTTGCGCGAGGCGTCCAGCGCCTGCCGCAGCGACGCGATCAGGGCCGCCAGTGCGGGATCTCCCTTGCTGGACGCGGTGTTGGCTGCATCGGCTGACGTGTCCGCCTTGGCACCGGGCCGGCCCGTGTCGGCTGGCGCGGCGTCAGACTTGCTCGCCCCGGGTCGCTTGCCGGGCTTGGCGGCGGCTTCCTTGGCGACCGGGCGGTCCGCAGCGACGGCAGGCCAAGCAACGACTGCACACGTCAGCGCGGCCAACCACGCCGCTACCCTCGAACTGCCGTGAGCTGCCATGATCGGCCTCCTCGGGGTCGGTCTCGTCGAAGTACACGCTGGACTCGCCAAACCCAAGGCCTACAGCTGCTTCTGCAGCTCCATGGCGCGCTTCTTCAGCGCCTCGGGCATGTCGGGCGTCTCGATGAAGTCCTTCAGGTACGTCAGCTTCTGCTTCTTGGCTTCGCCGGCCGGGATGCTGCCCAGGGCCTCCAGCGCCTTCTCCCGCACCTCCATGTCGGCATCGCCAAACATGTTGGCCAGCGCGTCCATGGCCTCGAACAGCTTGGTCGAGGCCAGCGCGGCGATGGCGGCCAGGCGCACTTCCTTGCTCTTGTCGAATGCCGCCGAGCGCAGCGCCTCGATGTCGGCGCCCGAGGTCTTGTCCGACAGCGCTTTGATGCAGATCAGGCGAACGTCGGAGTCCTGCACGTCCATCCCCTTCTGGAACACGACGCGCAGCTCAACCTCGTTGTCGGCGGTGCGAAGGGTCAGCAGCGCTGCAAACACGGCACGCCGCACGTCGGGGTCCGGCTGCTTGACCAGACTGACCAGCTTGGGTACCGAGGTGTACGCCTTGCGCTTGGCCAGACCATTGATCGCCTCGATACGCACGCGCTTGTCGCGGTCGATCACCATCTCGTCGAGGATGGTCGTCGCCTCGGCGTACTTGTCCGACGCAGCCGTCAGGGCCACCACCACCTGCAGGCGGATTTCCGGATCGGCGTCGGTACGAATCTCCGCGAGATCACGGGCAATCCCGTCGTCCTGCAGCCGCGCGAGCGCGAACACCGCCGACCGGCGGATGCCCGGGTCCGGGTCCTTCTTGGCCTCTTGTAGCAACGCCACCACGTCTGGCCGCGGGCGACTGCCCTTGGCAAACTCAGACAGGGCGCGGATCGCCATCTGCCGCACGTCCAAGTTCTTGGAATTGACGAGATTCTTGACCTGCTCCAGACGCAGACTGGCGAGGATCTGCACGGCCGCCGCCATCATGAACTCGCGATCGCGCGGACGGGCCCCTGCGGCATCGGCCAGCGGAACGATGGCGCGCTCCTCCTTCAGCTGGGCCAAGGCGTCGGCAGCGGCCTGACGAACCTCCGGCGACTCGTGCTTCAGGGCCTCGATCAGCTGCGGCGACGAGGTCTTGGCCCCGCGCTTACCATAGGTCTGGCAGGCAAAGATGGCTCCCGGCGCGCTGCCCTTGGTGATCAGGTAAAGCAGCGCCTTGTCCTGCGCCGCCGCCGAGCCGTTCTCGACCAGCACCATCGCGATCTGTTCACGCATCTTGGCCGACAACTGGTCGCCGTCCATCGCCTCGTTGAGCAAATCGAACTGCTTGAGCTCCACCAGCCCCTTGAAGGCAGCCTCACGCACGTCGCCGTCCGAGTGAGACAGGGCCCCCACCAGCGCCGCAGCCGCGATCTTGACCTGACTCGACTTCGACAGCTTGGCGACGGCGGCCAGCGCCTCGTCCGCAGTGCCGGTCTTGAGCTTCTCGGTCTCCAGCAGATCGTCGTACTTGGCAACGCCCGCCTTGCTCAGCGCCTTGACGGCCCGCAGCTTCAGCTCTGCGTCCGAGTCGTTCTCGACGACGGCCTCCAACGCCGCGGCGACGATCTTCGAACCCACGAACCCGGCGGCGATCACCGCGTCGAGCGCCGCGCCGCGAACGGCCAGCGACGGATCGGTCAGGGCGCCGACGGCATCCTCAGCCTTCAGCTTGAACGCATCGCGGGTCGAACCGGCGGCGATCGCGTCAAGGACCGCAAGCTTGGGACGCAACGCCTGACCCGAGATCGCGTCGATCAACGGCTTGCGAATGACCGGGTCGCCCTTCAGCAAGCGACGCACGGCCTCGTTGGCGGGCATGGGCTGGCCGATCACGAGCACGTAGCCCTGCGCCAAAACGTCAGGCTGGTCGTAGAAGCGCAACAGATCCCACGGCTGCAGCAGCAACGGCTGCGCGCCGTAGCTGAGGTCGTCGGCCGTGACGGGAGCGTTGAAGTAGGGCGGCGCCAAGAGCTCGGTAATGCCCATCGACCCGAGTGTCCAGTAGACCTCTGCCAGCACTTGATCGGAATCCGCGACCTTGTCGATGACCAGCGTGGCGCGCGTGGCCGAGTCGATACGCAGGCTGGTCGCCCCGTAGGCCTTGGGAGACCGAGATCGCAGCGCCTCGAACGCCTTGGACGGCCGACTGGACGGTCCCGAGTCGGACAGGCCGGGCCGCTCGACCGGAACGATCACGGGGAGTTCGATGCCGTTGACGTCAACGGTCTGCAGCACGTACAGGAAGGCGGCCGCTCGCTCTGCCGCGTGCGACGACAGCGCCGGCGCCGCCAACGCTGCTGCCACAATCAGGACGGCCCCCCACCGGCGACCTCGCTTGCTCGTCCCCATGAACTGTCCTCCAAGATCCACTGGCCACGTCCGGTGCTCGCCTGGATTGTGGCGCAACGGGCGCAGAAGCATCGACGATCGGGCGACCGCGATCAAGTGGCCTCGTTGGTGCGCAACGCCCAAGACCGCCTCACGATTCGTTTTCGCAGGCGGGGCCGCGAAGCCGCACTGCGACGCACCGCGTCAAAAACGGGTTTCAATCCCGGCCCCCACGGTCGCTTCCAGCACCGCCTGATAGTGCGGCGACGCCCCATCCTCGGCCTGCCAGCGCTGACCGACGACCGCGGCGGCGTAAGCGGGTCCCCCCAGCCGATAGCGGGCCGACAGCAGCGCATTGGCGCGATCCAGATCGCCCAGATCTTCGGCATCCAGCACTCCTCGCACGCCATACGCCGCGCGCAGCTCCAAGCCCGACCGCTCCGGCACCACCACCCACAGCTGCAGGCCGTTGCCAGCGTCCGCGCTCCACTCGAAAGTCGCGCTGACCTGCACGATCTGCGCGAACAGGGCGTCTGCCGACACCAGCGCGCCCATCGACCTTTCCGACGCGCGACGCGCCCACGCGGTCTTCGAGGTGCCGCCCACGTCCGCAGCTGGGCGATAGTCGTAGCGCTGGACCTCGTAGAAGGCGTCTACCCACGTGGGCAGGTAGCCTTGGTCCCAAGCACGAAGCTCGATTCTACTGCCCAGCGCGACGTTGCGGGCGAGGTCGGGCAGCTCGAGTCCCAAGCCCAGGTGCACGCCGGGCGCCCAAGTGGCCCCGTCCTGCGGACTGTCGGTGCGCTGCGCAACCACATCGGTATACGCGGCCAGCGTGCGGTCCCGCTTCCGCCACAACGTCAGCGCCGCGTCCAAGCCGGAGACGACCGCGACGCTGTCGGCCGACTGGATGCGCCCAACACTGTTGAGCCCCGTCGCAGGGGTGCCGGCGTCGATCCAGGGCGCGTTGCGGTCGACCGCCACGGTGGCGCCCACCTCGAGGCTTCGCCAGCCCGTAGGGGCCCGCCATGGCCGTCCCGCCACCCGCAGCGCGCTCAAGTCCGCCTTGAGCACGTCATCGACCAGCGCTTGGACCACGATGGCCCCGGTGTCGACCTGCACGCGCAGGCCGGATCGGTAGTGGTCGAGGTCCAGCGTATTGTAGAAGCGGTCGACGATCGTGCCGTGGCCCAGACTGGCGCCGGTCAGCTCGCCCAGCCGCAATTCGACCGGGTCGTCGGGGTCGCCCCACGAGGCGAAACGCAAAATCCTTGTCCAATCGCCCGGTTCATCCCAGTCGCGAGAGCGGATGCCAGGGGTGTCGCCATCGGCCGGTGCGCCGCGGTCGAAGACGCGAACGCGCAGCGGCGCGTGCAGGCCGACCCGCAGGTCGCCAGCCGAAAATGCCAGAAACAATGCGGCGTTGGTGTACAGGTCGCCGTCCAGCACCCCCGTGGCAACCTCACCACCCGCTACGGCAGGGTCTGCGGGCTCGGCATGTGCGGCCGTCGCAGCCAGCGCAAGCAGGGCGGACAGTGCAAGCAGGGCGGGCAGTGCAAGCAGGG